>DDUX01000114.1:506-52812 GCA_002345025.1 Candidatus Accumulibacter iunctus | reverse complement strand
AGCCTGATCTCCTCCTGCGAGAAACGACACGGGCATCCCTTGGCCGCGTGCCTTGCCTGCGCCGCAGGCGGCTGACCGGGTATCGCCATCATGGCCGGCCTGCTGCCGATCGCTCGGTAAGCGGTAGCGCAGCGCCGGTGATCCAGTTCGCTTTCCTCCCGCAGTCTGATTCTATGTTTCCAAAATCCTAAAATTCTGCTAGTGTTCGTCCATTGATGCCCAAATGGCCACCAGCGGCCACAACCGACATGAGCAACGCCCCCCAGGGAGAGCGCAACGGCGTCGAGGACGCCGAACCGCGCACGATGAGCAGCGTCTTCGAGCGCTATCTGAGTCTCTGGGTGCTGCTCTGCATCGCCGGCGGCATCGCCCTCGGCAAGCTCGCTCCCGGCGTCGCCCAGGGTCTCGATCGCATGACGCTCGACGTCGCTGGCGCGCCGGTCGTTTCGATCCCGATCGCCATCTGCCTGTTCTTCATGATGTACCCGATCATGGTCAAGATCGATTTCGCCTCGGTCATCCAGGCCGGACGCAGCGGCCGACCGGTGCTGCTGACGCTCTTCGTGAACTGGGCGGTGAAACCCTTCACCATGTATGCCATCGCCTTCCTCTTCCTCGGCGTCCTGTTGCGGACGCTGATCGGCGAGGATGCCGTCGATCTGGTGAAGATGCCCTTCGGGCTCGACCTGCCCGTCGGTGCTTCGCACGGCGCCGGCGTCGTCGTTCTGCACGACGGCGTCCGAATGCTCGAGGTGCCGCTGTGGCGCAGCTACCTCGCCGGCTGCATCCTGCTCGGCGTCGCTCCGTGCACAGCGATGGTCCTCGTCTGGGGTTACCTGGCGCGCGGCAACGACGGGCTGACGCTGGTCATGGTGGCGATCAATTCGCTGACCATGCTGGTGCTCTACGGCGTTCTCGGCGGCTTTCTGCTCGGCGTCGGTCGCCTGCCGGTGCCGTGGCAGGCGCTGCTGCTGTCGATCGGCATCTACGTTGCGCTGCCACTGGTCGCCGGCTACCTGTCGCGCCGCTGGATCATCGCCCGCAAGGGCGAGGTCTGGTTCAAGGAACGCTTCCTGCACGTCCTCACGCCGATCACCATCGTCGCCCTGCTGATCACGCTGGTGCTGCTGTTCTCGTTCAAGGGGGAGGTCATCCTGGCCAACCCGCTGACCATCGTCTGGATCGCCATCCCGCTTTTCCTGCAGACGGTGCTGATCTTCGCTCTCGGCTATGCCCTGGCGCTGTGGTTGCGTCTGCCCTACCGGGACGCCGCTCCGGCAGCGATGATCGGCGCCTCGAACCACTTCGAAGTCGCGATCGCCACCGCCGTGATGCTCTTCGGACTCTCCTCGGGCGCGGCGCTGGCGACCGTCGTCGGGGTACTGATCGAGGTGCCGGTCATGCTGGCCCTGGTCGAGATCTGCCGGCGAACGACACACTGGTTTCCGTCGCCGCCCGCTGCCGGATGAGTGTTCGGCGCGCGCTCCCTGGCGATGCTGGACCGCCGCCGTTGCTGGGTCAGGCCGGCGGTGCAAGCGGCCCTGCCGACGGCCAACCGGCCCGCCTCGGCTACAGGCGACAGCGGGTGACGCACCGGCGCGGCCGTGCATGAACATGCCCTGCCTGCTGGCAGCGTGGTCGGCGTGCGAAGGCGAGCTGCAGCGCTATCTGCGACACCGGCTGGCCCGGGTCGAAGACGCCGACGAACTGCTGCAGGAGGTTTTCATCAAGGCCTGGCGGCAGGGCGAGCAGTTCTGCGCGATCGACAACCGGCGCGCCTGGCTGTTTCGCGTCGCACACAACGCGCTCGCCGATCACCTGCGGACGTCACGCGAGTCGATCGCCCTGCCCGATGATCTGGCCGCACCCGAGAGCGAGGCTGCGGCAGCGGTCGATGAACTCAGCCAATGCCTGCCGCGAGTGCTCGCCGGGCTTTCGCCGGCGGATCGGCTGGCGATCACGCTCTGCGACATCGGCGGCGCGCCGCAGCGGCAGCTCGCCGATCAGCTCGGCATCTCGCTCGCCGGCGCCAAGTCGCGGATTCAGCGCGCCCGCCGGCGGCTGCGCGAAGCACTGACGAAGGGCTGCCGGGTCCGCTTCGACGACGACGGGAGGGTCTGCGGCTTCACGCCGCGTCCGCCGCTCTAGCCGTGCCCGCGTCCACCGCGGAGCGACGCCGCCGATGATGCCGGCAGCGCCCCGGGAAACAGGAAGCACGGCTTGCCGCTGACCACCGCTGCTAGCCGAAACAGAAGACTGCGAGCTTGTTGCCGTCGAGATCGCGGAAGTAGCCGGCGTAGAAGCCGTCACCGCGCGGACCGACCGCACCTTCATCGGTGCCACCGAGAGCGAGCGCCCTCGCATGGACGCGCCCCACCTGCTCGCGTGAGCTGGCCGCCAGCGCCACCATGACACCGTTGCCGACGGTCGCCGGGCGTCCGTCGAACGGTGTCATGATGCAGAGACTGGGCTGGTCCTCGGCCACTCCCCAGGCAATTCCGCGCGGAAACTCCCACAGGCGCCGAGCGCCGACTTCCTTCAACAGCTCGTCATAGAAGGCCGCAGCCCTGGGCAGGTCGTTCGTCCCAAGCGTCACATAGCCAATCATCTTCTTCTCCTTCAGGGGTCTGGAGACGGTAGTCTAAGGCACTTCCAGCCATCACGGACCGCGATCGCCGGTTGGCTGCACGCCGGACGCGCTACCTGGCCGGGTTGCGCCACCGCCGGCAGCGCCCACCTGCGGGCAGCACGCCGGTTCCGCAGCGCAGCATGTTGCCGTGATCGCCGACCAGCGAGATGATCCGCATCTCGCCACCCTGATCGGACGGCGCAGCGATTTGCCGCAAGCTTGCGTCCTTCCTGCCACTCGTTCGTCTACGGGAACGGAAGCCACCATTGCTGCACATCGCCAACGCCATCAAGGCAAGGAAGTGACTGGAGCCGCCGCATGAAGAACATCCTGGGCATCGCAACGAGTGGCAACACCGCGCTCGCCGGCTGGCTGGTCGGACTTGCCGCAGGCGCCGTGCTCTGGCTGGTTGCCTACAGCCAGCTCACCGCCTTTGCCGACGCCGTGCTCGCGGTCACCGGACTCTCGCGGGCGACCCGCTTCGGCGAGGCGGTGCATTTCTTCTTCTACGATACGCCGAAGGTCCTGCTGCTCCTGACCGGCATCGTTTTCGTGATGGGCGTCGTCCAGACCTTCTTCTCGCCGGCGCGGACGCGGACACTGCTTGCCGGCAAACGCGAAGGCCTCGGCAACGTCCTGGCAGCCACGCTGGGGATCGTCACACCGTTCTGCTCATGCTCGGCGGTGCCACTGTTCATCGGCTTTCTCTCCGCCGGCGTGCCGCTCGGGGTAACCTTCTCCTTCCTGATCTCGGCACCGATGGTCAACGAAGTCGCCCTCGTGCTGCTGTTCGGCATGTTCGGCTGGCAGGTCGCCGCCCTCTACCTCGGCCTCGGGCTGCTGGTGGCCATCGTCGCCGGACTGGTGATCGGCAGACTGCGGATGGAAGCCCACCTCGAGGACTGGGTGCAGGCAATCCTCGCCCGCCCGGCTGCAGCAGTGGATGGCGAGCAGCTTTCCTGGCTGCAGCGCCTGCAGACCGGTGGCGCGCACGTACGCGAGATCGTCGGCAAGGTCTGGCCCTACGTGCTGGCCGGGATTGGCCTCGGCGCCGGCATCCACGGCTACGTGCCGGAGGATTTCATGGCCTCGTTCATGGGCCGTGATGTCTGGTGGGCGGTACCCGCAGCGGTTCTGCTCGGGGTGCCGATGTACAGCAATGCGGCAGGGATCATCCCGATCGTCGAGGCGCTGATCGGCAAGGGCGCCGCGCTCGGGACGGTCCTCGCCTTCATGATGGCGGTGATCGCGCTGTCGGCACCGGAGATGATCATTCTCAGGAAGGCGATCAGGCCGACGTTGATCGCCACCTTTGCCGGCGTTGTGGCATTCGGCATCCTGCTCGTGGGCTACGTCTTCAACTGGCTGCTGTGACGCGCATGCCGACCTGCCGGCCCTGCCGATGCCTCGCCAGCGGTACCCGCCTGCGGCAGCTCTGCCTGCTGGCGATCACCGCACTTTCGGCGCTTGTCGCAGCGGCTACGTCATCGTCGACGTGGATCGACAGCAACCCTGCTGGCGAGCGACGGGTTCACCTGTACTTCTTCTGGACCAGCAGCTGTCCGCATTGCCAAGCCGCGCGCCCATTCGTCGAAGCACTGCCGACGCGCCATCCCTGGCTGCTGCTGCACAGCCGCAACCTCTCGGCCGATCCGGAAGCGGTCGCGGACTACGTTGCGATGGCCGAATCCCTGGGACAGGAAGCGAGCAGCGTTCCCGCCTTCGTCTTCTGCGGACGGATGGAAGTCGGTTTCGACCGGCCGGAAACGACCGGGCGAGCACTCGAGGAGGCTTTGCAGTCATGCCGCGATGGGGGCGGGAGGACGCCCGGGGTGATCGACGCGGCCAACGTGCAGGCGCCCGGAATCGATCTGCCGCTGCTCGGAAGACTGACCCCGGAGCAACTCTCGCTACCCGTGTTCACCGTCCTCATTGCCGGCCTGGATGCCTTCAATCCGTGTGCCTTCTTCGTCCTCCTGTTCCTGCTCTCGCTGCTCATCCACGCCGGCAGTCGCGCCCGCATGCTGTTCATCGGCAGCGTCTTCCTCTTCTTCTCGGGCCTCATCTACTTCGTGTTCATGGCCGCTTGGCTGAATGTCTTTCGCTGGCTCGGCGAGATCGCCCTGGTGACGACGGCGGCCGGGGGTCTCGCTATCGTCGTCGCGCTGCTCAACATCAAGGATTACTTCTGGTTCAGGAAAGGGCTGTCGCTGAGCATCCCTGAAACCGCCAAGCCCGGGCTCTACCGGCGGATGCGCGGGCTGCTGCGAGCGGAAAGCCTGCCGGCGCTGACGCTCGGAACCGTCGCCCTGGCGATCGCCGCCAATTCCTACGAACTCCTGTGCACCGCCGGCTTTCCGATGGTCTACACGCGGCTGCTGACACTGTCGGACCTGCCGCCGTGGCAACACTATGCCTACCTCGCATTCTACAACCTGATCTACGTCCTGCCGCTGCTGCTCATCACCCTCGTCTTCACCCATACCCTCGGCTCGCACAGGCTTTCCACAGCCGAAGGCCGGCTGCTCAAGCTGCTGTCCGGGCTGATGATGCTTGGACTCGGCGTTCTTCTCATCGCCGCGCCGGCAGCACTCAACGACATCCGCGTCGCCCTGGCACTGGTCGCCGGCGCCATCGGCACTTCCTGGCTGGTGCATCGGCTGTTGCCGGCGACACCGCCGGGGAACGATGCGGCGGGCTGAAGCGGACCGGGCAGCGACACCTCCCGGCCGCCGAGCGACCCGACCCCAGGGTCAGTGCCGGCCGGCACGCCCGCAACCTGCGGCAGCCGCCCGTTCCGCCGCAGCGCCCGGCCTCGGCGTGGCAAACGCGCTTGCTCCCACCGGCCGGATCGATCGACAATGACCGTCCATCCATTGCACCGGACAATGAACAGAATCCTTCCCATCGTGCTGCTCCTCGCTTTCGCCGCCCCGGCCGCCGGCAGCGGCCCCTGGCGGGCGAGCGAGGCGAATACCCGCGGCTGGCAACTGATGACACCGGAAGAGCGGATCGAGCATCAGGCCAGGATTCGCGGTTTCAGAACCTACGCCGAATGCCGCAGCTACCAGGTCGATCATCACCGGCTGATGGAAGAGCGCGCGCGACAGCGCGGGCTCGATCTGCCACGGGGCCGTCGTGACATCTGCGAACACCTGCAGCGGCCAGCCGATCCCCACCAGCATGCCGACTGATCGCCACAACGAAGCATGCTGAAGTCCACCCTGCACCGGCTGCCGATCCCGCTGCTCCTGCTGACGGCAGCGGTGGCTCCCGTGTACTGGGCGCTGCCCGAGGATTTGTCGCTGCCGCGCAGCCTCGGCATCATCCTTGGCTGGGCTGGCTGCGGTCTGCTGCTCGGCAGCCTGCTGCTGATGCTGCGCGAGACCTGGCTGTCGCGCTGGCTCGGCGGCCTGGAACGTATGTACCAGTGGCACCACCGCGCCGGCGTCGTCGCCTATGTCATGCTGCTCGCACATCCCCTGGCACTCGCAGCCGATTCCTGGCCGCAGTTCCCGGCCGTCGCCTGGCAGACGCTGTCGCCCTTCGGGCCGGGCTGGGCCGTGCGCCTCGGCTGGCTGTCCCTGCTGCTGCTGATGTTTGGACTGGCATGCACCTTCGCGGCACGGATTCCGTATCGGAGCTGGCGCTGGCTGCACGCCTCACTCGGCATCGGCGTCCTCCTCGGCCTCGGCCACCTGCTGCAACTCGGAATCGAGGAGCCGGTGCTGCCGCTGCTGGCACTGGCGACCGTGCTGCTTGGCTGGCGCTTCATCCGCGACGATGCCGGCCTCGCCGCCCGCCCGTACATCGTGCAGACGGCGACTCCGGTCGCCGACGGCGTCGTCGAGATCGCCCTGCGACCGCTGGCCGAACCGATCGCCGCCGCAGCCGGGCAGTTCGTCCTCGTCGCCTTCCTCGCCAGCGCAAGGTTCCGCGGCTGCGGCCAGTTCCATCCGTACACCGTCAGTTCGATCGGCATCGACGGCGAGATTCGGGTCGGCGTCAAGGCTCTGGGTGATTGCACCCGACACCTGCAGTCGATCGAAGCCGGAGTTCCGGCGCGGATCCATGGAGCCTTCGGCAGCTTTCTCGCCGACCGGCCGGCCGCTCCCCAACTGTGGCTGGCCGGCGGCATCGGCGTCACGCCCTTCCTCGCCCTGCTGCGCGCCGGCCCGCTGAGCCAGCCGACGGTTCTCGTCTATCTCTACCGCAGCGAGGCCGACGCCGCTTATCTGCCCGAGCTGCGCGCGCTCGCCGCTGCCGACCCACTGCTGTCGCTGCACGCGCAGGCTACCGGCAAGCAGCCACCGGATGTGGCATCGCTGCTTCCCGCCACACGTGGCCTCAGCGGCAGCGAGTGCTACCTGTGCGGGCCACCGGCGATGGTCGCCGCCGTCAGACAGGCGCTGCGCTGGCGCGGCGTCACCGCCCGCCACATCCACTACGAGAACTTCGACTTCCGCTGATGCGCCGACTATACCTTTACGCCACGGCCGTCTTCTGGCTGCTCGTCGCTACCGTAGCGAGCGTCGGTCACTGGTGGCCGGCGGCAGACCCGGCCGGGCCGCCGGCGGGCGAGCGGACGATCCCGGCAGCCGAACTCGCCAGGCATTCGCTGCCCGACGACTGCTGGATGGCGATTCGCGGCGTCGTGCATGATCTCAGCACCTATCTGCCCGAGCACCCGTCGCGCCCGAGTGAGGTCGTCCCCTGGTGCGGCCGCGAAGCGACCGAAGCCTACGACACCAAGAACCGGGGACGGCCGCATTCGGCTCGCGCCGACGAGTTGCTCACGACATACCGGATCGGCCGCCTGACCGAGGAAAAGCCGTGATGAGCGGCATGACGGCTGCCGCCAAGCTTGCGGACAGGACCAATGCCGTATGATGGTGCCGCACCGCCGCTGGCGGAGACTGAACACGCGAGGAGATGCCTGGTGGCAGTGGGAATGACCCCGGATACCGAATGGGCGGCGCGGTGGCTCAAGGACCGGCGGATGCGCTGCCGGCGGCAGACGCGATCGACTGCCGGACGACGCCTTCCCTGCCGGCTTTCGCCAGCCGCCGGCTGGAGCCCGCGCGCGTGACGGCACCGCTGGTCTCGGTCCTCATGCCGTCCCTGAACCAGGGGAAATTCATCGAGGCTGCCGCACGCAGCGTCCTGCAGCAGGACTACCCGGCGATCGAACTGGTGGTGGCCGATGGCGGATCGACCGACGGCACGCTCGGCACGCTGCAGCGTCTGTCGCGCGAGTTCGGCGATCGTCTGCGCTGGCATTCGGCTCTCGATTCAGGGCCGGCAAACGCCGTCAACAAGGCCCTGGTGCGGGCTCGCGGCGGCATCGTCGGCTGGCTGAATTCGGACGATCTGTACACTCCCGGCGCCATCGCGGCGGCGGTGGCCCGGCTGCAGGCGGATCAGTCGTTGGCGATGGTGTTCGGCGAGGCTGAGCACATCGACGAGTCGGGCCGGATATTGGCGCGCTATCCGACGCTGCCGGCAACAACACCGGTGGCCGCGTTTCAGGACGGCTGCTTCATCTGCCAGCCCAGCGTCTTTATCCGGCGAAGCGTCTTCGACCAGATCGGCGAACTGGACGAGACGCTGGCGACGGCTTTCGATTTCGATCTCTGGCTACGGATTTTTCTTGCCTTTCCCGGCCGCATCGCACATCTGCCCAAGGTGCAGGCGCAATCGCGCCTGCACGCTGCGTGCATCACGCGGCGCATGCGACGGACGATCGCGAGCGACGGTGTGCGCGTCCTCGCTCGCCACCTTGGTGCAGCCGATCCGCACTGGCTATTGACCTACGTCGAGGAGCTGTGTGCCTGCTACCCGCACGGCGATTCGCCAGCCGATCTGCGGCAGGACATCGAGTCACTTGCGGCGGAGCTGGACGGCTTCTTTTCGGCAGACGGCCGCGAATTGCTGCGACAGCGACTGGCAGCGGATGCCCGCCTGCGGCTGGCCTTGCCGCAGGCGTTTGCCGCTGTGACCGTCGATGGCTGGGCACCGGGAGTGCTGCGGATCAGATTGCGGCAGGCCTGCGTCTCGCTCGGCCGGCCAGGCACCTGGGCGCGCCGACCGCTGATCGCCGAGGCAGGCTCTGGTGGTACTGCGCGGACCCTGCGGGTCCTGGCGTGGAGCCGCTTGCGTCGCTGCTTGCCTGCCGGGAACAGTTCGTACCTGCACCTCTCCTGCGTCCATGCGCCACCACTGGCGTCGCCACTGTCACTCACCGTACGCGTCGGGCAGCAGGGTGAGCATCGCTGCGTCGTTGCCGGGCACGGGCGCTTTTCGCTCTTCCTGCCGCTGTCCGCTGCCGCCGGGCCTCTGCCGGAGATCGAGATCATGCCGGATCGGGTATTCGTTCCGGCGCTGGTCGACGATCGCTCGTCGGACACACGCGAACTGTCCTTTCGCGTCGAAGCCCTGGCACTCATCTGAGACGTTGTGGCAAGACGGGCGCACGGGTCACTCGGTTGAAGCCATGCAGCCAGCCGAATCCGTCTTCTTCCCTGCCGACGGACGCAAGGCGGTAAATGCTGATATATTCGTGGGCTTTGGCTGCTTCGGCGACCGGCATCCGGCTCCTGCCGCCGCCGCCAAACGGCGCCTGGTGAGGAAAACGTTTTGGCTACAGTGACTTATTGCAGCGGTTCGAGATTTCCGGGGTTGTCGTCAGGCCTTGCCGTGCTCCTCCTTGCCGGCTGTTCGACCTTCCCCGAATGGATACCCTCGACCGGACCGAGCCGACAGCAGGTGATCGAGGTACAGGATCGGCAGCCGGAGTCGCTGATCCAGGTCGTCAGCGTCACCGACAGCGTTGCACGACGGCTCGTCGCGAGCCAGCAGCAGCAGCTGTTTTCGCAGGTCCTCGCCAGCAAGGGCCCATTCAGTTACGTGATCGGGCCCGGCGACGTCCTCGAGGTGTCGATCTGGGAGGCACCGCCAGCCGTCCTCTTCGGTGCGTCCCTCCTCGATCCGCGCTCGGGCGTCGCCGCCGCACGGTCCACTGCCTTCCCCGAGCAGATGGTGAGCAGCGAGGGCACACTCAGCGTCCCCTTTGCCGGTTCGCTGCCGGTCGCCAACAAGACGCCGCAAGAGGTCGAACGCGAGATCGGTCGCCGTCTCAGCGGCAAGGCCAATCAGCCGCAGGTGCTGGTCCGCGTCATCCGCAATGCGACGTCCAACGTGACGGTCGTCGGCGAGGTGGCAGCGAGCACGCGCATGCCACTGACGGCGCGCGGCGAGCGACTGCTCGACGCACTCGCTGCCGCCGGCGGCGTCCGGCAACCGGTGGGCAAGGTGACGCTGCAGCTGACACGCGGCGAACAGGTGCATGCCCTCGCCCTCGAGACGATCATCCGCGATCCGAAGCAGAACATCACTCTGCAGCCGGGCGACGTCATCACCGCGCTGTTCCAGCCGCTGAGCTTCACCGTCCTCGGCGCGACGGCGAAGAACGAAGAGCTCAACTTCGAGGCCCAGGGGATCACGCTCGCACAGGCACTCGGGCGGATCGGGGGATTGCAGGATCGGCTGGCGGATGCGCGCGCGGTCTATATCTTCCGCTTCGAGAATCCGGCGGTGCTCGACTTGCCGGTGCCGCCGCGAACCACGCCCGAGGGAAAGGTGCCTGTCGTGTATGAAGTCAATCTCAAGAACCCGGAGACCTTCTTCGTCGCCCAGGGTTTCCCGGTGCAGAACAAGGACGTCCTCTACGTCGCCAACGCGCCGGGAGCCGAGTTGCAGAAGTTCCTGGGCATCATCATGCCGGCCGCGTACTCGGTGCTCAATACCTACAGTGTGACGAAGTGACGGGCAGCGCCGCCGACAGGCGTGCGGCACATGCCGGCGAATGAAAGCCACCCTGCTCGACGTCACCCGCCTTCTCGACCGGCGGCTGCAGAGGCGTTTGCCGACCGGCATCGACCGCGTCAGCCTGGAATACGTCAGGCACTTCGGACCCCGATCAACGGCTTTGGTACACCTTGCCGGACAATGGATCGAACTGTCCGCCAACGACTCGGCGCGCCTCTTCGGCGGTCTGCTTTCCGAACCGGCTGACTCGCGACGCTTCAACGCACTGATCGTCTGGCTGGTGGCCAGGGCTCTGCCGCGCAGCACCTGCGTCCGCTTGTCGTCGAGCCGCTTCCTCCTCAACACCGGACACGCTGGACTGGAACAGGCGCGCTACGCACATTTCCTGCATCGCTCGCCCTTGCGGCCCGTCTTCTTCGTCCACGACCTCATTCCGCTGAGCTACCCAGAGTACTGCCGGCCGGGTGAGTCAACGCGACACCGCATTCGCATGCAGACCGTTCTGTCAACCGGGCACGCAGTCATCCTCAACTCGCAGGCAACGCTCGACGCGATGCGACACTACGCGGCAGAGCACCACCAGCCGATGCCACCGGCAGTGGTGGCGCCGCTGGCGCCGCCGCAGTGGCCGCGGGCTGACAGCCACCCACCGCTGCGACCGCCGTACTTCGTCATGCTCGGCACGATCGAACCGCGCAAGAATCACTGGCTGATCCTGCACGTCTGGCGGCAGTTGATCGAAAGGATGGGCGCCGCCGCACCGCGCCTTCTCGTCGTCGGCCAGCACGGCTGGGAGTGCGAGAACGTCGTCGACATGCTCGAGCGCTGCGAGGTCCTGCGGGGCTTCGTCTTCGAGCGCCCCGGCTGTTCCGACGCCGAACTGGCAACGTGCCTGCAGCACGCGCAGGCCCTGCTCTTTCCGTCATTCGCCGAAGGGTACGGCATGCCGCTCGTCGAGGCGCTCGCCCTCGGCCTGCCGGTGATCGCCAGCGATCTACCTGCTTTCCGTGAGATTGGCGCGACGGTTCCGGAGTACGTCGATCCCCTCGACGGGCGGCGCTGGGCAGACCTGATCGTCGACTATGCCTCACCCGAAAGCCCATGCCGCCGGGCTCAACTGCAACGGCTCGAGAGCTTCGTTGCGCCGACCTGGCCGGCACACTTCGCGCAGGTCGAAGCCCTGCTGGAGCGCCTCGACAATTTACGGGGACAGTATACTAATTAGGCCCCAGCAGTCACGAAGATCAGCTGTCGCCCGCCCCACGCGCCTGCCGTGGCCACGATTGCCCCCTCCAGCGAAGTACTTGCCTGCGGCACTCCCGGCAGGCAGCCGGGGTCGGATGCTAACGATACGCGCCCAGCGGCAGCGCACTCCAGCCGGAGCAAACGGCCTGCGACCTCAGGAAGGCCGGTGTGGCCGGGATGGCCGAGTCCAGCCAGCCAATCAGGTTCGCGCTGCTGCCCGTGGGCCGCAAGGCTGAGGGCCGACAGGCCGCGGGCGCAATTCGAGTTCGGCGATCAGCGGCGCATGATCGGAGCAGCGCGCCCAGGCCATACCCTTCGGGACGTGCATTTCGAGCACCTGGAAGCCGCGCACGTAAATCCGGTCGAGCGTCAGCCAGGGGGCGAAGCTGGGGAAGGTGCGGGCTACCTCGGCCGGGGTTTCGCGAGCGCTCCGCCAGGGCATGAGCCAGTCGAGAAGGCGGCGGTCGGGTGTCTCCGTCGGTGATGCCGCAGTCACTTCGTCGACGCCGAGTCGCTCGCGCAGCACGCGATCGACGCGCTGCTGCCAGTCGTTGAAATCACCGGCGATGATCAGTGGCGCCCTCGCCGGCACCTCGCGGTGAACGAAGTCGGCAAGAAAGGTCGCCTGGCGCAGCCGGCTGCGCTTGATCAGACCGAAGTGCACGCAGATCAGGTGAACGTCCTTGCCCCGTCCCCGTCCCAGGCGGATCACCGCGTGCAGCAGGCCGCGCTTCTCCAGCAGATGATCCGAGATGTCGTGGTTGGTATGGGCGACGATGCGGTGCCGCGAGAGGATCGCGTTGCCGTGATGGCCGTGCGGATAGGCGGCATTCATTCCATAGGCGCGGTGCTCGTAGGCGCCGACGGCGAGGAAATCGAGCTGCGTTCCGGACGCCGGATAGCCCGGGTGGCGGGCGAGACGCTCGTTGCGGTCCTGTACCTCCTGCAGGAAGACGATGTCGGCATCGATCGCATCGAGCGCCAGGCGAACGTCGTGAATCCGTGGTCGCCCGCGGATTCCCGTCACTCCCTTGTGAATGTTGTAGGTCGCCACCCTTAGCTTCAGGACCGTGTCCGGCATTTCCCCTCCTCCTTCAGCTTCATTGCAGGCGCTCGAAGTAGCGATCAAGCAGCGTCGGATCATCGAAATGGCGCCGGCCGACGAAGGCCGTCGCGTGCCGCCCCCATTGCCGCATCTGGCCGGCACTGCGGATGCCCATCGGCCAGAAGTAGAAACGCTCAAGCCGCTCGCTGCCCCCGAGCAGGCCGTCGGCGGCAAAGGCACTCCGCCTGCCGCCACCCGGAAACGGCAGCGAACGCAGCCCGTCTTCATCGCGCAACGCCAACCGCACTCCCGGCGGAGCGGCTGCCGCCTCGATGGCAACCCCTTGCAGGTAGTGCGTGCCGGCGGCAAGCCTGAGCACGACGCGCTCGTTGGCCGCCGGTGTCGGCAGCGTCTGCGGCGCAAACATTCCCTCGTCGATGCCGGGCTGCCGTTCTCGGGCGCGAACCCGGTCGCCAGGGATGAACAGGTGGTAGCAGCCGCAGGGGTGAATCGTGTCGTAAATAAGGGGACTGCCATCCTCGGCGAGGGTGACGCGCCAGAGCAGGCCGTCGAAGCGCCCGGCCAGCAGATCATGAGCCCGCTCGGGCGGCCGCTCCGAAAACCACGCAGTGTAACTCAGCTGCAGCAGCCAGCGGCCCGCCATTTGCGCGTGCCCGCTGCGGACGTAGAGCACCGGTGCCGCGGTGGCGACCGCCAGACGCTCGCCACCCTTGCGATCCGACTGCCAGACGAGCGCTCCGGGTCGATCCTCGTCGCCGGCGGTGTCGATCTCCAGCCGAGGAGCGTGGCGGGCGACGAGCGCCGCGATTGCGGAGCCCGTGATGCTCGGCAGACCGAGCTCCGCCAGATCCCTGACCAACGGCAGACTCTCCGGCGACGGCTCGGGAACGTAGCGCACACGCCGCCGGCTGCTCGCCGTGTCGATCACGTGCTCAGCGAAGGTGGCCAGCGTCTCCTGTTGCCAACGCTCGATGCCCGCGGCGAAGAGGTAACGCGTCAGAGGATAGAGGCCGAGCGCGCGCAACATTGTCGAATAGTCGTCCGGCACCTGCGCGACGACCTGGAGTTTCGCCAGCTCGTTTCGATCGGCCAGGCCGAGCGTCTGCCGGCACGCTGCCAGTGCCTCGACGCTTGCGGTCGGCGCGCCGACCGTGTTCGCCAGCTCGATGGCGCGGTCACTGGCATCGAGCTCCGCCAACGCCCGATACCATGACGACGAAGGCTCGTCACCCGGCACAGCCGCAGCGGTAGCCAGCCGGGCAAGGATGCGGTCCACACGCAGGTGTGGAAAGCCGGGGACACGCGGCGACTGCGCATCGCGCGCACCTTCGGCGTCGATCAGGCGGTCGCTGGCCGCGAACAGGCGCGCACAATCGCCAATGGCATCATCGCGCAGGCGGCGCTGGGCCGCCGGATCGGCAGCATGCGGATCGAGTCCGGCACAGCCGAGCAGCAAGCAGCAGCCGGCCACGAGCAACGACGTGCGCCTCATCCGGGTGGCTCGGCGTCGGTGAGCGCTTGCTGCCGGCGCTCGATCTCGCGCAGCATGGCCTCAAACTGTGCGCGCATCGTCTGTCGCACGGCAGCGACGCCGAAGACTGGACCGACCAGCGGTGGAAGCGGTGCAGCCAGTTCGAAACGGGCGTCGTAGTCGAGCCGCACGACTGCCGGCGGCAGCGCGTTGCTGATGCGGTAGCGACCGCTGAAGCTGCGCAGCGTCGACTCGCCGCCCGCGCCTGCCGGCGCCAGCTGCGCAATCACGGTCGTGTAGGGGAGGTGGAGGACGTCGAGACGCAGTTGCACCGGCAGCTCGAAGAAGAGCACCGCGAAGACTCCGGACTGCTCAAGCAACAGCCGGTCGCCCTGGCGTTCGAGCACGCGCGCGCGCCGGACGCCAGGGACGAATTCGCGCAGGCGCTCATAGTCGGTCAGGGTGTCCCAGACGATTCGTTGCCCGGCGGCCAGCTGCGCGCTCGCGTGCACGCCATAGACCTCGGCGTCACGCCGTACCTCGACCAGCGCCGCGGCCCTGCCATCGGCGGCAACGGCGAGACTGAAGGCCAGCGCGCTGATGCCGGCGAGAACCGGCAACAGCCCCTTGCAGGCGCGCGGCCGCCCCGAAACCAGCACGCTCATTGCTCGCCAGGGGGCGCTGACAGGCCCTCGTCTGTCATCGCGGGGGCTGGCGCGCTCCACTCGCGGCAGATCCTGATCGTCTGTTCGACCGCCAGCGCTTCGCCGGTGAGGCCGCAGAGGTGGCTCCCCGGCTCGCCGAGGAAGTGCGCGCATTCGCGGCACTGACCGAACGCCTGGCGGTCATTGAGTCGCTGCAGACTGCCGAGGACAGTACGCAGTTGAGTGGCCAACCCCTCCAAGTCGGCGCCGCCGGCAACGAGCAGCTCGTCGAGCCGCTGCGGCCAGCTGCCGGCAAGCACCGACTCGCCGGCAGCGGTCAGGCTCAGATGAACACGACGGCCGTGACGATCGTCACCGCTCCTGCTGATCAGCCCCTTGCGCTCGAGCACCGCCAGCGTCTGCGAGACCGTCCCCCGGGTGATGCCGAGATAGCTCGCGACGGCGATCGGGATATCGCTGTAGCGATTCGCCTGCGCGAGATAGCCGAGCACCTGCAGATGCACCGGCAGCAATCCATGCCGCGCTGCATCCTCGCGTACCAGTTGCTGGATCAGCGCCGCCAGGCGTTCGAAGACGAAGACAGTCGGAGTCATCGACATAATGTATCGCCTCGAATCATTTCTTGACAAGCTGTTCGTGCTGGCGCTAAGGTTCAACATGCATCGAGTCGATGCATCCTGTCCATTAAGGAGCGTCCCATGATCAATGCCACTTTCTTCCACGCCGGTTGCCCGGTCTGCGTCGCCGCCGAACAGCAGTTCGCACAAGCCCTCGATCCCGCTCGCTATGCGGTCGAGGTGGTGCACCTTGGCCAGGATTCCAGCCGCGTTGCCGAAGCCGAGAGCGTCGGCGTCCAGTCGGTGCCGGCGCTGGTCATCGACGGGCAGGCTTTCCACATCAACTTTGGTGCGCCGCTCTCGGCGCTCAAGTGAGGTTCCGGCGCCGGTGACGGCGCCTGCCCCGGGGCAGGCGCCGACCGACAGCTGCGCCTGTGCGGCTTCATTCTCCGTCGGCCAGCGCCAAGGCTGCTACCCGGGCTGTCCAAGCGAAGAGCCGACCGCCGGCACCGGCGGTCGCTCTGCTATACTGCGCCACGGCTATCACCCACACCCGCCACCTTGGCGCCTTCGAACATGAAATACCAGATCATCCCGGTAACTCCCTTCGAGCAGAACTGCAGCCTGCTTTGGTGCGAGCAGACCCGCCGCGGCGCGGTCGTCGATCCCGGCGGCGACGTTGCGCGAATCCTCCGCGCCGTCGAGACCAACGGGGTCGAACTGGAGAAGATCCTGGTCACCCACGGCCATATCGATCACGCGGGTGCGGTTGCCGATCTGGCGGCGCGCCGCGGTCTGCCGATCGAAGGACCGCAGCGCGACGATCAGTTCTGGATCGACGGCATGCCCTCACAGAGCCGGATGTTCGGTCTCGCGAACGCGCGCAGCTTCACTCCCGACCGCTGGCTCGAGCACGGTGATACGGTCTCGGTCGGCAACGTCGAACTCGAGGTCCTGCACTGCCCCGGACACACGCCCGGGCACATCGTCTTCTTCGACCGCGCCGGACGGCTGGCGGTGGTCGGCGACGTTCTCTTCCAGGGGTCGATCGGTCGCACCGATTTCCCCAAGGGCGATTACGACACCCTGATTTCGTCGATCCGCAACCGGCTGTGGCCACTCGGCGACGATGTCGCGTTCATTCCCGGGCACGGTCCGATGTCGACCTTCGGCAACGAGCGCCGCAGCAATCCCTTCTGCGGCGACTGAACGGCGAGCGCCGGCAGCTTCCCGCCAGCTTCGGAGCCATACCTTTGGTGCAGGGACGGGCGAGGTGCCGACAGCACCTCGACCGTCCGTCGCCCGGCAGGGCAGCGTGTCACCGGCTAGAAGTGCAGCGGCCTCTTGTCGCAGGCCAGAGCGGCTTCGTGAACCACCTCCGACAGCGTCGGGTGCGCGTGACAGATGCGCGCCAAGTCTTCGGCGGCGGCACCGAATTCCATCGCCACGACCCCTTCCGAGATCAGTTCGGAAGCGTTCGCGCCAATGACATGGACACCGAGGATGCGGTCGCTCTCGGCACAGGCGAGAATCTTGACGAAACCGGACGGATCGCCCATGCCGAGCGCACGGCCGTTGGCGGCAAAGGGAATCCTGCCGGAACGGTAGGCGATGCCTGCGGCCTTGAGTTGCTGTTCGGTCTTGCCGACCCAGGAAATCTCCGGGCTCGTGTAGATGACCCAGGGAATCGTGTCGAAATTGCAGTGCCCGGCCTGACCGGCCATCAGTTCGGCGACCATGACGCCCTCCTCCATCGCCTTGTGTGCCAGCATCGGACCGGCGACGACGTCGCCGACCGCCCAGACTCCCGGCAGGTTGGTACGGCAGTGCGAATCGACTTCGATCTGGCCGCGATCGTTGAGCTTGAGGCCAACCTTGTCGGCAGCCAGACCATCCGTGTTCGGGATGCGGCCAATCGAGACGATCAGGCGGTCGGCGTCGAGCCGGTGCTCGCCCCCGTCCTTGTCGGTATAGTCGATCGACACGCCCTTCTGCGAAACCTTGACGTCGCCAATCTCGATACCGAGGATGATCTTGAGGCCCTGCTTGGCGAACAGCTTGGCGGCCTCCTTGGCAACATCGACATCGGCCAGTCCAAGGAAATCGGGCAGCGCCTCGAGGATCGTCACCTCGGCACCGAGCCGGCGCCAGACGCTGCCCATTTCGAGCCCGATGACGCCAGCGCCGATGACCGCCAGCTTCTTCGGCACGGCGGCGATGTCGAGCGCACCGACATTGTCGCAAACGATCTCGTTGTCCACCGGCACGCCCGGCAGGTGCCGTGCCTTCGAGCCGGTCGCGACGATCACCTGCTTCGCCTCGACGAGTTCGTCGCCGACCTGCACCTGCCAGATCTCACCACCGGCAACCTCCTTGCGGCCGACGAAGCTGCCATGCCCGTTGAGCAGGACCACTTTGTTCTTCTTGAACAGCCCCTTGATGCCGCTGGTGAGCTGCTTGACGATGCCGTTCTTGCGCGCCAGCATCCTGGCAACCTCGATCACCGGCGTGCCGACGCTGATTCCCTGCTCGGCGAAGCTGTGGCCGGCTTCCTCGAAGAGGTGCGAGGTATGCAGCAGCGCCTTCGATGGAATGCAGCCGACGTTCAGGCAGGTGCCGCCGAGCCGTGGCTCGCCCTTCGGGTCGGCGTAGGCGTTCGATTCGCAGCAGGCGACGTTGAAACCGAGCTGAGCGGCGCGGATGGCGGCCACGTAACCACCCGGGCCGCCGCCGACGACAAGAAGGTCAAATTGCTTGGACATGATGGATTCCCTTTCCAACCGCGGAGACACGAAGGCACGGAGTTGGCACAGGGAGCTTCCCCTGTGTCTCCGTGCCCGGGTGATGAGCTTCTAGACGCCGAGCAGCAGGCGAGCCGGATCTTCCAGCGCCTCCTTCATCGTCACCAGACCGAGTACGGCTTCGCGGCCGTCAATGATGCGGTGATCGTAGGACATCGCCAGATAGTTGATTGGCCGGATGACGACCTGGCCATTCTCGACCACCGGGCGGTCCTTGGTGGCATGAATGCCGAGGATCGCCGACTGCGGCGGATTGATGATCGGCGTCGACAGCATCGAACCAAAGACGCCGCCGTTGGAGATCGAGAAGGTCCCGCCGGTGAGCTCTTCCATCGACAGTTTGCCGTCCCTCGCCTTGACGCCATACTCGCCGATCTTCTTCTCGATGTCGGCGAACGACATCTGGTCGGCATCGCGCAGGATCGGCACGACCAGCCCGCGCGGACTGCCGACGGCGATGCCGATATCGATGTAGCCATGGTAGACGATGTCGTTGCCATCGACCGAAGCGTTCAACACCGGGAATCTCTGCAGGGCCGCGACCGCTGCCTTGACGAAGAAGGCCATGAAACCGAGCCGCACCCCGTGTGTCTTTTCGAAGCGATCGCCGTACTGCTTGCGCAGGGCCATGATCGGCCCCATGTTGACTTCGTTGAAGGTGGTCAGGATGGCGTTGCTCGCTTGCGACTGCAGCAGGCGCTCGGCGACGCGCGCGCGCAGCCGTGACATCGGAACGCGCTGCTCCGGCCGTTCGCCGAGCGGAACGGTGACGCTGGGGGCCGGCGTCAACGCCGGCGCAGCGGTGACGAAAGGACTTGCCGGCTTGGCGGCTGGCGGCTTCGCGGCCGGCTCCGGAGCCGGTGCAGCTGGCGCCTGCGCCGCCAGGGCATCGGCCTTGGTGACGCGACCACCACGGCCGCTGCCAGCAACCTCGCTGACGGCGACACCCTTCTCTTCAAGAATCTTGCGCGCTGCCGGCAGCGCGACACCGGCAGCACCGGCCGCCGGCGCAGCCGCTGCCTCGGGCTTCGCAGTGGCGACGGTGACGGCCGGCGCGGCCACCGTGCCAGCCTGGGCAGCGGTATCGATGCGCGCGATCACTTCGCCAGCGACGACCGTATCACCGTCGCCCTTGACGATCTCGACCAATACGCCGCTGTCCGGGGCGGGCAGCTCGAGAACGACCTTGTCGGTCTCAATGTCGATCAGATTCTCGTCGCGGGCAACGGCCTCACCGGCCTTCTTGTGCCAAGAAACCAGCGTCGCTTCGGCGACCGACTCGGAAAGCTGTGGAACTTTGACGTCGATGATCATGTTCTCTCCGTTCTAGGGCAGTTTGTAATACTCGATCTCACCCAGCGCGGAGTCGATCAGAGCCTTCTGTTGGGCGTTGTGCTTGCTCGCGTAACCAACCGCCGGCGAAGCCGATGCCGGGCGCGAGACGAGCAGCAGATGCTGCTTCTCGCTCAGTGAGCGGGACAGGTGCTGGCGCGAGGCGATCCAGTACCAGGCGCCCTGGTTGCGCGGTTCTTCCTGGCACCAGACGACCTCGGTCGCCTTCGGATACTTCGCCAGCTCTTCCTGGAATGCCTCCTGCGGGAACGGGTAGAACTGCTCCAGGCGGGCAATCGCGACGTGCGCGACCTTCCGCTCGTGGCGGGCGGCGACCAACTCGTAGTACACCTTGCCGGAGCAGAACACGACACGCGTCACCTTCTTCGCATTGATCGGCTCGACCTCGCCGATCACCGGCTGGAACTCGCCTTCGCTCAGGTCCTCCAGCGTCGACGTCGCATCCTTGTGCCGCAGCAGCGACTTCGGCGAAAAGACGACGAGCGGCTTGCGCTGGTTGCGCACCCCCTGCCGCCGCAGCATGTGGAATACCTGCGCCGGCGTCGACGGCTGGCACACCTCCATGTTCATTTCCGCACAGAGCTGCATGTAGCGCTCGATGCGTGCCGACGAATGCTCCGGGCCCTGACCCTCGTAACCGTGCGGCAGCAGCAGCACGAGGCCGCTGGCGCGCCCCCACTTGGCTTCGCCAGAGGCGATGAACTGGTCGATCACCACCTGCGCGCCGTTCGCGAAATCGCCGAACTGTGCTTCCCAGACGACCAGCTCGAAGGGATTGGCCGTCGAGTAGCCGTACTCGAACGCCAGCACCGCTTCCTCCGAAAGCACCGAGTCGAAGCACTGGAAACCACCCTGCCGCTCCTGCAGATTGGCCAGCGGATAGTAGGTGCCGCGATCCCAGTGTTCACGGTTCTGGTCGTGCAGGGCAGCGTGGCGATGGAAGAAGGTGCTGCGGCCGACATCCTCACCCGAAATTCGCACCCCGTAACCGGACACGAGCAGCGAGGCGTAGGCCAGGTTCTCGGCCATTCCCCAGTCGACCGGCAGTTTGCCCTCACCCATCAGCCGCCGGTCATCGATGATCTTCCGGACCCGGCTGTGCAGCGTGAAGTTCGCTGGAATCGTCGTCAGCCGCTCGGCGAGCCGGCGCAGCTCGGCGACCGGCACCTTGGTATCGCAGTTCTCGATGTAGCTCGGCGAGAGGAACGGCGCCCAGTCGATGGTCATCGGGTGCTTGTAACCGGCGATCACCGGGTTGTAGAGCAGTTCGCCACGGTCGAGGTGTGCACGATAGTCGGCGATCATCTCGTCCGGCCCCTCCGGAGCCAGAACACCCTCGGCGACGAGCTTGTCGGCGTAGAGCTTGCGCGTTCCCGGGTGTTGCTGGATCTTCTTGTACATCAGCGGCTGCGTCACCATCGGCTCGTCCTGCTCGTTGTGCCCGAGCTTGCGGTAGCAGACGATGTCGATCACGACGTCCTTCCTGAAGGTCTTGCGGTACTGCACGGCGATGCCGGTGACCAGCGCGACTGCCTCGGGGTCGTCACCATTGACATGGAAGATCGGCGCCTCGGCCATCTTGAAGATGTCGGTGCAGTAGAGCGACGAGCGATAGTCGCGCGGGTCTGAAGTCGTGAAGCCGATCTGGTTGTTGATGACGATGTGGATGGTGCCGCCGACCCCGTAGCCACGCGTCTGTGCGAAGTTCAGCATTTCCTGGTTGACGCCCTGCCCGGCGACCGCCGCATCACCGTGCAGCAGCACCGCCAGAACCTTGTCCTGGCCGTCTGCACCACGCCGGCGCTGCCGCGAGTAAACCGATCCGACGACCACCGGATTGACGATTTCCAGGTGCGACGGGTTGAAGGCCAGCGTCAGATGGCACGGTCCGCCCGGCGTCGAGACGTCCGACGAGTAGCCCATGTGGTATTTCACGTCGCCAGCGGTCAGCTCCTGCGCCTTCTTGCCCTCGAACTCCTCGAACAGCATCGCCGGCTCCTTGCCGAGGGTGTTGACCAGAACGTTCAGCCGTCCACGGTGCGCCATCCCGACAACGATCTCGTCGACGCCGCCGGCGCCGGAAACGCGAATCAGCTCGTCCATCGCCACGATCGCCGACTCGCCTCCCTCGAGCGAGAAGCGCTTCTGACCGACGTAGCGGGTATGCAGGTAGCGCTCGAGTGTCTCGGCTGCGGTCAGCCGCTCGAGCATCCGCTTGCGTTCGTCGGCTGTGTAGCTGGGCTTCGAATGGATGCGCTCGAGGCGGTCCTGGATCCAGCGCTTTTCCGCCACCGTGCTGATGTACATGTACTCGACGCCGATCGAGCCGCAATAGGTGGCCTTCAGCGCATCGTAGATCTGGCCGAAAGTGGCGTGATCGGGAGTACCCTTGAACGAGCCGGCGTTGAAGACGGTGTGCAGATCGGCGTCGGAGAAGCCGTAATAGGCCGGGTCGAGCTGCGGCACATCCGGACGCGCCATGCGCTTGAGCGGATCGAGGTTCGCCCAGCGATCACCAATGAAGCGGTACGAGGTGATCATCTGCAGCACACCGACCTGTTTCCGGTCGTCGACTGGTGCTGCCGCCGCCGCCCGGTAGCCTCCCTTCCTCGCCTGCTCGGCAAAAGCATTGATGACCGGCAGATGCGGGACGTCGCGCGCGACGTAGCCCGGCAGTTGCGCCAGCTTGTCGAAATAGTCGCGCCATTGCTCGGAAACGGATCCAGGGTTGTCGAGGTAGTTCTCGTACAACTCCTCGACAAAGGGTGCGTTGCCGCCAAAGAGGAGGGAGTTACCAAAAAGCTGATTCATCATGGCAGTTACCTGTCTTCACCGTTCTGGTTCGGATTGAGAAAAGCCGTGGCGCGATGACCACGGCATGAAAAAAGGGCGGCTACTGCCTGCCGCCCTTTCAACCCTGTCGTCCTAGCGCTGATCGACGGGCACGACGTCGCGCCGTTCGGCGCCGATGTAAAGCTGCCGCGGGCGGCCGATCTTGTACTCCGGATCGTTGATCATTTCTTCCCACTGCGTCATCCAGCCGACGGTGCGCGCCAGCGCAAAGATGCAGGTGAACATCGAGGTCGGGATACCCAGCGCCTTCTGGACGATCCCCGAATAGAAATCGACGTTCGGGTACAGCTTCTTGTCGATGAAGTACTCGTCTTCGAGGGCGATCTTCTCGAGTTCCATCGCCAGCTTGAACAGGCGGTCGTTCTGCAGACCGAGTTCGCTGAGGACGTCGCTGCACACCGTGCGCATCAGCTTGGCGCGCGGATCGAAGTTCTTGTAGACGCGGTGGCCGAAGCCCATCAGCTTGAAGTCGTCGTTCTTGTCCTTCGCCCGGGCGATGTACTTGCCGACGCGCGACACGTCGTGAATCTCCTCGAGCATCTGCAGACAGGCTTCGTTCGCCCCACCGTGCGCCGGCCCCCAGAGACAGGCGATGCCCGCCGAGATGCAGGCATACGGATTGGCGCCCGAAGAGCCGGAGAGGCGGACCGTCGAGGTCGATGCATTCTGCTCGTGGTCGGCATGCAGCGTGAAGATCGTGTCGAGCGCATGCACGAGAACCGGATTCGGAACGTACTTCTCGCACGGCGTCGCGAACATCATGTGCATGAAGTTCGCCGTGTAATCGAGATCGTTGCGCGGATACATGAACGGTTCGCCGCGGTGATACTTGTAAGCCATGGCGACGATCGTCGGCAGCTTGGCAATGATCCGGTTGAAGCTGATGTTCTGGTGCTCGAGGTCGGAGAAATCCTCGGCTTCATGGTAGAACGCGGACAACGCACCGACGACGCCGACCAGCACGGCCATCGGGTGGGCGTCACGGCGGAACCCCTGGTAGAACTTCACCAGTTGCTCGTGCACCATGGTGTGTTCCTTGATGTTCAGCTCGAACTTCGCCTTCTGTCCGGCGTCCGGCAGTTCGCCGTGCCAGAGCAGGTAGGCGACCTCAAGGAAGTTGCACTGTTCGGCAAGCTGCTCGATCGGATAGCCGCGGTACAGCAACTCGCCCTTGTCACCATCGATGAAGGTCACCGTCGACCGGCAGCTCGCCGTCGACAGATAGCCGGAATCGTAGGTAAAAAGGCCGGTCTTGGCGCCCAGGGTGCGAATGTCGATGCAATCATTGCCGTGTGTCGGCGTCATGATTGGAAACTCGACGGGCGGACGTCCATCGATGATCAGGGTTGCTTTACGCTCGGTCGTCATTGTATTAATCCCCGTTCAGGTGTTGAGGTCACAGCTACGAACAGGAAGCCCTGAGACTAGGACAGCTTCCTTACTTAACTCTTACGTTGCGCAACAAGGAGAGCACTTCGGCCTGCACCGGATCGTCGGGCTCGCGCTGGCCATTGACCAGCGGCCACAGCTCCAGATCCTCCATGTCGGCCATGGTGACGAAGGCATCCGCCTGCGCCGGACTCAGGGTCGGGTAAACCCGCTCGAGGAACTCGCCGAGCAGCAGATCCATCTCCAGCATCGCGCGCCGGGTACAACGCCAGCGCAGGCGGTTGAGCTTCTCCCGGTCGTCCATCAGATGGCGCGACGAACCATCATTTCCTTGATCTTGCCGATCGCCCGCGTCGGGTTCAGCCCCTTCGGGCAGACGTCGACACAGTTCATGATCGAGTGGCAGCGGAACAGGCGGTAGGGATCCTCGAGATCGTCGAGACGCTCGTTGGTCGCCTGATCGCGGGTATCGGCGATGAAGCGGTAAGCGTTGAGCAACCCTGCCGGGCCAACGAACTTGTCGGGGTTCCACCAGAACGAGGGGCAAGAGGTGGAACAACAGGCGCAGAGAATGCACTCGTAGAGACCGTTGAGTTCCTCGCGCTCTTCCGGCGACTGCAGTCGCTCGCGCTCGGGACGTGGTCCCTCGTTGATCAGGTACGGCTTGATCGAGTGGTATTGCTTGAAGAACTGGGTCATGTCGACGATCAGGTCGCGAATCACCGGCAGGCCGGGCAGCGGCCGCAGGACCACCGGCTGCTTGAGATCCTTGATCTCGGTCAGGCAGGCGAGGCCATTCTTGCCGTTGATGTTCATCGCGTCGGAACCGCAGATGCCTTCGCGGCACGAGCGACGGTACGACAGGCTGTCATCCTTGGCCTTCAGCCGCGTCAGGACGTCGAGCAACTTGCGATCGATGGCGAAATCGACCTCGACCGACGCATCCTGCATGTACGGCGCGTTGTCCTTGTCAGGATCGTAGCGGTAGATCTTGAACTGCATGGTACTGGTAGCCATTATCTTGCACTCCTTGGCGCACGATCAGTAGGAACGGGTCTTCAGCGCGATGGTTTCGACGGACAGCGGCTTCATGATGACCGGCTTGTAGCTCAGGCGACTGCCGTCGCGGTGCCAGAGGGTGTGCTTGTGCCAGTTGAGGTCATCACGCCCGTTCGGATTGGCGGGGGTGTCCGGCGCGTCGTCGCGCACATGCGCGCCGCGCGACTCCTTGCGGGCTTCGGCGGACACCATGGTCGCCTTCGCCACCTCGATCAGGTTGTCCAGCTCGAGCGCCTCGACGCGCGCAGTGTTCCAGACCTGCGACTTGTCCTTGATTTCCGTCTGCGCCACGGCCTTCTCGACCTCGACGATCTTCGCGACGCCCTCGACGAGCATGTCCTTGAAGCGGAAGACCCCACAGTGCTTCTGCATCGTGCGCTGCAACTCGAGGCGGCATTCGTTGACACTCGCACCCCCGGTCTGGGTGTTGAGGCGGTGCAGCCGCGCCAGCGTGCGGTCGGCGTAATCGGCCGGCAATTCCTTGAGACCGATCTCGCCCGAACGCAGATCGTCGATCACCGTGTCGCCGGAAGCCTTGCCGAACACCAGCAGGTCGAGCAGCGAATTCGTTCCCAGGCGATTGGCCCCATGCACCGAAGCGCAGGCAACTTCGCCGGCGGCATAGAAGCCGCGGATCGGCGCAGCGTCGTCGCCGACGACCTGCCCCTTGTAGTTGGTCGGCACGCCGCCCATCTGGTAGTGGCAGGTCGGCACGACCGGAATCGGTGCCTTGATCGGGTCGATGCCGGCGAACTGGATCGAGATCTCGCGAATCCCCGGCAGCCGCTTCATGATCGTTGCCGGGTCGAGGTGGGTGATGTCGAGCAGCACGAAATCCTTGTTCGGACCACAGCCGCGGCCCTCGTTGATCTCGGTGACCATCGCCCGCGAGACCACGTCGCGCGACGCGAGATCCTTGGCGTTGGGCGCGTAGCGCTCCATGAAGCGTTCGTTGGTCGAGTTGCGCAGGATGCCGCCCTCGCCGCGAACCCCTTCGGTGATCAGCACGCCGGCACCGGCAACCCCGGTCGGGTGGAACTGCCAGAACTCCATGTCTTCCAGCGCAATGCCGGCGCGTGCCGCCATCCCGAGACCGTCACCGGTATTGATGAAGGCGTTGGTGGAAGAGTAGTAGATTCTGCCGGCACCGCCGGTGGCAAAAACCGTCGCCTTGCTGTGGAAGGCGACGACCTCGCCGGTTTCCATCTCGAGCGCGATGACACCGAGCACCTGCCCCGACTGGTCGCGGATCAGATCGAGCGCCATCCACTCGACGAAGAACTGCGTGTTGGCACGCACGTTGCGCTGATAGAGCGCGTGCAGCATCGCGTGGCCGGTGCGGTCGGCGGCGGCGCAGGCACGGCGAACCGGCTTCTCGCCGAAGTTCGACATGTGGCCGCCGAACGGACGCTGATAGATCTTGCCTTCATCGGTACGGTCGAACGGCATGCCGAAATGCTCGAGTTCGACGACGACTTCGGGCGCCTTGCGGCACATGTATTCGATTGCGTCCTGGTCGCCGAGCCAGTCGGAACCCTTGACGGTGTCGTACATGTGCCAGTGCCAGTGGTCCTCTTCGGAGTTCCCGAGCGAGGCGGAGACGCCGCCCTGAGCGGCTACGGTGTGCGAACGGGTCGGAAAGACCTTCGACAGGACCGCCGTCTTGAGACCGGCTTCGGACAGCTGGATCGCCGCCCGCAGGCCCGAGCCCCCAGCACCAACGATCACGGCATCGAACTTACGCACCGGTACGGATAGCTTGCTCACTTAAATTCTCCACAGGATCTGAAACGCCCAGCCGGCGTAGCCGACGAGTACCGTCGCGGTCGCGATCATCAGAAGAAGGCGCAAGCCGTCCGGCTTGATGTAATCCATCCAGATGTCCCGGATACCGATCCAGGCATGGTAGAAGACGCTGACCAGGAAGAGGAAAGTGGCATACTTCATGAAGCCGTGGGCAAAGATGCCCCGCCACGCTTCGAAGGAATCCGGCCCGATGGCGCCGACGACAACCAGGAAGAGCAGCGTGTACACCGCCATGACGACGGCCGTGGCGCGCTGGATGATCCAGTCCTTGAGGCCGTAATGGGCCCCGACGAGAATGCGATTTACCATAGCACTTTTGCTCCGATGATCAGCGTCAGGGCGATGCTGACGGCGAAAACGATCTTGCTCGAGAGGCGTGCCGCCTCGAGTTCAATCCCCTTGTGCAGGTCGAGCAGCAGGTAGCGGATGCCGGCGCAGAAGTGGTGCATGTAGAACCAGATCAGGCCGAGCAGAACGATCTTTGCCAGCGGATGGCCAACCACCGCGCGCGCGTCGGCATAGCTTTCGGGCGACGCGACGCTGCTCTGCAGCAGCCATAGCAGGAAGGGCAAGAGGAGAAACAGGGCTGCCCCGCTGATCCGGTGAATGATAGACAGGATACCCGGAAGCGGTAGCCTGATGGTCGGCAGGTCCAAGTTCTTTGGACGCCTTTTCTTGACTGCCATCTCTGCCATGAACGTCACCCCTCATGTGTAATGAGGCCGGATGCAGCACCCGACCCCCTCGATACCACGCGCGATTATAGAGCATCGACGCGTGCCTGACTCTCCCCGCATGCCGGCTGCAAGCCGTCAGCCGAGCTCGTTGTGATAATGATAATTGCGTGTCGAATAGAAACCGCGCCGCCATTCGACGGGCCGCGAACCATAGGTGAAGGTCACCCGTTCGACGAGCAGCAGCGGGCTGCCCTCACTGACCTGCAACAGCTCGGCACTGACCCGGTCGGCGGCGATTGCGCGCAGGCGCTCGTCGGCGCGGATCATGCGCACGCCATAGCGCGTCTCGAACAGGCTGTACAGTGATTCGCCGCAGCGCAACGCCTCGAGCGACAGGTCGGGAAAGAGCTCGCTGGGCAGGTAGATCTCGTCGAAAACGACGGGCTCCTCGCCGAGCTTCAAGAGACGGCGAACGATGGTGATCGGCGCGCCCGCCTCGAGCGCCAGGGTACGCGCCACGTCGGGACCAGCCTTGGCGCGCCAGCACTCGAGCGGCACGCTCTGCGACATCTGCAGTTCGCCGTGATTGGGGACGAGGCGCAGGAAGCGGAAGAATGACCCCGGATCGCGATGGGTGGCGACAAAGGTACCCTTTCCCTGCTGGCGAACCAGCAGATGCTCGGCAGCCATCTCGTCGATCGCCTTGCGCACGGTTCCCTGGCTGACGCCGAAGCGCGCCGCGAGTTCCGACTCGCTCGGGATTGGACTCCCGGGGCCCCACTCGCCGGACTCGAGCTGGCGCAGCATCAAATCCTTGATCTGCCGATACAGCGGACTGAAGGTGGGTGAATGCAGTGACGACGACCGGCTCATGGCTTGCCATTTCAGCACAAATCGACGGCTGCGTCCATCCTGTTCGCGTTAAAACATATCATATATAAGACATAAGATATATTTGACACTGGCAAACCAGGGATCTTATGATTCACCCGATTTGCTGCCCCCCCGGCAACGAGCCGCCTGCGGGGCCAGGCCGATCGCTTTTCGTCCACCCACTGCAAATTTCTCACCACAGGAGCCGCATCATGTCCAAAGCCCCCATGCGCGTCGCGGTCACCGGCGCCGCCGGCCAGATTGGTTACAGCCTGCTTTTCCGCATCGCCTCCGGCGAAATGCTCGGCAAGGATCAACCGGTCATCCTTCAGCTGCTCGACCTGCCGCAAGCCCAGAAGGCCTGCCAGGGCGTGATGATGGAACTGGAAGACTGCGCCTTCCCGCTGCTCGCCGGCATGCTCGCCACCGATGATCCGAACGTCGCCTTCAAGGACGCCGACGTCTGCCTGCTGGTCGGCGCACGGCCACGCGGCCCGGGAATGGAGCGCGCCGATCTGCTCACCGCCAACGGCGCCATCTTCACCGTCCAAGGCAAGGCGATCGCCGAGAATGCCAAGGAGAACGTCCGCGTCCTCGTCGTCGGCAACCCCTGCAACACCAACGCACTGATCGCCGGCAGCGCCGCGCGCAAGGTTGGCCGCACCAACCCGGCGAACTATCACGGCATGCTGCGTCTCGACCACAATCGCGCACTGTCGCAGCTCGCCACCAAGGCCGGCCGCCCGGTTGCCAGCTTCAAGCAACTCGTCGTCTGGGGCAATCACTCGCCGACAATGTACGCCGACTATCGCAACTGCACCTCCAACGGTGACAACGTCAAGGCGCTGATCGACGATCCGGTTTGGAACAACGACACCTTCCTGCCGACGGTCGGCAAGCGCGGCGCCGCAATCATCGATGCCCGCGGCCTCTCGTCCGCAGCTTCCGCCGCCAACGCGGCGATCGATCACATGCGTGACTGGGTTCTCGGCTCCGACGAATGGGTGACCATGGGCGTCCCCTCCGACGGTTCGTACGACATCCCGGTTGGCATCGTCTTCGGCTTCCCGTGCGAATGCAAGGGCGGCTTGTTCAAGATCATCCAGGGAATCGCCATCGACGACTACTCGCGCGACAAACTCAACAAGACGCTCAAGGAGCTGACCGACGAGCGCGAGGCGGTCAAGGACATGCTGTAAGCGGCAATCTGCCGACTGTCAGCCGCGGCTCCGGCCGCGGCTTTTTTTTGCCGCCTGACCGACTGCCACCGCGCACCCGGGAACCGCTGGTCCAAGCAGCAAGGCGGCGGGCAAGGTACATGGCTGGACCAGCAGGACGTTTCGCATGCCCCGGATCAGCCGTTTCCGAGCCGAGTCCGGGAGCACAAAGCTCCTGCCGGGATTTGAGCGCCATGCGCCTCCTTCCGGCCAACCGCACCACCTCAGCCAGGCTCAACGGCCAGGTGCGCGGGTGTGGCGCGCCGATCGCCAGTTCGACCATCACTTTGTGGGCTGACCGTTCCGGTGCAACGGTGACGCGCGCATAGCTGCTGCCATGGAATGCTGACCTGCGGCGGCCGCTCGTAGCGCCACGAACTTGGTAGACTGCGCCAAGCAAAGGCATCGATACTGCGCCATGAACTGGATGACCATCACCTGGCCGATGGTGGCGGCGGCCTGCCTCACCTTGGGCTTGATTGAGCTGAGCATCGGCCTCTCACATCACCCACGCGCGCCACGCCTGCTGTTTGCACTCAGCGCTTTCACAGTTGCCTGCGTCTCTGGACTGGAATTGGCGTTGATGCGAACGGACGTCTTCGCCGAATGGTGGCTATTCACGCGTTTTCTGGACACTGCCGTCGGCATAATGCTCGTGACGCTGATGGCGTTCATCTGGGTGTATCTTCGTACCGGGCGAAAGTGGCTCGCTCTAGCGGTTCCGTGCCTTTACGTCATGGGATTGGCTTTCGACTTTCTACCGTGGGCGCCTCCCGGATCGGGCATGACCTACCAATCGTTTAGCGGTTTCAGACTGGTCGAAACCTTCGGTGGAGCCAGCTTCTACGTGGCCGAAGGCATCCCGAACCCCTGGAACGTATTCCCGTATCTGGCCGTTCTGGCGCAGATCGCGTTCGTCGCGGATGCCTCCGCGAAATTGCGGCGCAGCACTGGGGAGCGACGTGCTACCGTCGTTGGGGGCGCCATCGTGTTCTTCTTTCTGTGTGGGGGCTTGCAAGCAGCCCTGGTGGACACCGGGGTCCTCGATACACCCTACATGATCAGTTGGGCCTATCTCCCCGTACTGGTGGCGATGTCGATCGAGTTGAATGCCGACGTCCTGGCGGGAGCACGGCTTGCCGGCGTGCTGCAGGAGAGGGAACGCCACATGGATTTGGCCTGTTCGGCTGCTGATCTGGGCATGTGGACATGGGACATTGGTCGCGATTCGATCTGGGCCAGCAGGCGTGCCCGCGAGCTGTTCGGCTATTCGGCATCGGAATCCATCGATCGCGCGCGCTTCTTTCGCTCAGTCCATCCCGAAGACCGCGAGGTTACCGATCGGGCCATCGAGGAGATGTTGGCTCGCGACATGGGCTATGAAGCCGAATACCGCGTGCTCCTCCCCGATGGAAGAACGCGCTGGATGGCAGCGCGCGGGCAGATCGAGCGTGATGGGAGTGGCAAGCCAAAGCTACTGCGCGGGGTGGTCCTCGACATTTCCGCGCGGCGAGGTACCGAACTGGAGCTGCAGCAGCTGCGCAGTCAACTGGCCCACGCCAGCCGCGTCTCGATGATGGGGCAGTTCGCATCAGCGCTCTCGCACGAGTTGAGCCAGCCGCTTGGCGCCATCCTGCGCAATGCAGAAGCGGCCGAACTGTTCCTGGAGCACGACCCGCCGGACATCGAAGAAGTGCGGGTCATTTTGGCTGACATCCGTCACGACGACCAGCGGGCTGGCAGCGTGATCGACCGGTTGCGCGCGCTGCTGAAGCGCCGCAACTTCGCCCCCCGGGCGCTGTCGGTGAGCGATGAACTGGCAAATGTCGCCGCCCTTGCGCGCAGCGATTCTTCGTCCCGGAAAGTACGACTGGAGATCGACGCGGCGCCCGACCTGCCAGCGGTCATGTGCGATCCGGTGCACCTGCAGCAAGTGCTGTTGAACCTCATCATCAACGCCATGGATGCCGCCGAATCCGTACAAGCGGCAAGACGGCGGGTGACAGTGCGGGCGAGATCCCGTGGAGCGAGCGAGATCGAAGTGGCGGTCAGCGACTCAGGCCCCGGCATCCCGCCGGAGAGCCTCGGGCGCCTGTTCGAGCCGTTCTTCAGCACCAAGGCAGACGGCATGGGCATCGGGCTCTCGATTTCGCGCACGCTCATCGAGGCGCAGGGCGGGCGCATCTGGGCGGAGAACAATGCCGGTGAAGGCGCGACATTCCGCTTCACGCTGCCGCTGGCGGAGTCAGCGAAGCCGTCATGAGCGAACCCGTGCCCATCGTTCATGTCGTCGACGACGACGCATCATTCCTCGTCGCGCTCGCACGCCTGCTGAAGGCCGCGGGTTACTCCGTCCAGACGTACGCATCGGCAGTCGATTTTCTCGCGCAACTCGGCGAAGGCGCAGGGTGTGTCGTCACGGATCTTCGGATGCCGGGGATGGATGGCCTCGATCTCCAGCAGGCGCTGATGCGCGCGGCGAACGTGCTGCCGGTGGTCTTTCTCACCGGCGAAGGCGACATCCCGACAACGGTCCGGGCGATGCGCCAGGGTGCCGAGGACTTTCTGACGAAACGCGCGCCCAAGGAGGATTTGCTCGCTGCGGTGGACCGGGCCATCGCCCGCGATGCCCGCCGGCGTGCCGAGGACGCGCGGTTGCGCGCGTTGCGGGCCAGATTCGTCAACCTCACGAATCGTGAGCTGGTGGTATTGCGGCACGTCGTCCAAGGCAGACTCAACAAGCAGATCGCGATCGTCCTCGGCGTCAGCGAGCGAACGGTGAAGCTGCACCGTACGGCCATCACGAGCAAACTCGGGGTACGATCGGTGGCCGAACTGACACGCCTCGCCCAAGCGGCGGGCTTGTTCGACGGAACCCCGGACGAGCTTCCCTAAAGGGAAGTGTTCAAGCGACCATCTTGGCGCTACAGTACCCCAAAGCTTGCGCAGCGGATATGAAGTGCTCAACTCACGGGAGAAATGCATGATGAACAACTCGAGAAGGCTGGCCGTTGCCGCCGTTGCATTGACGATGGCGTTGGGACTGGTCGCGGCGCCGACGACCGCAGAGGTGAACAAGCCCAGCGCATCGCCCGAACAGGTGAAGGCCATCGAGACCTGGACCTACACGCTGGCGGTGCAAGCGGCCACGTTCGCCGCGCCGCTCGTCGCCATGTACAACCTGCGCTCCACCGTGGCTGTCGGCCCCAAAGCCAAGGCCGCACCCAACACCATCTGGCGCATGGAGGATATCTCGACGCCGAAACTTGCAGCGGAATCGGGCTACGTGTCGCCAAACCTCGACGTGATCTACGGCTTCGGCTTCGCCGACCTGGGCGCCGAGCCGGTCATCCTGACGGCGCCGGACTCGGGCGGCCGCTACTACATGATCGAGATCGTCGATATGTACACCAACGCCTTCGCCTACCCGGCGGGCGGAGCCTCCGGTTACAAGGGAGGCAAGTTCGCCCTGGTCGGGCCGGGCTGGAAGGGCGAGCTGCCGGCTGACGTCAAGCGTATCGACAGCCCAACGCGCTGGATCGAACTGCAGCCACGTGTGATGGTCAGGAACGAGGCGGACCTGGCCGCAGCCAAGAAGGTCATGCAGGGCATCACGCTGCAGACGCTCTCGCAATACAGCGGCGGGCCGGCGCCGAAGCCCGTCGCCTACGACTACGAAGTGCCCAGGATGAAACCCGGCGTGGCGACGAGCCACATGCAGTTCGACGACCCGCTGCAATTCTGGTCGATCTTCTCGGCGGCGATGAACGAAAACCCGCCGCCGGCCAGCCAGATCGAAGCGCTGCTGCCGTCGTTCAAGTACCTCGGGATCGAACTGGGCAAGCAGTGGAAGCCGTCCGACGTGAACCCACTGATCCTGGCGCAGATGAAGAAGGCGGCCCAGCAGATCGGGCCGCTGGCGCTCGGCACCATGCCGCTCGCCGGGACGCTGAAGAACGGCTGGGTCATTCCGCCAGCCAACACGGGCTTTGGCGGCGCGGACTACCTGTCACGCCTCGACGTCGCGGTGTTCGGGCTGACGGCGAACACGGCCACGCAGGCGATCTACTATTCAGGCGTCCTGGATGGCAACAACCAGCCGATGACCGGCGCCAAGAAGTACACCCTGACCCTGAAGCCGCCCATGGCCTACGCCAAGCCGGTGCCACCGGGATTCTGGTCGGTGACGATGTACGACAAGGCCACGAGCTACACCACGCCGAATCCGATCAACCGCTATCACCTCGCCGATTACGACAACCTGAAGAAGAACGCGGACGGATCGATCACGATCTACATGCAGACGGCCAGCCCGGGCCCGGACAAGGAATCGAACTGGCTGCCGACCCCGAAGGGGCCTTTCTATCTGATCTTCCGCAACTACGCGCCGGATGCCTCGGTTTCCGAAGGCCTGAAGGATCGCGCGACCTTCGAGGGGCCGCCGGGGGTCATGCCGGTTGGCGGGAAGTGACCCCACAGGCTCTTCAGGTCATACATGGGCCGTTTCATCGCCGGTACGGCCCGTTCCCACTGAACTCTCAGGAGAGGCAATGCACCCTGCTCGAAATTCTCACCTGTTGATCCTGTCACTGGCTGCGACCGGTCTGCTAACCGCAATGCCGACGCTGTCTGCCCCGATCCTTGACGGTCAGGTCCTTGGTGGCGGGGCGCCAATTGCCAACTCGACCGTCACGCTCTGGGCCGCTGGTGACCGTGCACCGAAGCTGTTGGGTCAGGCCCGCAGCGGCGCTGATGGCCGCTTTACGATCCCGGCACACGCCACCGTTGCCGGCTCCAGCCTCTATCTCGTCGCCCAAGGTGGTGAACCAACAGCGAACAAATCCGTCGGCAACAACACCGCCATCGCCCTGATGGCCGTGCTCGGCAACAAGCCGCCGGCCAGGGTCACGATCAACGAGATGACGACGGTGGCGTCGGTATGGACCCACAACCAGTTTCTCGACGGAAGCGCGCTCAGCGGTCCACCACTCAGCCTCGGGATCGCCGCCGGGAATGTGCCGAACTTTGTCGATCCGCAGACCGGTGGCTATGGCAGCATGATTCAGAGCGACCTGAATAGCTCGCAGACCCCGACGATGGCCAACTTCGCAACGCTGTCCAGCGTACTGGCCGGCTGCGTCTCCCGGATCAAGGCGGACGCGTGTGAAAGCCTGTTCGCGGCCGCGACGGGACGGGATGGCAAGGTGCCAGCGAACACGCTTGCGGCTGCCCATTCGATTGCGCGCGACGCGGGTTACAGACCCGAGCGAATCTTTGCCTTGCTGGACGCCTTCTATCCGGTGCCAAACGGCAAGAAGTTGCGTTCGATCCCCTATCTGCCCTACCTGAGCGTTGCCCCGAGCGCCTGGATCTTGCCGCTCAAGTTCGCAGGGGGCGGCTACGTTGGCGGCGCCAAGGTGCTTTTCGACAGCCAGGGCAACGCCTGGAGCGGAGCGAACTTCATCGTCGGCTCCCAAGGCGGCGATGCGCTCTGGGACGGCAACCTCGCGAAATTCTCTCCCAACGGCAAGCCGCTTTCTCCCATGACCACAGGGTTTGCCGGCGGCGGCCTGCTTGGCCCCGGCTTCGGCACGGCCATCGACGCAAACGACCGCGTTTGGATTACCAGCACCAGCGGCAAGACCGTGTCGCTGTTCGACAAGAGTGGCAAGCCGCTGTCGCCGCCCGAGGGCTACAACTTCGGTGGCAAGCTCAGCACCATGCAGGGCATCATCGTCGCCCCCAACGGAGACGTATGGGCGGTGGACTTCGGTGACGACAAGGTCATCTACCTGCCCAAGGGTGATCCATCGAAAGTCCAGTTCTTCTGCCAGTCCACCGATGGCAAACCGAACAAGGACAGTCCGTGCCAGCTGAGCGGTCCGTTCCATATGGTCATCGACCAGCAGGACCGCATCTGGATCGACAACGCGATCGGCGATACCGTCACACGCTTCCCGGCGAGCGACCCGAGCAAGGTCGAGGTCTTCAAGACCGGTGGTCACAGCGGCAAGGGCATGGCGGTCGACAGCGGCGGCAATGTCTGGGTAACCAACACCCTGGGGTCCGGCATGACGCTTGAGACGAAGTTGCGCCTGCTCGCATTGAAGCTCACCGGTGCTCCGCTACCAGCCATTGATCGGGAGTTGCTCAAGGATCTGCTCGGCCACCCGGGTCTGGGCAACGTGTCGTTGCTCCGCCCGGACGGCACGCCAGTAGCCGGCTCGCCGTTCAACCCCACCGGCAGCATCTGGGGCGCCTGGGCGGTATCCATAGACGGCAACGACCATGCGTGGGTCTCCAACTTCGCACCCGGCGGCGGGATCACCCAGCTGTGCGGTGCGCGGACCGAAACGTGCCCGCCGGGCATGAAGACTGGCGATGCGATTTCTCCGAGCGGCGGCTGGAAGGGGGGCGGCATGCAGATGCTGGTCGATGTTTCCATCGACCCGGCCGGCAACGTCTGGGTGTCAAACAACTGGCAGGATCCGGCAGCCTGCTACGCCAAGTCGGATGAAAGCCATTCCACCCGTTGCGGCGGCCAGGGCATGACCGTCTTTTTCGGCATGGCGAAACCCGTGCGTGCGCCGCAGATCGGACCCGCCCGCCCGCTGTAGTGTTCAGTGTCCCCGCCGCATGCCGGCCGACAGATCAGTGAGTACCAAATGACAGGAACGATCAGAATGAAGATCCGTGCTTTGTTGGCCTCGACCGCAGCAGTTTTCGTGGCGGCACCTGCCCATGCCGAACTCAGTGCCGAAGAACTGGCCAAGCTCGCCCAGAACCCCGTCGGCAACCTGATCAGCGTGCCGTTCCAGAACAACACCAACCTGAACGTCGGCCCGGACAACCGGACGCAGAACATCCTCAACATCCAGCCGGTGATCCCGATATCAGTGAGTGACGAATGGAACATCATCACCCGCACCATCGTCCCGGTCATCTCGCAGCCGCTGCCGAATGGCGACCGAACCAACGGCATCGGCGATACGGTATTCACCGCCTTCCTGTCGCCGGCCAAGCCCGGCAGCTTCATCTGGGGCGCCGGGCCGGTGGTGCAGCTGCCGACCAACAGCAATTCCGACCTCGGCAACAAGAACTGGGGGCTCGGCCCGTCGGTCGTGGCCTTGCATCTGGAAAAAGGTAATCCGTGGGTCTATGGCGCTTTGGTCAACAACATCTGGTCGCTGTCCGACAGCAGGCAGGGCGGCTCGTACAACAATGGCCTGATCCAGCCCTTCGTCAATTACAACTTCGACGGAGGTTTCTACATCGTGAGCGCGCCGATCATCACGGTCAACTGGAAGGCCGAGAGCAGCCAGCGGTGGACGGTGCCGTTGGGCGGCGGCGTCGGCAAGATATTCCACCTCGGCAAGTTGCCCGTGAATACTCAACTCTCGGCGTACTACAACGTGGTGACCCCGGATGACGCTCCGAACTGGCAGATTCGCGCTCAGGTGCAGTTCATGTTCCCGAAGTGAGACCGGCTTCACCGGGTTCATGGTGGCGAGCCCCTGGTAATGCTCGCAGCCACATCCTGAGTTGGAACCTTCTCGGACCGGAGAGCAGTCGATGACGTTCGCCGCCGCGAGCAAATTCGGAACGTCTTCCGCGTTGACCGCGACGTGGCTTGTCGCCACCCCGGCGCTTGCCCAAACAACGCCATCACCTGCCACCAATGGTACGCCGGACACCACGAATCAGCGAGCCTCGGTGGCCGAATTGCAGAAGCTCAAACAGAACCCGGTGAGCGGCCTTCGCCAATTCGTGTTCGAGGCCAATGCCAATCCCGGTTACCCCAATTCCGGACAGACGCAAGGCATCTATTCGCTCCAGGCCGTCTGGCCGTTTTCCATCAACGAGGACTACCGGCTCGTCACTTACACGATCCTGCCGGCGGTGCACATACCTGGCGGGACGGGCGAGCACTCGGCGACCGGCCTCAGCGACACACTGATCAACCTCTTCGTCTCGCCAAAGAAGGCGAGCGAGATCGTTTGGGGGATTGGCCCCACCATTCTTTTGCCTACCCGCACCCAGCCCGAACTCGGCAGTAACCGCGTAGCGCTTGGTCCGGCTGCCCTTCTTTACTATCAGCAGGACAAGTGGAGCGCGGGCGTGGTGTTGCAGAACGGCTGGTCACTCGGCAACGCCAGCGGCAACAACCGGGTGAACGCCTTCGGGGCGCAGTACCTGTTCAGCTACAACCTTGCCGATGGCTGGTCGATCTACAGCAACGCAACCATCACGTCGAACTGGACCAGGCCATCGCGCGATCGCTGGACCGTGCCGGTGGGCGGTGGAATCGGCAAGCTGTTTTATGTCGGCCCCCTGCCGATCAGCGTTTCCGCACAGGCGTTCTACAATGTCGTTGCCCCCACCGACGCCCCGAACTGGTCGGTCAACTTGCAGCTTGCCTTCCTCCTCGCAGCACCGAACTGATTGCCGGGTCAGGCAGTGAATATTTCTTCAAGTCATGCAGTTGTAGTCATGCGGATAGTTCGAGGCGCCGCGCTCGCGGTGCCGTTCCGTGAATTCTTTGCCACACATGCGCACGCCCAAAGCGATCCCTTGCCCTCGTCGAACGACGGCGCCGCCAAGATGGCAATCATTGACTTCGTGCAGACGACCACGACACAGGGCAGCCCGCACTTCGTGCATCCGGCCGAGCGCATCGCCACCTTCGAGCAGGACGGCACCTTGTGGATCGAACATCAGACGTATTCGCAGTTCATGCATGTCGTCGGGCGCGCCCTGGCCGTGGTCAAGGCGAAATCGGAGCTGGCCAGGATCGAGCCATTCAAGGCCGTGATGTCGGGCAAGCGCGGGGCGATCGCCAAGCTCTCGCAGGCCGACGTGCTCAAGATGGTTGCCGCCACCTTGACCGGCATGTCGGTCGACGAATTCAATGCGGACGACAAGAAGTGGCTGGCCGAAGCCAGGGATCCCCGTTGGAAGAAGCACCATGCCGAACTGACCTACCTGCCGATGCAGGAGGTTCTGACACCACCACCGGGCCGATGCCAGACGGCCAACCGCAGTTCAGTGATGCCATAACGATGAAGGGACTTCCACCATGAAGCCAGGATTCCTGTCCGCCGCGCTTGCTGCCGCAGCGCTGTTGTTCGCCGTCACACCGACGCTGGTTCAGGCTGCAGCAGACAAGAAGCCCAACATCATCGTCATCTGGGGCGACGACATCGGCATCAACAACATCAGCGCCTACAACCTCGGCGTGATGGGCTACAAGACACCCAACATCGATCGCATCGCCAGGGAAGGCGCGTTGTTCACCGACGCCTACGCACAGCAGAGCTGCACCGCCGGCCGCGCCTCGTTCATTCTCGGCCAGCACCCGTTCCGCACCGGCCTGCTGACCATCGGCATGCCGGGTTCGCCGCAAGGCATTCCGACCTGGGCACCGACCATCGCCGACCTGCTCAAGCCACAGGGCTACGTGACCGGCCAGTTCGGCAAGAACCATCTGGGCGACCGCGACAGCCACCTGCCCACGGTGCACGGCTTCGACGAGTTTCTCGGCAATCTGTATCACCTGAACGCCGAGGAAGAGCCGGAGACCTACCACTACCCGAAGGATCCCGAGTTCCGCAAGAAATACGGGCCGCGCGGTGTGCTGCACACCTGGAGCGACGGCAAGGGCGGTCAGACGATCGAGGATACCGGCGCGCTGACCAAGAAGCGCATGGAAACCATCGACGAAGAAATCTTCGCCGCCGAGCAGAAGTTCGTCGCCAACGCGGCCACGAGCGGCAAGCCCTTCTTCGTTTGGTTCAACACGACGCGCATGCATGTATGGACGCGCCTGAGGAAGTCGGCGGAGGGCCGCACCGGCATCGGCCTCTACCCCGACGGCATGGTCGAGCACGATGACATGGTCGGCGCAGTGCTCAAGCAGCTTGACGACCTGGGCATCGCCGACAACACCATCGTCGTGTACGGCACCGACAACGGCGCCGAAACGGGCACCTGGCCGGATGGCGGCACGACGCCCTTCCACGGTGAAAAGGGGACGACCTGGGAAGGCGGCTTCCGAGTGCCCATGCTGGTGCGCTGGCCTGGCGTGATCAAGCCCGGGACGCTGGTCAACGAAATCTTCTCGCAGGAAGACTGGTTGCCGACCTTCCTGGCGGCGGCCGGCGTGCCCGACGTTGTCGACAAGGTCAAGCAGGGCTACGCCGCCAACGGCAAGACCTGGAAGGCGCACCTGGACGGCTACAATTTCCTGCCCTATTTCAAGGGCGAGGCGAAAAATGGGCCGCGTGAAGAAATCTTCTATTTCGGCCAGGGCGGCGAGTTGAATGCCGTGCGCTGGAACGACTGGAAGGTGCACTTCGCAGTCACCAACGGCAATATCGCCACCGCGGTACGCGATGTGCCCGGCTGGCCGGTGATCGTGAATCTGCGCGCCGACCCCTACGAGAAGGCACCCCACGAATCCGGGCTGTACCTGCGCTGGTACGCCGACAATATCTGGCTGTTCGTGCCGGTGCAGCAGAAGCTCGGCGCCTTCCTGAAGACATTGCCTGAGTACCCGTTCCAGCAGGGCAGCAGCCTCAACGCCGCGGGCATCAACTACGACTCGCTGAAGGCAATGCAGGCGATGAAACGGCTGAAGGAACTCGAGAGCCTCGCACCGCCGTACAACTGAATGAAGGTCTTTAGTACGACTGACAGGGGAGAACCATCGTGGAACTGACCATCTACCACGGGCTGATCATCGTTGCATTCATCGGCGTCGTCATCTGGGCCTTCGGTCGCAAGCGCAAGGCGCGCTTCGAGGACGACGCCAGAATTCCTTTCGACGACGAAAAGGGTTGAGGACGGAGCGCATGCGATGGCATCCCTGCTCGGATTCGACCTCGACCTCTGGGACTACCTCACGTTTCTGACGCTGATGCTTTGTGTCGTCGCGTTGATCGTGGCCTGGCTCTTCCTGGCCGGGCTGCCGGGGCGAATCGCGCTCGCGCGCAAGCATCCCGAGGCCGAGGCGGTCAAGTACCTCGGCTATGCCGGCCTGCTGCCCACCGTGTACCCGTGGATGCAAGCACTGATCTGGGCCTTCAAGCCGACCGACATCGTTGACATCAGGCGTTTCCCGCCTGCGGAGGCCATGGAGACAGACAAGGAGATCGCCAGGTTGCGTGGCCTGCCTGCGACGCTTCACGAGGCCGTCAAGGAGTCGTCGCAGGACGCCATCGCGGATGCGCAGAACATGAGCCGGGCCACGGCACCAGCCCAGGGTGGTGAAGAGGGCAAGTCATGATCCTCGGCCTCCTGATGCTTTTCGGCTACTGCTTCATGATGTGGCTGATCTTCTTCAAGCTCAGACTGGCGAAATTCGGGATCCCGCAAGCAGTCATCGGCGTATTTGTCGGGATGCACCTGCTGATCATCTTCCTCATCGGCCTCCGTTTCATGACGCCGCTGGCCACCGAAGCCAAGGTGATCCAGCACACCATCCAGCTCACGCCGCGCCTGCCACAGCCAACGCTGCTCATGGCCGTGCTGGTCGAGCCCAACGTCCCGGTCAAGAAGGGGCAGCCACTGTTCCAGTTTGACCGTCGGATGTACGAGTTCCAGGTCAAGCAGCTGGAAGCCCAACTCGCCAAGGCCAAGCAGAGCGTGCTGGTGATGAAGACCGACATCGAGGTGGCGACCCAGAAGGTCATCAAGCTCAAGAGCCATCTGGAATTCGCCAGGTACCAGCAGCGGCTGTCGGCGAATCTGGCGAAGCAGGGTGCTGGCCCCGAAGAGGATGCGCAGAAGTGGGCCGCCCAGGTCGCCGCGGATGGCGCCGCGATCAAGGAGGCGCAGGCCGAAGAACAACGCGCCGTCCTGAACTACACCTCCGAGATCAACGGCGTGAACACGACGGTGGCTGCCGTTCAGGCCGAACTCGACCAAGCGCGCTTGTACCTCGATAATACCCTCATGGTCGCCCCAGAAGACGGTTACATCATGAACCTTCAGGCCCGCCCCGGCATGGTGGCCGGCGATTACCGCATTGGCGCGATCGCCACTTTCGTCTGCGATGCCGACCGCTATCTTCTGGCCAACTTCTTCCAGGAAAACCTGAAGTACGTCAAGGCCGGGCAGGACGTCGAAGCGGCGATCGACCTCTACCCCGGCCAGATCTTCAAGGGCAAGGTGCTGGCGGTCTGGCAGGGCAGCGGCGCCGGGCAGATGCTGCCGAGCGGCGTGCTGCCGAATTTCCAGTATGTGCCGACGGAATCGCCGCAAGGCCAGTTCGCGGTGGCGATCAAGCTCGACCACCCGGATCAGACGACGTTTCCGATCGGCACCCAGGGTCGGGCGGCAATCTATGCCAATCCGGAGAGCTGGTTCGTCCCCTTGCGCAGAATCATGCTGCGCGCCTATTCCTGGTTCAACTGGATTTATCCATTCTCCGGATGATGCGAGTTTCGACCCTCGCCGCAGCGATCAGTGCGGCATTGTTCACCGGCTGTGCGCTGGCGCCTGCACCAGCAAATGAGGATCTCGTGCACCAGGCGCTACCGGCCAGCACGCGCATCCCCAGCGACTGGCAGGCGGCAACGGCAGCGGGCGCGGTCGCCAACGACTGGCTGAAGTCGCTGAATGACCCGCAACTCAGCGCGATCGTGGCCGAGGCGATCGCCAACAACCTCGACCTGCGCCAGGCCGCTGAGAAAGTGCGGGCCGCCCAGCAAACCGTCGTCGTGGTCGGCGCGCAGTTCCTGCCGCAGCTCGGGGCGACGCTCGGCGCGCGCACGCTCAACGACGAAGGCCCGGGCGGCACCGGCGATTCGACGGCCGCCTTCGCCAGCATTGGCTGGGAACTCGACGTCTGGGGCCGGTTGCGGGCGCAACGGGCATCCGCCGAGGCCGCCTACGAGGCAACGGCGCTCGACTACGACCATGCGCGACAGTCACTGGCGGCCACGGTGGCACGGACGTGGTACCTGGCGATCGAGATGCACCAAATGCTGGCGCTCGCCGAGCAGGCGGTAATCCTCTACCGAAAGCTGCAAGCGCTGGTCGAGGACCGGCGCCGTGCCGGCAAGGACTCCGACCTTGATGTGGTCGACGTGAGCGCCAAGCTCGGGTCGGCCCAGAGCGCCGTCGAGAAGGCACGGGAAGCGTATGGTGATGTCAGGCGCGTCCTCGAGGTCCTGCTCGGGCGCTATCCGGCTGCCGAGATCGCGGTCGCTGCGAACTACGTTCCACTGCCGGCCATGCCCCCTGCCGGCGTACCGGTGGCCCTGCTGGAACGGCGGCCGGATGTCGTGGCGGCCAAGCGAGTCGTGCTGGCCGCCTTCCGCAAGACGGAATCGGCGCAGTTGGCGCTGTATCCGGATTTCTCGATGTCGCTGATCGGCGGGCGCGCGAGCGACCTGTTGCTCACCTTGTTGCGCCTCAACCCATGGCTGGCGTCGGCAGCGATCGGCGTCCAGGTACCGATCTACGAAGGTGGCGCCCTGCGCGCCCAGGTCGAGATTGCCACGGCCCAGCAGGCACAGGCGGTCGCCCGTTACGGCAGCATCGTGCTGCGCGCGTTCCGCGAGGTCGAGACAGCCCTCACCAACGAGCAGGTGCTGGCCAAGCGGATGCCGTTCGAAACGCAGGCGGCACGCAACCGGGACGACGCCGTGCGCATCGCCACCGTTCAGTATCTGGCTGGTCGCCGCGATCTGCTGTGGGTTTCCAACCTCCAGACCGGCCAGTTGGCTACCGAAGCCGACCTCGTCAAGCTGCGCGGCCTGCAGCAGGTGAATCGCATCACGTTGCTCCTGGCGCTGGGCGGCAGCTTCGAGGCGACACCGGCGGTCACGGCGGGGGCACTGCAATGATTGCAGCAGAGTCGTTACCCGAAACCGTGCACTCGCGGGAAAGCCAAGGCACGTTCGGGTTCTCAGCCGCCGCGCGGATCGCGCCGACCGTCCGCCTCTACCAAGTGACCGATACTGGTCCATCCGCAACCCTCATTCTGTCAGGCACCAGGTCCTTCAAGGACTCCAGCCTCGATTGAGCGACCGCAGTGTGTTGCTCATTCTTCCATCCGCGCGCTGATTGCCTGCAGCCTGACATCCATCGTTCTGCAAGGAGAATGAAATGAAAAGTGATCGCAACACAACGGGAAACAGCAGGGGTGCGGCTCCAGTTTCGACTCTGGCACTCGTCCTTCTCGGCCTGCTGCCGGGCGGTTCGGCGCTGGCGGCGATGCTGACCGGCCAGGTGCTCGGTGGCGGCACCCCCGTCGCCAACTCGACGGTGACTCTGTGGGCAGCCAGTGCCGGCGCCCCGAAAGAACTCGCACAGACGAGAACCGGGGCAGATGGCCGATTCAAGCTCAACGGGCTCGGCGCCGCCAAGGACAGCAGCTTCTACCTGACCGCGCGCGGGGGACACCCAGCAACAAGCAAAGCCGACGGCGACAACAACCACATCGCGCTTTTGACCGTCCTCGGCAACAGGATGGCAGCCCGCGTCACCATCAACGAGCTGACGACCATCGCCGCGGTGTGGACCCACAACCAGTTCATCGACGGCACGACGATCAGGGCACAGCCGCTGCAACTGAAGATCGCCGCCGGCAACGTCCCGAGCTTCGTCGATCTCGCCAGCGGTGGCTGGGGCGGCACGATCCAGGACCCCCTGAATGGTGGCCAGACCCCGACGATGGCCAATTTCGCCACGCTGGCCAACGCACTCTCCGGCTGCGTCACACGGGTAAAAGCCGATGCCTGCGGCGCGCTGTTCGCCGCCGCCCGGGGGCCGGCCGGCGAAACACCGGCCGACACGTTGAGCGCCGCCCAGGCGATCGCCCGAGCGCCCTGGTATCAGCCGGAGCGGGCATTCGCCCTGTTGGAGCAGTTCTATCCGGTTCCGCCGGGCAAGACCATGCGTCCAGTTCCGTACATGCCGTACCTGCAGGTCGCACCCAGCGCCTGGGTGCTGCCGCTGAAGTTCGACGGTGGTGGCTACCGGGCCGGAGGCAAGGCGATGTTCGACGCCGACGGCAACCTCTGGGTCGGCAACAACTTCACCATCGGCTGGCAGGCGAACGATGCGCTCTGGCAGGGCAACGCCAGCAAGTTCGACCCAAACGGCAAGGCATTGTCGCCGCAGACGATCGGTTTTGCGGGCGGCGGCATGCAGGGTGGCACCTTCGGCGCCGCCATCGACCGCAAGGGCAATGTCTGGCTGTCCAGCTATGGCAGCAAGTCCATTGCCGTGTTCGACACGAACGGAAAGCCATTGACCCCGCCCGAGGGGATCAATTTCGGCGGCAGACTCGGCCTGATGCAGGGCATCATCACCGCCCCCGACGGTGACGTGTGGGCTCTGGGCATTTCCAAGCGGCAGTTGCTGCACTTCCCGAAGGGGGACTGGCGCAATGGCCGCATCGTCTGCGAGGGGGACAGCGGCGAGCCGTGCAAGTCGTTCACCGCACCGTTCCATCTGGCGATCGACCAGCAGGACCGTATCTGGGTGTCGGACAGTTCGGTCCATGTGATCCGCTTTACCGCATCCGACCCGAGCAAGGCGGAACGCTTCGACGTCCGCTCCAACAACAGCGGACTCAATATCGACAGCCAGGGGAACGTGTGGGTGACCAATCGTTTCGGCGCCGGCTTGCTGGGTTTGGCGCACATGGTTGACATGGCCGTGCATCTCAAGGCCGGCGGCGTGCTCTCGGCCTCCGACTACCTGACCAGGACGATGTCCGAACAGAAGGGCGGCAGTGGCAGCATCACCGTGCTGCGGCCCGACGGCACGCAGTTGCCGGGGTCGCCGTTCAGGGGCGGCGGCCTGCCCGGGCCGTGGGCGGTGGTGGTCGACGGCAACGACAACGTCTGGGTCTCCAACTTCGCGATGCCGGCGAGTCCGATTGTCCAGCTGTGCGGCGTGCGTACCGAGAACTGTCCGCCCGGCTTCAACACCGGCGACCAGATCTCGCCGCCCGGCGGTTACGTCGGCGGCGGCCTGCAATTGCAGACCGACATCGCCGTCGGCCCGGCTGGCGACGTCTGGGTCATGAACAACTGGCAGGACATCGGCAGCTGCTACCCCGGCGCAAGCGAAGCGCTGTCCACGCGTTGCGGCGGCCAGGGCGTGGTCATCTTCTTCGGCATGGCCAAGCCGGTGCGCTCACCGCAGATCGGGCCCGCCAGCCCGCTATGATCCCTTCTCCAAAGGGTGCCACGCGGCACCCTCGCCCACCACGCGGCCAGCGATGACAAGACATGGCAGATCCGCGCCCAGGTCCACCTCATGTTCCCGAGGCGAGGCAAGCATACGAACTGCGCGCCAGTCCCGAGCCACCCGCGATCACGATGGTGAGGACCGCCTGCCTTCGTCCCTGAACTCCTCCCGCAAGCGGGAGGACACCGAAAAAGGCCGCATCGGGGGTCGCAGGCGCGACTTTCGCACTAGAATACCCGCTCGCCAACCCTTCCCTGCCGACCACCGATGCGCCATCCGAGCCAGGTTCTACTCGCGGGCGAGAAGCCCTTCCCGATGCTGCCCGCCGTCGACCACTACGCGGGCTCCGAAAAGCTGATCGCCAAGGCGCTGCAACTGCAGCGCGAGATCGGCCCGATCTTCGACCTCAGCTGCGACTGCGAGGATGGTGCCGTCGCTGGTGCCGACCGCGAGCACGCCGAGATGGTGGCCCGCGTCATCATGAGCGACGACAACCGGCACGGCCGCGTCGGTGCGCGCATCCACGACATCCGTCACCCCGCCTGGCAGCAGGACATCGAGATCATCGTCAGTCGGGCCGGACAGCGGCTGGCGTTCCTGACGCTACCCAAGGTCGGCGGTGTCGACGACGTGCAAGAGCAGTTGCGCGTCGTGCAGCGCGTCGCCGCAGCCGCCGGCCTCGAACGGACGATCCCGCTGCATGTCCTGATCGAGACCCATACGGCGCTGCGTGAGGCATGGCAGATTGCCGCCCTGCCCGAGGTCGAATCGCTCGATTTCGGCCTGATGGATTTCGTCAGCGCGCATCATGGCGCGATCCCCGGGTCGGCGATGAAGAGCCCAGGCCAGTTCGACCACCCATTGGTCGCGCGCGCCAAGTGCGAGATCGCCACCGCCGCACTGGCCAACGGCGTCGTCCCGTCGCACAACGTCACCACCGAGCTGCGCGATCTCGATCTCATCCACCAGGACGCGCGCCGCGCACGCACCGAGTTCGGCTACCTGCGCATGTGGAGCATCCACCCGAACCAGATCGTGCCGATCTTCGAGGCGATGTGCCCCGACTTCTCCGAGGTCGAGGAGGCCGCTGCCATCCTGGCTGCCGCGCAGGACTGCGACTGGGGGCCGATCCAGCACCACGGCCGGTTGCACGACCGCGCCTCCTACCGCTACTACTGGGAGCTGCTTGCGCGCGCCCGCGCCACCGGAATGCAGTTGCCGGAAGCCGCCAGACAGCGCTTCTTCGCCTGAAGCCATGAGTCTCCCGGAGCTGACCGCGCAGCTCATCGACTTTCGCGACCAGCGCAACTGGGCCCAGTTCCACAGCCTGCGCAACCTCATCGTCTCGCTCAACCTCGAGGCAGCCGAACTGCTCGAACTGACGCAGTGGAAGAACGACGCCGAGGTCGCCGCGCTGCCCGCGAGCGCCGCGACCCGCGAGGCGCTGCGTGACGAATGCGCCGACGTGCTGCTCTACCTGCTGCTGATCGCCGAGCGCGCCGGCATCGACCTCGAGGAAGCGGCTCGCGCCAAGCTGCTGAAGAACACTGCGCGCTACCCGGTCGCAAGCAGCTACGGCAGCAACCGCAAGTACAACCAGGCAGCGCCCGACGACGGCAGCGTGCCGCCGCAAGCCGACCTCAGGGAGCCTGCGACTCGAGCGTGAACGCGGCGCCGGCGTCCGCGCCGAGCGCCTGCCGCAGCCAAGGCAGCGACTCCTGCAGCGTCGCCTGCAGCGTCCACGGCGGATTGATCACGAACAGGCCGCTGCCGTGCATGCCGAAACCATCGGCCGCCGGCGTCCGCACGCGCAGACTGACGTGCAGCCACGCGGCAGCCGGAAGGCGTTTCAGCCGTGGCGGCAGTTCGTGCGCTTCCAGCCTGCTCAGCAGTGGATACCAGAGCATGTAGCTGCCGCCCGGAAAACGCTGCAGGCTGTCCTTGAGCGCCAGCACGACGCGCTCATAATCGCGCCGCTCCTCGTAAGGCGGGTCGATCAGCACCAGCGCCCGGCGGGGCGGCGGCGGCAGCAGCCCCTTCAGGGCGGCGAAACCGTCCACCGCATCGACCACCACCTGCCGGCCGCAGGCCTGGAAATTCTCGCGCAGCCGCAGCACCTCGCGGCTATGCAACTCGCACAGCCGCAACCGGTCTTGCGCGCGCATCATCGACAGCGCGAAACTCGGCGACCCCGGGTAGATCTTCAGGCGGCCGTCCGGGTTCGTCCGGCGCACGAACTCGACGTAGTCGCCGACCGCCGGCGGCAGATCCTGGCGCGACCAGAGGCGGCCGATGCCCTGGCGATACTCGGCGAGCTTCGCTGCCGCGGGCGAATCGAGCGCGTAACTGCCGGCGCCGGCATGCGTGTCGATGTACCAGAAGGCCTTGTCCTTCTGCGCCAGATGCCGGGCCATCTGCAGCAGCACCAGATGCTTGAGGACATCCGCGTGATTGCCGGCATGAAAGGCGTGGCGATAGCTGAGCACCGGCTACCGCCCCTCTGCGTTCTCAGCGACTGCGGCGTGCCCCGGCACCGCGCGCACTAGTCGGGGACCTGGACCTTGCCATCGGTACTGAACTGGTAATCGCGAAAGATGTGCTCGGCGTTCAGCAACTGGTAGCTGCCATCCGGCAAACGGCGCGACGTATCCTTCAGCCGGTAGGCATAGTGACCGCAGGTCCAGCAGTCGAAGTTGCGCATCTGCGTGCACAGGCAGGTCTTGTCCTTCACCGAGATGCGCTTGACGCCGGGGTTGGCCGCCACCTCGCGGTTGTAGGCGCTGATGTATGAGCAGTTGCCGCTGCTGTCGAGCAGGTAGCCGTATGCCTCGCAGTTCGGCCGGATGCCGTCACCGATCGCCGGGCTGGTGGTCAACATGCGCATCGGGTAGCCGGTCGGCGAGATCTGGTTGACCTCGATCTGATCCTCGCTGGCGGCGAAATAGCGCTGCTTGACGTCCTCCGGCAGGCCGCACTCGCGGGAGACGGTGAAGCGCGTCGCCACCTGCACCGCGGCGGCACCCTGGTCGAGGAACGAGACGGCGTCGCTGCCGGTGAAGATGCCGCCCGCCGGGATCAGCGGAATGTCCAGTTGCTCCGCCTGCAGGTAGCGATGGATCTCGCCGAAGATCGTCGCCAGATCGTACTGTGCCCAGTCCATGCCGAAACCCAGGTGGCCACCGGCCAGCGGTCCCTCGACGACGACGTAGTCGGGCAGACGGTTGCTGCGCGCCGTCTTGCGCAGGAAGAGCTGCAGCGCGCGCAGCGAGGAGACGATGATCCCGAGCTTGGCATCGCGAAAACGCGGATGGTCCTCGATCAGCGCGAACGAGCCGAGATGCAGGCCGGCGGCCAGGGTGATGCCGTCGATGCCGGCGTCGAGCGCCGCCGCCATGCGCACGCGCAGCGTTTCGCGCGGCGAGTTCATCGTCAGCTTTTCCATGCAGTTGACGAAGATCAGGCCGTCACCGCGCTTCGCCTCCATCGTTCGCCCGATGTGCATGTGCGTCGCTTCGGCAAGCTGATCGAGGTCAAAGCGGACCACCGACTTGTCGGAGTTGGCGACGTTGAATTTGTACTGCTGCAGCTTGTCCTTGACGAACTTGGCGTTGAACCGCCGATCGGCAACGGTGTTGACCATGGCATCGGAGATGTGGCCGATGCCGCCAAGCCGCGCGGCCTCGAGCGCCAGTTCGGCGGTCGAAATGTCGACGCCCATGCCGCCGATCACGATCGGCACCAGTTCCTTCGTGCCGAACCGCAAGCGAAAATCATCAACGCGCTTCATCCACTTCCTTCCCAAGCCGGGTCTGCGCCCACAGCTCAGACTGCAGGTGATCATCGAAATGGCTCAAGGCACGAATTATCGCTCATCACGCGCGCGCATGGCGGGCTGCCGCAAGTGAAATCGGCTTCTTCGCGCCGCCCGTCGCGAATTCGCCACGCGCCGCCGCGCGCCGTCCGGAGCAGCACGCGGTGGCGTGTATCATGTCGGCCTCAGCAACGCCCGATGAAAGCCGACGATGAGCGACTGCAGCCACCCGGAACCCGCCGCCGCCAGCACCGGCACGATCGGCATCGCGCGCCCGCAGCCCTTCGACGCCGCGGCCTTCGAAAAAGCCATCGCCGACCTGCTGCGCGCCTGCGGCATCGCCGCCGATGCCGAACACATGGGACGCACGCCGCAGCGCGTACGCGAACTGTGGCAGCGCCGCCTGCTCGGCGGCTACGATCTCGATCCGGCGACCGCGCTCGGCGACGGCTTCGCCGACCAGCGCAGCGACCTCGTCATCGTCCGCGGCATCGCCGTGCATGGTGTCTGCCCGCACCATCTGGTGCCGTTTCGCGGCGTCGCGCACGTCGCTTACCTGCCGGGCGGGCGCCTGCACGGCTTCGGCCGCATCGCGCGCATGGTCGACGCCATCGGCCATCGCTTCACCTACCAGGAATGGATGACGCGCGACATCGCCGAAGCGCTGATACGGCACGGCAGGGCACGCGGCGCCGCCTGCGTCATCGAGGCCGAGCAGCTGTGCCTGCTGCTCGGCGAGGACCGGCGCGGCGACGAGCGCGTCGTCACCCAGGCCTTCACCGGCTGCTTTCTGACCAGCGACCAGATGCGCAACGAATTCCTGCGCGCGATAACGCAGCGGGAGTTGCGTTGATCAGGCATGGCGCAGCGGGAGCTGCGTTGATCGGGCATGGCGCAGCGGGAGCTGCGTTGATCGGGCGCAACGCGGCCGCTTTGCGCTAGGACGTATTCCACATGGCCCTCCATGCTGACAAGCCGGCCACGCTGATGCTGCCCCCCGCGCCCTACGCGGCTGCCCTGCTCGGCGGCTGGTGGCTGGACCGCCAGGTGCATGCGCTGCCGCTCGGCGGGGGCGCGGCGACGCACGCGCTCGGCTGGCTGCTGGCCGGCATCGGGCTGGCCTTGTTTGTCTGGACCCTGTGGACATTCCATCGCCATCGCACCACGGTCAACCCCTATCGGGGCGCCTCCGCACTCTGCACGGACGGGCCGTTCCGCTTCAGCCGCAATCCGATCTACCTCGGCGACTGGTTCATCTTCGCCGGGGTGACGCTGTTGCTGACCACTGCATGGCCACTGGCGTTCGCGCCGCTGATCTGGCTGCTGCTGCGCTACGGCGTGATCCGCCACGAGGAAGCGCATCTCGAAGCCCGCTTCGGCGACACCTATCGCGACTATAAAACCCGGGTGCGGCGCTGGCTGTGAGCATGGCGCGCCGACTCGCGGCGGCTTTCTGACTACAGCGCGGTCCGGCCGGGCCGTTATAGACCTGTAGGACGATGTCATTCGGGAGCCCGCCATGCGCATTACGCTGCACGACAAATCGCTGGAAATCCGGCTCACCGCCGCTGCGCAAAAGGCGCTGGCCCGGCGCGATACGCCGCTGGTCGCCGAGATGGAACTGCTGTTTTCCTGCCTGCTGCGCAAGCGGGTGCATTTCGGCGAGGTGGCGGAGCTGGCGGTGCCGGTCAACGACCGCCTGTCGGTGCGCTTCAAGCCCGTCATGACGCGCCGCTGCAGCGTGGCGGACGGCGGCGCGTCGCCGCCGTCCGAAAGCTTCCCGCTCGAAAATCCGCGTCCCTACGTGCCCAACTGGCTGGCCATCGATTACCGCCGCGGCAAGTGGGTAGGGGAATTCGGCTACGCCGGCTGAAGCGGCCTCAAGCCAGGCCGAACAGTTCGCGCGCGTTGCGGGTGGTGGCCTGCGCCACCGCGGCGACGTCGATGCCGCGCAGCTCGGCCAGGGTCTGCGCGATGCGCGGCAATTCCCCCGGCGCGTTGCGGCCGCGGCCGATCCATACCGGCGGGATGTCGGGGCTGTCGGTTTCCAGCACGATGGCGTCGAGCGGCAGGTCGACCGCCAGCCGCCGCAGCTTGTTGGCGCGCGGCCAGGTAAACGCGCCGCCGAAGCCGAGCTTGAATCCCAGCTTGATGAAGGCGTCCGCCTGCTGCGGGCTGCCGTTGAAGGCATGGGCGACGCCGCCGCGCACGCGGATCTTGCGCAAGTGCTTGAGTAATTCGTCGTTCGCCTTGCGGCAGTGCAGCAGCACCGGCAGGTCGTGGTCGCGCGCGATCTTCAACTGCTCGACGTAGAAAAACTCCTGGGCGGCGTAGTCGAGCCCTCTGACAAACAGGTCGAGTCCGATTTCGCCGATCGCCACCGGCCGCTGCGCCTCGATCTGCGCGCGCAGGTCGGCGAGGTGCGCGGGGCGGTGCGCGCCGGCGTACATCGGGTGCAGCCCCCACGCCGGCAGGCAGCCCGGATAGCGTGCGCAGGCGGCGGCGACCGCGGCAAAGTTGTCGCGGCTGATGGCGGGAACGATCTGGATGGCCACCCCGGCGGCAACGGCGCGCGCGTACTCGGCGTCGCGGTCGGCATCGAACTCGGCGGCGTCGAGATGGCAGTGGGTGTCGATAAAAAACGGCGCCTTTGAAGACGCCGTTTCGCTTGCCAATGACATCGACGATCAGTCGTTGCTGGCGAAGCCCAGCAGGTGCAGCAGGCTGGTGAACAGGTTGAAGATCGCCACGAACAGGGTGACGGTCGCCATGATGTAGTTGGTTTCGCCGCCGTGGATGAT
>DDUX01000114.1:0-285 GCA_002345025.1 Candidatus Accumulibacter iunctus | reverse complement strand
CGCCGCCGTGGATGATGTTGCTGGTCTCGTACAGGATGAGGCCGGACATCAGCAGCACGAACATCGCGGAGACCGCCAGCGACAGGCCGGGCATCTCGAAGAACACCGCGCCGAGGCCAGCCAGGAAGGCCACCAGGATGCCGACCATGAGGAAGCCGCCCATGAAGCTGAAGTCCTTGCGGGTGGTCATCACGTAGGCCGACAGGCCGAGGAAGATCGCGGCGGTGCCGGCCATGGCCATCATCACGGTCTGGCCGCCGTTGGGCAGACCGAGGAAGCGGCTGA
>DDUX01000019.1 GCA_002345025.1 Candidatus Accumulibacter iunctus | reverse complement strand
TTCCGGCATCTGGCTGCCGGCGAGCAGCTCCATGAAACGACCGCGGACCAGGGCTGACTCGCGCCAGGCGTGCTCCATCGGGTGCCTGTCTTCGGGGCGCTGGCTCGAGAACAGCAGCAGCGTCGCCCAGCGGTAGAGTTCGTCGTGGCCGAGATAGGCGATCGCCTGTTTCAGGTCCCTGATCGGACTGCGCAGCCGGAAGGCCGGCGAATTGACGACCCGCAGCAGACGCAGGACCAGCGTCGGATCTGCCCAGGCCTTGTCTGCCAGTTCGTCGGGGCTGGCCTGCCGGCGAATCGCATTGAGCAACTCCATCGCCGCAACCTTGTACGACGGCACGGCGACGGCCGAGACGATCACCGGTACCAACATCGCCGACCGCATCGCCGGCAAGGACGGCAACGATACGCTTGCCGGCGGCGACGGCGACGACATCCTGACCGGCGGCGCCGGCGATGACGCGCTCGCCGGCGCCGCCGGCAACGACACCTACGTCTGGCGCGCCGGCGACGGGCAGGACATGATCGGCAACGACGATGCCGCCATCGGCCGGGTTGACACGCTGCGCATCGCCGGCGCGCTGGCGCCGGCCGATCTGGCGTTCGTCCATTCAACAGCCGACCGCTGCCACGGCCTCTCTCGGCCTGAAGTGCTTGCCGCAGCGGGGTTGGATCTCCTACAGTCCGTGCAGACTCCGCCGCCCGCCGCTCGATCCCATGCCTGAGCACTCCCACACGTGGCCACTCGTCAGCCTGCTGCAGGACATCGCCTGTCCCCGTCCTGTCCGTGAACTTTCTTCTCGCAGCGGTCGCCCAGAAGCGCTATGGTTCGCCGCGTGCCGGTGCCGCTGCGACAGATCGCTGAGGAACGAGCCGGCATCGGCCAGGAGCCACCCCACCGTTTCGCTGCCGGCCGGGTGGCGGCGGGCCAGGCGCCAGGCATCTGGCTGTCGCACCGGATCGCCGGCGAGGCCGTGCCGCCGTTGAACCGTGGTTGAATCACCGGCATCCTCGGCGATGTCGGAGTAGCCAGGATCCGTACTGGCCGATTGCCGATGCGGGGAGCCCATCCGGGATTCCCGACATCGAAAGACAAGAAAGAAGAAGATGTCACCAAGGGAGGGGCTGGGGCGCGCCGAAGTGCTCTGGCTTCTGGGTAGCCTCAGCGGTTTCCACCGCCTGCCGTTCGACGCCACGCTCGTCGCGCAGGAGTTCCCGCCACCGTACACGCTGGCCACCTTCCATGCCGCCGCCCGCTCCCTGGGTCTGAAGACCGGCACGGCGCCGTTGCCCAAAGCCGACTGGAACATGCTCCCGCTGCCGGCCATCGCCTTCCTGCGTTCCCTGCCGCAGACCACTGCCGATCCGAGCGGAACTCCGGCAGACCCGGCGACCGCCTCCACCGCGCCAGCGGCGCCGTCGACCACGGATTCCGTCGCCTCCCACACCCCGATCCTCGTCCTCAAGGCCGACCACGGGGAACTCCTCTACTTCCGCGCCGGCAGCCAGAGCCCGCAAACCCTGCCCATTGCCGCAGCCGGAGAACGGCTGCAAGCCGAACTGATCCTCGTCGCGAAGGTGCCCGGCGCCACCGCTGGGGACGAGATCGCCGGCTTCACCGCCGAGAAGAAGCGATTCGGTTTCCACTGGTTCGTCCCCGAACTCCTCAAGCACCGGAGCATCTGGCGCGACGTCCTCGTCGCCAGCCTCGCCATCCAGCTCGTCGGCCTGGCGACGCCGTTGTTCACGCAGGTGATCATCGACAAGGTCATCGTCCACCAGACGCACAGCACCCTCATCGTCCTCGGCGTCGCCCTCGTCCTGTGCGTGTTCTTCACCAGCGGCATGACCTGGCTGCGCCAGTATCTCGTGCTGCACACCGGCAACCGCATCGACGCCGTCCTCGGCAGCCAGGTCTTCAAGCACCTGCTGCGGCTGCCGCTGCCGTACTTCGAGCAGCGCCCGACCGGCACCCTCGTCGCCCGACTGCAGGGCGTCGAAACGATCCGCGAGTTCGTCTCCGGCGCCGCCGTCACGCTGATCCTCGACCTGCCGTTCCTGCTCGTCTTCCTCGCCGTGATGTTCGCCTACAGTTGGCAGCTCTCGCTGATCGCCGTCGGCCTGTTGGGCGCCATCGCCCTGATCAGTTTCCTCGTCGCGCCGCTGTTCCGGGAGAAGCTGAACCAGCAGTTCATGCTCGGTGCGCGGAACCAGGCCTTCCTCACCGAATACGTCGCCGGGATGACGACGGTGAAGTCCCTGCAGATGGAACCGGACATCGACCGCAAGTACGGCGACTGCCTCGCGCAGTACCTCGCCGCCGGCTTCTCGACCAGGCAGGTGGGCAACAGCTACCAGGTCGTCGCCAACGGACTCGAACAGGTGATGACGCTCGCCATCCTCATCGTCGGCGCGCTGCTGGTGATGCGCAACGACGGTTTCACGGTCGGCATGCTCGTCGCCTTCCAGATGTTCGCCAGCCGGATGAGCCAGCCGCTCCTTCGACTGGTGGGGCTGTGGCAGGAATTCCAGCAGGCCAGCATCGCCGTCCGGCGCCTCGGCGACATCCTCGACATGCCGCAGGAGCCGCACACGCTGACGCCGAACCGCGAGCCGGCCGGCAAGGGGCTGCTGACCATCGACAACCTCGCCTTCCGCTACTCGGAGCATCACCCCTGGCTCTACCGGCAACTCCAGATCGCCTTCAAGCCCGGCCACCTCTCGGTGGTGATGGGCCCCTCGGGCTGCGGCAAGAGCACGCTCGCCAAGCTGATGCTCGGTTTCTACCAACCGCTCGAAGGCCACATCGCGCTCGACGGCAAGGATATCCGGCATCTCGCCGCCAACGAACTGCGCGCCGCCTTCGGCGTCGTGCCGCAGGAGACGGAGCTTTTCTCGGGCACGCTCTACGACAACCTGGTCATGGCGCACCCGCACGCGAGCTTCGACGACGTCATCCTCGCCTGCAAGGCGGCCGAGATCCACGAGGTGATCGAGAAGCTGCCGAACGGCTATCAGACGCCGATCGGCGAGCGCGGGACCGGGCTGTCCGGCGGCCAGCGGCAGCGGGTGGCGATCGCGCGAGCGCTCCTCAAGCGGCCGAAGATCCTGATCTTCGACGAGGCGGTTTCCAACCTCGACCAGCAGACGGCGGAGCACTTCGCGAAGACGATCAACCGGCTGAAAGGGATGGTGACGATGATCTTCATCACGCATCAGGTCCCGCGCGGGTTGCAGGTGGATGAGGTGTTCAGTTTTGGAAGCGATCAGCACACCAAGAAGATGGAAGTGATGGAGGAGAAACGATGAGTCGAGATAGAAGACACAAACTGTCCCCGGATGCTGGTGTCGGCGGGTGCTGGATACTCGGGGAAGCGCGGCTGGCGAGTGGGGAATGTTGCGGATTACCCGGCGCAGCTGCACGGACAAGAGGACTTCGGGTCTTGAGGAAGCGCAAATGATGGATTCTTGTATGGAGAAAACCATATGAAGCTGACCCCTTTTTCGGTACGCATAACTTAAATGAAGCTGACCCCTTTTGCTCCACTGTTCGAGGTCAAGAGGAGGAGATGAAAATGAGTGTGAAACTTTCCCGTTTATCCCTGCTCTTGAAAAAGAGCGTTTTATTGCTGACCCTGTTGGTCGGGTTGAATACATCTGTCTATTGCACTCAGCCGATTGACGCGGGCATTGTGTTCAGCGGCTATTTGCCCTCTTCGATTTTCTGGCTGGACAACGATAATCTCATTGTTCCTGGTGTCGCCATCGAAAGAATGCAGACCGATTCCAAAGGCAGACGCTTGTTGCGATATCAGTTTTCGAAAAGAAGTATTACCGATATGGGTTCGTTCGGCGGGGCACTCTGCATGAGCGATGGGTATATTCGATTCTGGCGGCCAACCCCGGATACCGAGGACAAACCACTGACTGGGCAAAAACGCCTTACGTTTGCCGGGACTGTAGACAGTATTGTCGAAGTACCGCCCCCGCCTCCGCTCCCGCGAGGTGCTTCCCCACCGCCTATGGACGCGCTTCGTGGCTGCCAATATCCCTATGAGATGACTAACCCCGCCTGGCTCGACGCCGCCAAAGAATCCGGTCGGGTCTTCAAGCCCTTGAAGCCGGAGCATGGCTGGCTGGAGATGGATCGGGGGCTACCGCCCGCGTACCCCATCGCGATACACCCGCCGGGCAAGGAAGACCGGCCTATCCCGATCGACCGGAGTGTGTTGCAGCCGTGGCTGGATCAAGGTTATCACGTCGTTTTTCTGCGCTATGAGGCGTTCAAGGATGCTTATCTGCTGGGGCTGGATGATACGCGGGGCGCAGGTGACGACAAGACAGGAAAACTATGGTGGCTCTATTCCGATGGCCGTCTTGAAGAAATCGTGACTTACGGGCGTGAGGGAAACTGGAAAACTATCCGTCTGAACGGACTGATACCCGCAAAAGCGAACTTGCTCGCAATTGGCACTGAGACAAGTTGGCCTTTCGATAAGTCTGGACTTTATCGCCAAACGGCACGCGGTGATTTGGAGCTGTTAGCCAAGGGATGGCTTGCGAGTAAAGTGCTTTCCCCTGACGGTTGCAAACTTGCGTTTGGCATCGATCCGCGAGGTTTCTGGGTGAAAGGGGGACACACGTTCCGCCTACAAATACTCGATGTCTGCCCGCCTGCCAAGTAACGGCTCTCGCACCATGCAACTCGACTGTATAAAACACCCAAGCATCACTGCATGTTCTTGAAGGATAACGACCATGACGCCGCAAACCTCCATCACCCTCGCCAAACAACTGCTGCTCGCCTGCGACCAGAGCTACTTCGATGCGACGCATCCACCCACGCCTGATCTCGGCCCGCTGCCCGACAAGGAGAGTACCGAACCGGACTACAACAACCCCGCAATCTACACCGACGAACCGGAGTTCTTGTGGGAGGACGGCTACGAATTCAACAGCAAGATCGAAGATCCGGGTACCGGCGCCAAGTTGGTGATCTACCGGAATCCGGGCAACGGCGAGGTCATTGTCGCCTTCGGTGGCACCGACGGACTCAATCTCCAGGATTGGTTCTCCAACAGCCAGAGCGTCGGGTGGAATCAGTGGATCGCGTTAAATAATCCGGCAACAAACGACCTCTTCGGAAAACTCGCTGCCCTCAACCCCAGCAGCATCCACTTCACCGGCCAATCGCTCGGGGGCGCGCTGGCGCAGTATGCGGCGTATGAGTATGTGGATCAGGAAAGAAAAGCAGACCCGACAGGCACCTACGTACCCTCGAACGTATCGCTCACAACTTTCAATGGTCTGGGTGCGGTTTGGGGTTTGACCGGCAACATAAAAAACGATCAAGGGCAACCTGCATACGATCCAGGTATGCTCACCGGCCTCGGTTCCGCCACCCACTACGTCGTTGCCAACGACCTCGTCCCCCGTCTCGGCGGCGGGCACATCGGCGCCGACGGTGACGTCGTCTATCTCGACTGGGAATACCTTGGCGGCGAATCGGTGGGCAAACCGATGGATCTCGCCGACGCGCACCGCATCGAGACCGCGTTCTACACCCACCTCGACAGCACGGCCTTTGCCCTGGGACTGTCGGGGACGAGCGAAGCCGGCTTGCTCGACGGCACATTCCTGCTCGATGCCCCCGGTGCCGTCAGCCTGGCCGGCGCCATCGGCGGCCTGCTCAACGACGAAAAGCTCTCCGCCCCGGAAGCGCTCTTCCGACTGATCGCCGGCGTCGGCGGGTCCTCGCTTTTCGGCAACCCGCAGGACATCAATACCGTCGCCCAAGCCGCATTCAAGGCGCAGTATGACGCCGGTAAAATGAGTGAATCCAGCTATACCATATTGTCGAACACGCCGATTGGCTGGCTCGCCAAGGCGATTTTCCTCACCAAACCCGGTTTGGCAGCGCTGGCCGGGTCGTTACTGGCAGCGACGCTCATTCAGACGGGCGAGACAATCGTCAATTGGATCGGCAGTGCTTTCCAGTGGCTGGGCGACGTCCTGCCCAGCTTCAATGCAACGCCCCAGATCCCCGCCGCGGCAACGCCGGAAGAAGCTGCGCTCAATCTCGTCCAGGGGTTTTGCAATGTACCCGATGCCTTTGCCAGCGAAGCCGACAAAGCGCGTGCGCGCCTGATCGCCGAGGCCTTGGGCAACGAGCAGCCGATCGACGAACTCGTCCAGATGGCCTGCAACAACGGCCAATGCACCCTGAGCGAACTGCCTTGGCTCATAGAGCAGGTGATGTCCAGCCAGCGCTATATCAACCTGCCGCCTGAAGCGCAAGGAAAACTCCTCCTTGATGTCGAGCGCGCCTACAACGGTTTGGTGCTGGGTGCGGCAAGCGGTGCGCCCGAACTGCTCACCGATGTGCGCGATGACATCATGACGTTCAACCGGAGCGAAATCGCTGTCGCGCTCGCCAAGGCGAACCCCGACTACCTGGGAACAAACAGCAGCGCGCTCCAGTTTGCGGCGATCAATGATTTTACCGAGCGCAAGGCGTTTACCGACGCCGTTTTGGATGGTCTGAAAGACGTCCTCGAAGGTGTGTTGACCTTCGTCAGCGGCACCGCGCAAGCCGAAGAAATCAGAAACGCCGGCAAGACCCTTATTGAAACCGTCACCGACGCCGCCCAGACGATCATTCTCACCCCCGACAAGGGCAACCCCTTTGCCGCCGGCGCCACGCCCGACCCGAACAGCACTGCTGGCGACACCCTGAGCGAAGGCCACCTGCAAGGCCTCACGCTTTATCTCCCCTACGCCGCCGGCAGCGACGGCCAGAAAGTCAGGCTCACCCTGACCGGCGCCAGTGCCGACGCCTTTACCCTCGTCTATCAAGGCCAGCGCATCGACATCGGTGCCGATGGCCTGTTTGAAGTCACCGTCCGCGCCGGCCAACAAAGCCTCGCCTTCGGCCTGTGGGAGAGCGGCGACGTCGACCAGTCCGGCAGCCTGACGCTCAAGGCCCAGTTCATCGATGCCTCGGGCCAGCCGACGCACAAGGAACACCAGGAAATCACCCTCACCCTCAATGCCACCGACGAAGACGCCACGCCGACCCCTATCGACACCACCATCAAGGGCGACCTCGCGCCCATCGACTTCGGCCCCGATCCGGGCGTCCAGTCGCAGAATGACGCACTCGGCAACCTCATCACCGACCCCAACCAAGCCGAACTTGGCCGGGCCGACACCCTCTACGACAGCGCCGGTGCCGACCTCATCCAGTCCGGCGGCGGTGCCGACACCATCAACGCCACGCGTGGCGGCAACGACCGCATCGAAGCGGGCGACGGCGACGATTGGGTCAGCGCCGCTGCCGGCGCCGATAGCGTCCAGGGCGGCACCGGCAGCGACATCCTTCACGGCGACGCCGGCCAGGACCAACTCGAAGGCGGTGCCGACCAGGACCTGCTGATTGGTGGCGCCGACAACGACGAAGTCTTTGCCGACACCCGGCAAGAGCGAAATGACGCCCTGGCGGCCAACGACCTGAGTCTCGGCGGCAGTGCCACACGCGGCGAGTGGGTCGACGGCAGCGCCGGCGAAGACTTCGTCGTCGGCGGTGCCGATGCCGACCTGATCCTCGGCGGCGCCGACGCCGACCTCCTGCTCGGCGGGGCCGGCAACGACAATCTCTGGGGCGACAGCGGTACCACCTTCGCCTATCGCGACTGGTCGCTTGAACGGCAGGTCGAAGAGCGCAACGGTGTCACCTACTATAAGAGCGTCTTCGCCCGCGCCGGCATCGAAGCGAGCGCCGGCGCCGACGACCTGATGTTCGGCGGCGCCGGCGACGACTGGCTGCTGGGCAACGGCGGCGATGATTTCATCGACGGCGGCGCCGACAACGACGTCGCCTTCGGCGAGCAGGGCGACGACCAGATCCTCGGCGGGGTTGGCGACGACGTCCTCTCCGGCGATAACCTCGATGACCCGGACGAACCGGGCAGCGGCCTGGCCGGCGCCCTGCACGGCAACGACTACCTCGATGGCGGAACCGGCGCCGATACGCTGTGGGGCAACGGCGGTACCGACCAACTGATCGGCGGTTCCGGCGACGATAAACTCCATGGCGACGACGTCAAAACCCCCGGCCAGTACCACGGCCAGGACTACCTCGACGGCGGCGACGGCGCCGATACGCTATGGGGTGGCGGCGAGGACGACGAGCTGATCGGCGGTGCCGGCAACGACCACCTCGAAGGCGACCACAGCACGCTCGACGTCCAGTACCACGGCAAAGACACCCTCGCCGGCGGCCAGGGCGACGATACGCTGATCGGCGGCAGCAAGGACGACCAACTCTACGGCGGCGAGGGCAACGACGCTCTGGTCGGCGACGACACCCCCGACCACCCCTTCGCCGCCGAGGCGCACGGCAAGGACACGCTCTTTGGCGAGCAGGGCAACGACAGCCTCAGCGGCGGCGGCAAGGACGACCGGCTCTACGGCGGCGAGGGCGACGACTTTCTCGAAGGCGACGGCGATACGGTCGCCGAAGGCGGCAACGACCTGCTCGACGGCGGTACAGGCAAGGACGTGCTGCACGGCAATGCCGGCAACGACACGCTGCTCGGCGGTGCCGACGACGACAGTCTCTACGGCGACGCCGGCAACGACACGCTGAGCGGTGGTGCCGGTACCGATGGGATGGACGGCGGCGAAGGCGACGACGTCTATCTGCTGGCGAGCGGCGAGTCCCCGCTCAACGCGGCGGGCAACAGCGAAGCCATCCTCGACCAGAGCGGCAGCAATCGCGTCGTCTTCAGCGGCGCCCTGCCCGATGACCTGACCCTGGTCTCGGTGCTCGGCGGCAGCTACCTGCAGATCGACAGCAGCACGGCGGATCACCTGCTGGTGCAGGGCGGCCTGGCCGGGGCGGTGGCCACCTACGAATTCGCCGATGGCCAGACGCTGAGCTACGCCGAACTGATCGGTCGCCGGATGGACGGCGTCAACGACGCCACCGACGCCAGCGGCCAGCGGGTGCTGACCGGCGGCAGGGACAACAACACGATCGTCGCCATGGCCGGCGCCTCGACGCTCTCCGGCGGGCGCGGCAGCGATACGCTGACCGGCGGCGGCGGCGGCAACACCTACCTCTACAGCCGGGGTGACGGCAGCGACACGATCGCCGACCAGAGCAAGGCCGGCGGCTTCACGGCGGCCAACACGCTGCGCTTTGGCAGCGGCATCGCGCCGGCGGACATCACGCTCGGGCTGGGTTCGTTGCTCATCCGCGTCGGCAGCGATCCGGCCGACGCGATCCATATCGAAGGCTTCACTCCTGGCGACGTGTATGCGCAGCCGGCGATCGACCGCTTCGAGTTCGCCGACGGCACGGTCCTGAGCTACGCCGAACTCCTCGCGCGCGGCTTCGATCTCGACGGCACGGCGGCGGCCGAGACGATCACCGGGACCAACATCGCCGACCGCATCGCCGGCAAGGAAGGCAGCGATACGCTTGCCGGCGGCGACGGCGACGACATCCTGACCGGCGGCGCCGGCGATGACGCGCTCGCCGGCGGCGCCGGCAACGACACCTACGTCTGGGGCGCCGGCGACGGGCAGGACACGATCGACAACGACGATGCCGCCATCGGCCGGGTCGACACGCTGCGCATCGCCGGCGCGCTGGCGCCGGCCGATCTGGCGTTCGTCCGTTTCGCGAACGATCTCATCGTGCGCGTTCGCGGCGCCTCGGAGCAGGTCACGGTGCGCAACCACTACGCCGGCGCGCCGATCGATGCCGTTGCCTTCGCCGACGGCTCGGTCTGGGATCGTGCGACGATCGACGCACACATCACGAACGAGCTGGGCGACGGCCCCGACGTCTACTCCGGAACCGCGGCTGCCGACAGCATCGATGGCCGTGGCGGCAACGACATGCTCAGCGGCCTGGGCGGTGACGACACCCTCCAGGGCGGGGTCGGCGACGACGTGCTGCACGGTAACGAGGACAACGACCTGCTTGCCGGTGGCGGCGGCGGCGACACGCTGAGCGGCGGCAGCGGCATGGATACGCTGGACGGCCGCGGCGACGCGGCGGCCGACACGCTGCAGGGCGGTGGCGACGGCGACATCTATCTCTTCGGGCGTGGCGGTGGCGCCGATACGATCGCCGAGGGCGGCGACGCGGTGTCGACCGACACCATCCGCATCGACGCAGACGTGGCGCCGTCCGAGCTTGTCGCGCGGCGCTCGGGCATCGACCTCGTCCTACAGGTTGCCGGAACCGGCGATCAATTGACCGTCGTCGGCGCCTACGCCGCCGGCGCAGGCGCTGCGGCCCGCATCGAGCGCATCGAGTTCGCCGCGGATGCGACGCTGTGGACGGAAACGCAGATCCGCCAACGCGTGCTGCTGGCTGCGGCAACCGCCGGCAATGACCAGATAGACGGTTTTGATGGCGATGACCTCATCGGCGGCCTGGCGGGAAACGACACGCTCTATGGAAAAGATGGCAACGACCTGCTTCTGGGAGACGCGGGCGATGACCACCTCTCTGGCGACGACGGGGATGACACCCTGACTGGCGGCACAGGGAACAACGCGCTCCATGGGGGGGCTGGTGCCGACACGCTCGACGGCCGTGGAGCGGCTTCGCTGGATACGCTATCGGGCGGCCTCGGCGGCGACACCTATCTCTTCGGGCGCGCAGGCGGCTGGGACACGATCTCCGAGTTCGGCAGCGACGCGGGGGATATCGACACGATCGTCGTGTCGCCCGAACTCACAGCGAGTGACCTCGTCCTCTCGCGATACACCTACTATGGTTCGGAGTACGACCACCTCCAGATCGGCTTCAAGAACGCACCGCACACACTCGACGTCTTCAACTTCTTCACGCGACAGGATGACTACCACCGCATCGAGCGCATCGAATTCGCCGATGGCACGGTCTGGAATCCGGCGACCGTCACCGCTTTGCTCGATACCGGCGGCGAGTCGGACGACACCATTCGTGGGGATCGCTGGGATAGCGTGATCGACGGTCGTGGAGGGAACGATGCGCTGTACGGTTACAGCGGGAGCGACTGGCTCGCCGGCGGCAGCGGAGACGACGCGCTCGACGGCGGGGTCGGCAACGACACGCTCGCCGGTGGCACCGGCAATGATGTCTTGGCAGGCGGCACGGGCGACGATGTCTATCGCTTTGGTCGTGGCGATGGCCAGGACATCATCGGCGAAACGTTCGCGGGCGGCGGCAGTGACACCCTGGAACTGGCTGACGGGATTGCCGCCGCCAACGTCGGCCTGTACCGGGCGGGTGACGATCTCATCGCCGTGCTCGATGGCAGCCCAACCCAACTGACGGTCCAGGAGTTCTTCACCGACGCCAGCCATCAGGTCGAGACGATCCGCTTTGCCGACACGACGGAATGGGGTGCAGCGGAAATCGCCGGCCGCGTGATCGCCGGAACGCAGAACGCCATGACGGGTACGGCGGGCGACGACGTGTTCGTGGTGGATCACACGCTCGACACGATTGCCGAAGCGGCCAACCAGGGAACCGACTCCGTGCAGTCGACCGTCAGCTGGACCCTCGGCGCCAACCTCGAGAACCTGAGCTTGACTGGCGTGCTGAACGTCAATGGCACGGGCAACTCGTCAAACAACCTGATCGTTGGCAACGTCAGCAACAATGTACTCAAGGGCGGTGGCGGCAACGACACCTTGCGCGGCGGCCTGGGCGATGACACGTACTACTACGTGTACGGCACGACAGTGCAGGAAAGTGCCGGCGAAGGAACGGACACGATGATCACGACCGATGGCATCGGCGCAGTCATCGCTGCCCATGTCGAGAATTTCACCGTAACGGGGAACTCCCTGCGTTACGCGACGGTAGTCGGCAATCCTCTCGACAATATCATCATTGCCCGCGAAGGCGATGTCATCGACGCCGGCGGTGGTAACGACACGGTGATCTTCCGCAGCGGCTTTGGTTCGCCAACCGCCTACGATCCAAGCTACGAGATTGACGGCAGCACGGCATACGTTGACAGCCCTGGCGACAGGGTCGTCTTCCTGAATGCGGACGAGGGGTTGGACTCTCGTGTCATCAGTTCGATCGACCGGGTGCTGGACGATGGCGTAGGGACGCTCGAACTGGCCCAGGGAAGTGCCGCGCGCAGCGGCACCGGCAACCACCTGGACAACCTGCTGCATGGCAATGAGTTCGGCAACGTGCTCTACGGCCTGGACGGCAACGACACTTTCTATGGCGGAGGAGGCGCCGATACGCTGCTGGGCGGCGAGGGTGACGACGCCTATTACCTGGATCCGGAACGGACATTGTTCAACGCAACCCAAGGGCCAACCTACTTCTACCAGCGACCGCCCATGGAGGGCGACGCCATCATCGAAGCGGCGAACGAAGGCGTCGATACGGTCTATAGCGTTTACGACCACGTGCTCTCTGCGAACGTGGAAAACCTGGTGCTGGAAACCTTCCGCATCAACTCCGGCCATGGCTATTACAACCAATATGCCTTGCGCGGCACAGGCAACGCGTTGAACAACAGATTGACTGGCAACGCGGGCGACAACGTGCTCGATGGCGATACGGGTGCAGACACGATGATCGGTGGCACGGGGAACGATGTCTACCACGTCGACGACGGCGGCGACCTCGTCGTCGATACGGCAGGCACCGATACGGTCTACAGCACGCTGGCCTACAGCCTGAGTGCGGAACTGGAAAACCTGGTCCTCACCGGCGTCGGCGACGACACGGGTACCGGCAACAGCAGCAACAACCTCCTCGACGGTTCGCAGAGCAGCGGCGCCAACCAACTGGTTGGCGGATCCGGGGACGACACCTACGTTCTTGGGCTGGGCGATTCGGTCGTCGAGATGACGGACGATGGCAACGATACGGTGGTCACCTCGGCGAGCCACACCCTGGCGAGCAACATCGAAAGGTTGATCCTGAGTGGCAGTGCTGCCACGACGGGAACCGGGACCGCCGGCAACGACGGGCTCGATGGATCGCAGAATGCTGCCGCCAATGTATTGATCGGCCTCGATGGCGATGACACCTACTACGTCGATACGCTCGATGCGATCGTCGAAGCGGCCGACGGCGGGCACGATACCGCTGTCGTGATGGGCGCAAGCCATACCCTTGCGGACCACGTCGAAAACCTCGTGATTGCCGAATCGGCAGGGTCGGCCAGCGGCACCGGAAACGCACAGAACAACATCCTGACCGGGAATTCGAGCAGCAACCGGCTTGATGGCGTGGCAGGCGACGATACCTTGCGCGGTGGTGCGGGCGACGACACCTACGTCGTGGACAGTCTGCTCGACGTCATTGAAGACAGCCAGGGTTACGACACCGTCGAAACATCGCAGTCCCATACCCTCGGAGCCGATCTGGAAAACCTGGTCCTGAGCGGATCGGTGAGCGTTTCCGGAACCGGCAACGCGTTGAACAATACCCTTGACGGCACGCAGAACACGGCAGCCAACGTCCTGGCTGGCGGCCTCGGTGACGATCACTACCTGCTCGGTGCCGGCGATGCGGTGATCGAGAACGCGGATGAAGGGACCGATTGGGTTCATGCCGCGTTCTCCCACACGCTGGGCAGCAACATCGAAGGCCTCGTGCTGGTGGGTACCGACGCTGCCGATGCGACCGGCAACGCCCTCGACAACCATCTGGAGGGGAATTCCGCAAGCAACGTTGTCGATGGCGGTGCCGGGGCCGATACGATGCACGGTATGGCCGGCGACGACACCTACCTCGTTGACGATGCAGGCGACCGCGTATTCGAAGGCGTGGACGCGGGCGCGGACCAGGTGCACTCGAGCGTCTCCTTCACACTCTCCGACCACGTCGAGACCCTCGTCCTCACCGGCACCGCGGCGATCGACGGTAGCGGCAGCGCGATGGCCAACGCCCTCTTCGGCAACGCGATGAGCAATGTCTTGAATGGCGGCGAAGGTGACGACACGCTGGATGGCGGAGGCGGCAGCGACACACTGGACGGTGGCGTCGGCAGCGACACCTACGTGCTGCGACGCGGCGGTGGCAACGACGCGATCCTTTGTACCGATTTCGCTGGCGCCCACGTCGATACGGTGCGACTCGAAGGCCTCAATGCAGCCGACGTTCGGCTGACGGAAGCCGGCAATGACTTGCTCGTGACGATCATCGACACGAACGAAACGCTCACCATCAAGGGATTCGTGGCAAGCACTTACGGCAACATCGACCGCCTGCTCTTTGCCGACGGGACGATGTGGAACCAGACGGCGATGCAGGGCAATGTGACGGTCATCGGCACCGAAGGCGACGACTACCTTTCGACCAGACCCTTTTCCGGTGGCAAGGCCTATGGCCTGGGTGGCAACGACACGCTGGTCGGCCATTGGGGCGGCCACTTGCTGTCCGGTGGTGCAGGCAACGACAGTCTTACCGTCGGCGGCGGAAACAATGTCCTTGACGGTGGAACCGGAAACGACACGCTGTCGAGTGCTGATGGAAGTGATGTTCTCGACGGGGGTGCCGGCGACGATTACCTCTACAGCGGCTCCGGCAATGATCTGCTGAACGGTGGTGCCGATGCCGATACCCTGATCGGCTCTGACGGAGACGATACGCTCGACGGCGGCGACGGCAACGACCAGCTCTACGGCGGCTGGTATATCGATTCGCCAAGCGCCGCGAGCAACGACGACTCCCTCTTCGGCGGTGGCGGCGAGGATTATCTGTACGGAGGAATCGGCAACGATGCCGTTGCTGGCGGAACCGGCAACGACACGCTTGTCGGAAGCGACGGTGACGACACCCTTGTCGGCGGAGTCGGCGACGATTCGATCTACGGCGACAGCGGCAACGATACCTACGTCTTCGGGCGTGGCGATGGCAGCGACTCGATCCACAATGTCGATCCCGCACTCGGACGAACCGACAGGCTGAAGCTGGAGGGTATCAATCCTGGGGACATCCGGGTCGAAAGAGTCGATGGCAATGACCTGATGGTCGTGATAACGGATTCCGGCGAATCGATACGAGTCAGGAATTATTTCGTCGATGATGCCAGCAAGATCGATCTGATCGAGTTTGCCGGCGGAGTGACGTGGACTCGCGCCACGATGACCAGCAACCTCACAGTGAGCGGCACGCCCAGCGACGACGTCCTGATTGCCGCGGACAACAGCGACAGCCGACTCTACGGTCTTGCCGGCAACGACACGCTGACCGGCAACGGCGGCAATGACCTGCTCGACGGCGGAGACGGAAGCGATTCGCTGGACGGCGGCACGGGCAACGACACGATGCTCGGCGGCGCCGGCAATGACACCTACGTCATCGACAGCCCCGGCGACGTCATCGTCGAGAATGCCGACGAGGGAACGGACCTCGTCCAGTCGAGCCTGTCCCATGCGCTGGCCACCGACCTCGAAAACCTCGCTCTGATCGGGGCAGACGCGATCAACGGCACGGGCAACTCCCGGGACAATAGCCTGACGGGCAATTCCGCCGACAACGTTCTCGACGGTGGAAGCGGGCTCGATACTTTTGCGGGCGGCGCCGGTAACGATACCTACATCGTCGATGACGCGGGCGAGGTCGTCTGGGAGAACCCCGGCGAGGGTACCGACCTCGTCCGGTCGAGCGCGACCCACACCCTGGCGGACGACGTCGAGAACCTCATCCTGACCGGCGCCGCGGCCATCAACGGCACCGGCAACGCCTTGAACAACACGCTGACCGGAAATGGCGGCAACAACATCCTCAACGGCAGCACGGGCAACGACACGATGGCCGGCGGTACTGGCGACGACACCTATGTGGTCGACAGTGCCGGTGATGTGGTCATCGAAGCGGCAAGCGGCGGCTCGGACCTCGTCCAGTCGCGGGTCACCTGGACGCTCGCCAGCGAGGTCGAGAACCTGACCCTGACGGGCACCTCGGCCATCAACGGCACCGGCAACACGCTCGACAACGTGCTCACCGGCAACAGCGCCAACAACACGCTATCCGGCGGCGCTGGCGCCGACAGCCTGATCGGCGGCGCCGGCAACGATACCTACGTGGTCGACAACGTGGGCGACGTCGTGACGGAGAACGCCGGCGCAGGCACCGATACCGTCCAGTCGAGCCTGAACCATGGCCTCGCCGCGAACGTCGAGAACCTGACGCTGACGGGCACGAGCGCCATCAACGGCAGCGGCAACGCCCTGAACAACACGCTTACCGGCAACGGCGGCAACAACATCCTCGACGGTGGTGCGGGCAACGACACGCTGATTGGCGGCGCCGGCGACGACATCTACCTCGTCGACAGCGCCAGCGATGTGGTGACCGAAGCGGCCGGCGCCGGCATTGATCTCGTCCAGTCCGGCGTCACCCTTACCCTGGCCAGCAACGTCGAGAATCTCACGCTCACCGGTTCCGCAGCCATCAACGGCACCGGCAACACGCTGGCCAACGTGCTGACCGGCAACAGCGGCAACAATACGCTGTCCGGCGCCACAGGCAACGACACGATGATCGGCGGCGCCGGCAACGACACCTACGTCGTCGATGCTGCGGGCGATGTGGTCGTCGAAAACGTGGGCGAAGGGACCGATCTCGTCCAGTCGAGCGTCACGTACACGCTCGCTGCCCACATCGAGAACCTGACACTCACCGGAACGAGTGCCATCAACGGCACCGGCAACGATCTTGCCAACCTGCTCACCGGCAATAGCGGCAACAACACCCTCAACGGCGGCGCCGGTGCCGATACCCTGGTCGGCGGTGCCGGCAACGACACCTATGGGGTGGACGACGCGGGCGATGTCGTTACCGAAGGCTCCAATGCCGGCACCGACCTCGTGCAGTCCAGCGTGACCTACGCGCTCGCCACCAACGTCGAGAACCTGACCCTGACCGGAACAGCAAACATCAGCGGCACCGGCAATAGCCTCACCAATACGCTGACCGGCAACAGCGGCAACAACGTGCTCGACGGCGGTACGGGTGCCGACACCCTGATCGGCGGCGCCGGCAACGACACCTATATCGTCGACAACACCGCCGATGTGGTCAGCGAAGGTTCGGGTGCCGGTACCGACCTCGTGCAGTCCAGCGTGACCTGCACGCTGGCCGCCAACGTCGAAAACCTGACGCTGACGGGCACGAGTGCGATCAACGGTACGGGCAACACCCTTGCCAATACGCTGACCGGCAACAGCGGTAGCAATGTGCTCGACGGGGGCACCGGCGCCGACGCCCTGATCGGCGGCGCCGGCAACGACACCTATGTCGTCGATAACACGGGCGATGTGGTGACGGAAAATGCTGCCGAGGGTACCGATCTGGTCCAGTCGAGCGTCACCTACACCCTCGCCGCCAACCTCGAGAACCTGAGCTTGACGGGAACGGCCAACATCAACGGCACCGGCAACGATCTCGCCAACGTGCTGACCGGGAATACCGGCGCCAACCGTCTGACCGGCGGCGCCGGCAACGATACCTACGTGGTCGACAATGCCGGCGACGTGGTTATCGAAGTGGCCGGCGAAGGTACCGACCTGGTGCAATCGAGCATTACCCATACCCTGGCCGCCAATGTCGAGAACGTCACCCTGACCGGCACCAGCGCCATCAACGGCACCGGCAACGACCTGGCCAATACCCTCACCGGCAACAGCGCCGACAACATCCTCGACGGCGGCGCTGGCGCCGACACCCTCGTCGGAGGGGCGGGCAACGACACCTACTACGTCAGCACCGGGGATACCGTGACCGAAGGCTCCGGCGCCGGAACCGACACGGTCATCGCCGACGTCACGTGGACGCTCGCCAGCAACCTCGAGAACCTCACGCTGGCGGGTGCCGCGGCCATCAACGGCACCGGCAACACCCTGGCCAACCTGATCATCGGCAACGGTGCCAACAACACCCTCTCCGGCGGCAGCGGCGCCGACACGATGCAAGGTGGTGCCGGGGATGACACCTACGTGGTCGACAACACGGCGGATGTGGTGATCGAGGCTGCCGGTGCAGGCACCGATCTCGTGCAGGCTGGCGTCACCTACGCATTGTCTGCCAACCTGGAAAACCTGACCCTGACCGGCAGCACGGCGATCAACGGCAGCGGCAACGACCTCAACAACCTCCTGACCGGCAACAGCGGGGCCAACACCCTCACCGGCGGTGCCGGCAACGACACCCTGAACGGCGGAGCCGCTGCCGACACTCTGATCGGCGGCAGCGGCGACGACAGCTACACCGTCGACAGCGCCGCCGACATCGTGACGGAAAGCGCCGGCGAAGGCATCGACGTGGTCAACAGCAGCGTCACCCTGACTCTGGCTGCCAACGTTGAAGCGCTGGTCCTGACGGGCTCCTCGGCGCTCAACGGCACGGGCCATGATCTCGCGAACCTGTTGCGCGGCAACACCGGCAACAACGTCCTGAACGGCGCTGCCGGTGACGACATCCTGGAAGGCGGCGACGGCAACGACACCCTGACCGACACTGCCGGTACGGCGCTGTTCAACGGCGGTGCCGGCACGGATACGATCAACGGTGGCGCTGCGGCCGAACTCTTCCGCGGCGGCCTCGGCAACGACACCTACAGCACCGCCGGCGGCGACGACGTCCTCCTCTTCAACAAGGGCGACGGGCAGGACACGTTCGCCACCGGAGGTACCGGCGGCGACACGCTGTCCCTCGGCGGCGACCTCGCCTACGCCGACCTCAGCTTCAGCAAGTCGAGCAACGACCTGGTACTGAAGACCGGTGGCACCGACCAGATCACGTTCAAGGACTGGTACGCCGCCGCGCCGTCGACACCGGTACTCAAGCTGCAGGTGATCGCCGAAGCGATGGCGGGTTTTGCCCAAGGCGGCAGCGATCCGCTGAAGGACCAGAAGATCGAGAGTTTCAACTTCTCCGGTCTGGTCGGTGCCTTCGACGCCGCCCGTGCCGCCAACCCCGGCCTCACCACCTGGGCGCTGACCAACGCGCTTGCCACCTTCCAACTGGCCGGCTCGGACAGCGCTGCCGTCGGCGGCGATCTCGCCTACCAGTATGGGAAGAACGGCACGTTGACCGGCATCGGACTGACTTCGGCCCAACAGGTGATCGGCGACGCCGGCTTTGGTGCGCAGGCGCAGACGCTGCGGCCGCTCGCGGCAATTCAGGAAGGGAGCGTGCGCCTGTCCTGACGATGAGCGTCATACCGGCTTCGCGGCAGGCCTGGGATCAACCGGGCTGCGCGCGAGCCGGAATCCGGCAAGGCGCATCCCGTGGGCGCCGTGTGACGTCGCCGGAATCCGGCTCTGCCTGCGGTAGGCTTGTCCTGAGCCAGCCAGCGTACCGGGAAGACGCCCCTGTGTAACCAAAGCTCTGCCAGACGACCGATGAAACTACCGCTCAAGCTCCCTGTGATCGCCAGTCCCGCGACGCCGGACTACCACGACTTCTCGCCGCCGCTCCTGCGCCTGCAGGAGGCGCCGCCCAATCCGCTGGGTCGCGCCGTCCTGCGCGTGCTCGCCGGCATGCTCGGCCTGCTGATCCTCTGGGCGCTGCTCGGACGGCTCGACATCGTCGCCGTCGCCGACGGCAAGCTCGTACCGCAGAGCTACCTCAAGATCGTACAGCCGGCGGAGGCCGGCATCGTCAAGGAAATCCGTGTCCGCGAAGGCGAGACCGTGAAGGCAGGCCAGGTGCTCATGCGCATGGATACCCTCATCACCGAAGCCGATGCACAGTCGATCGAAGCCGATTGGCAGCGTAGACGCCTGGCGCTGCGCCGCATCGACGCAGAACTCGGCGGCACGCCCTTCCGACCCGAACCCGACGACCCACCGGCGCTCGCCGGGGAAATCGACGCCCAGTACCGCGCCAACCGCGCGGCCATCGAGGCGGCACTGGCCGAAGAGCGGAGCCGTCTCCTCAAGACGAAGGCGGAACTCGCCTCGGCGCAACAGGTGCAGAACAAGCTCGCCGAAATCCTGCCGCACTACCGCGAACAGGACAAGGCCTACGACAAGCTGGTGAAGGACGGCTTCGCCGGCGGCCTGATGGCCAGCGACAAGAGGCGCGAGCGCATCGAGAAGGAACAGGAACTCAAGACCCAGGCCCACCTCATCGAATCGGCCAGGGCGAGCATCGCCCAGTCCGAGAAGAAGCTCGCCCAACTCGACTCCGACTACCGGCGCAGCCTGCATGCCGAACGCAGCGAGGCGCAAGCCACCGTCGACAGGCTGGCGCAGGAGCGCGCGAAGCAGGCCCACCGCAAGGATCTGCTCGAACTCCGGGCGAGCCAGGACAGTGTGGTGAAGGAACTCGCGACGCACACCACCGGCACCGTCGTGCAGCCCGGCACCGTGCTGCTGACGCTGCTGCCGACGGAAGAGACGCTGCGCGCCGAGGTCTGGATCAGCAACGAGGACATCGGCTTCGTACGCCAGGGGCAGCCAGTCAAGCTCAAGTTCGCCGCTTTTCCGTTCCAGAAGTACGGCATGGTGGAAGGTACGGTCGAACACGTCAGCGCTGATGCGGCGGACGGCGGGATGGGAGGCGGCGCGGCGCCGAACGAAGGGGGACAGAGGAAAGCGCAGCCGCTGGTCTACAAGGCCCTGGTGACCCTCAAGGCGATGAATCTGGAGATCGACGGCGCCCGCTTCGGCCTCGCTGCTGGCATGCGAACGAGTGCCGAGATCATGCTCGGCACGCGCACGGTCGCGGAGTACCTGCTGTCGCCGGTGAGGAAAGCCTGGCATGAGGCGGCGCGGGAGCGGTAGTTTCGCCTTCCGGGTCCGCGTCGTCGTCGCGCAGCGCTTCGCCGGGCACCGAGACGATCACTTCAGGATCCCGAGCAGGTTCGAGAACCCGTCCGTCCACGCCGTGAAGCCGGCGCGCGGCGGCAGCGGCCGGGCGCCGGCGATCGCCGCCTGCAGGCTCGCCGCGCGCTCGGGTCGAACGATCAGCGCCCACAGCGAGCGGCGGCAGAAGACGTCGCCATCGGCCGGCTCGAGTTCGACGACGAGAACGCTCAGCCCCAACTTCGCGGCCGCAGCGGCGACCACCGGCTGCAGGTCGAGGTAGCGGTTGGTGATGTGCACGGCGAGGATCCCGTCGCTCTTCATGTGCCGCAGGTAGGACTGCATCGCCTTGATTGATTCGGCCGTGGAACATCCTGCGCTTGATGCCGAGGTCGTCCTCGCTGACGTCGTCGATGCGCAACTGGCCGTAGAAGTTGCGCATGACGCGCCGGTAGTCCTCGACGTAATCGACCGAGATGCCGGCCAGCCGGTAGCCGTAGACGGCGAGGCCGATGAGCAGCACCCAACGCCAGACGGGCTTGACTTCCGGCCAGAGCACGATGATCACCAGCACGGCGCAGAGGAACAGGCCGATCGGCAACTCGAAAGCAGCGCAGCACCGAGATCAGCCAGATCACCTCG
>DDUX01000137.1:620-5076 GCA_002345025.1 Candidatus Accumulibacter iunctus | reverse complement strand
CCCCCGCCCCCCGCCCGCGCCGCCAGCCACTCCTCGATTCGTCGCCCGCCGGCGGCCAGATGGGCGCTCAGCGCAGGCAGTGCCGTTCGCCGGCAGAGGCAGAAGACCGGCTGCAGCCGCGCCAGGCTGCGGGCGACCGCCAGCTCGGCAGCACTCTCGTCAAGGGCTGCCCGCAGGCGAGCCACCAGATCGGTCGGCAGGAACGGGGAATCGCAGGGAGCGGTCGCGACCAGGGGATGGCCGGCGACCGACAGCGCTGCGTGCAGCCCGGCCAGCGGTCCGGCGAAACCGTCGATCCGGTCGGCAACGACGAGATGACCGAAAACGGCATAGCGCTGCGCATTGCGGTTGGCGTTGATCAGCAATTCGTCCACCTGCGGCGCCAGACGCTCGATCACCCAGGCGACCAGCGGCCGCCCGTGCAGTTCCTGCAGCCCCTTGTCGACCCCGCCCATTCGCCGTCCGAGTCCGCCGGCGAGAATGACGCCACTGATCCCGCTATCGCTCATGCGCCGGATTCTACGTCAGTTGCCCGTTCGCTGCTGCCTGCAGCCAGCAAGGCATCGGGTCCCGGGCCGAAGCCCACGACATCGCCGCTGACGGGTCCCGCGAGCCTCGCCGGCCAGCGGCCGGCAAAGATGCGTGGCCGGGACTAGAATGAGGTTGCCGTGCCAGCGCACGGCCCGCACATGACGGGCGCCGGACTGCCGACACAGTTGAGCGCCGCGGACTTTTCCCCTGCCGACCCTTTTCCCGAAAGCCGATTCCCATGCGACCTTCTCCTCTCGCCGGCCTGCGCGTGCTCGATCTGACGCGCCTGTTGCCGGGCCCGCTTGCCAGCATGCACCTCGCCGACCTCGGCGCCGACGTGATCAAGATCGAAGACACCGGCGCCGGCGACTACGCGCGCAGCGCCGGCGCCGTCCACGGTACCGTCAGCTATTTTCAACTGGTGAATCGCAACAAGCGCAGCCTGCGGATCGACCTCAAGCAGGCGGCCGGCGTCGACACCTTCATGCGCCTGGCAAGCACCGCCGACGTCATCCTCGAAGGCTTCCGACCCGGCGTGGTGGACAAGCTGGGAATCGGCTATACGGCGGTGGCGACGATCAACCCGCGCATCGCCTACTGCGCGATCACCGGCTACGGCCAGGATGGCCCCTACCGTGACCGCGCCGGTCACGACCTCAACTACCTCGGCTACTGCGGTCTGCTCGACCAGATCGGCACCGCCGGCGGTGCCCCGGCGATCCCCAACTTCCAGATCGGCGACCTGCTCGGCGGTTCGCTGAGCGCGCTCGTCGGCATCCTCGCCGCAGTCATCGACGCACGCACCAGTGGCCGTGGACGCTACGTCGATGTGGCGATGACCGACGCCGTCTTCGCCCACAGCCTCTTCCCGCTGCTCGCCGTTCTCGGTCTCGGCCATGCCGTGCCGCGCGGCGAGGACGTGCTCTCCGGCGGCATGCCGAGCTACGGCGTCTACGCGACGAGCGACGGCCGCCACTTCGCGGTCAGCGCGATGGAGCCGAAGTTCTGGCAGATGCTGTGTACGGCCATCGAGCGTCCGCATCTCGCCCCCTTCGCCTTCGCTACCGGCGCCGAGGGGCGGCGCATCCGGGCTGAGCTCGAGGCGGTATTCGCCAGCCGCAGCTTCGCCGAATGGCGCGCTCTGTTCGAGCAGGTGGACTGTTGCGTGACGCCGGTTCTGCGCTTCGAGGAGAGCATGGAGAACGAACAGCTGCAGTCGCGCGGCATGCTCGTCGAGGTTGCTGGCGTACGCCAGTTCTCCCCGCCGTTCAAGCTCAGCGAGTTGCCCTTCAGCGCTCGTCTGCCGCCACCCGACGCCGGCGAGCACAGCGAGGAAGTCCTGCGCGAGAGCGGCTTCAGCGCCGAAGAGATCACCTGCCTGCGCGAGCAGCAGGTGATCTGATCGCGGCATCGCCGCAGCGAGAAAGAATGCCCGCTGGCGACGGTCGCGGGCGCCCCGCCGGCGACATCCCCGCGTTCACGGGACGACCGGCAGGAAATACTCGCGATGGCGCACCGTCTGCACGAAAACGAAGACTGCGTAGAGCAGCAGCGAAACGACACCGGCGAAGGCGAGCTGGGCCGGCGAGTGGGTCGGCCCAGCCGTGCTCGTCGTCAGCGCGGGCAACACCAGGGTCAGCGTCGTCAGCGAGGCGAGCACCGACAGCGCCTGGCCGGTCCCTTCGACCTGAAACTCGAGCACCCGATACCGAATCGCTCCCAGCAGCAGACACAGACCGATGACGCCGTTGCAGACGATCATCACCGTAGCAAACACCGTGTCGCGCGCCAGACTGGTGGCGGTCGCACTGCCGGACAACATCACCGAACCGATCAGCGACACCTCGATGATGTTGACCGGAAGGGCCAGCACCAGCGTCCCGAACGGCTCGCCGACACGATGCGCGATCACTTCGGCGTGATGCACGGCAACCAGAACGGCCGCAACGAGTGCGCCGGCAACGAGCGCCAGCAGCGCCCATCCCGGCGAACTGCCAAGGACAGCGGCCAGCAGCGCGCACGCGACGAGGGGCACGGCAATGCTCCACAGCGGGACTACGGTCAGCAATGCACGAGTCATCGGCGCTCCCGTCGGTGATTCCGGTGACCGCAGCGGCGGCAAGCGGCGATTGTGTGGTTGTTCGACTGCATGATTCGCAGCGCGTCACAGGCAATCATCCGTCGATGGCGGAAAGGGCAGTGCTCCTGCCGGCCATCGTCCCGCCCGGCCGAACCACCGTTTTGCCAGCGCCGGCGGCAGAATTCGGAGCGCTATCCGGCAAGGTGGCGCGATCAGCGGACAGCACGCAGACGTCCCGACCTCGGAAAATTCAGCACGATGCCTGCCATGGCCCACCTCCACCGGCTGTTGCCCGGCCTGCCGCCGCTGCTCAAGTACCGGGCCACCGACTGGCCGCACGACATCAGTGCCGGACTGGCGGTGGCCGCCGTATCGATTCCGGTCGCCATCGCATACGCCGAGATCGCCGGACTCAGCCCCTCCGCCGGCCTTTATTCGTCGATCCTGCCGCTGCTAGGCTGCTAGGACTTCTCGTTCTCGAGGCCCTTGGCGGTGATCTCCTCGTACAGGGCCGCCATCTTTGCCGCCAGCTCCTGATACTCTGGGTGCTCCCCGACCAGTTTCTGAGCCGCCTGCATGTCGCCAAAAACCCTCTCGAGAAAGGCGATGTCGAGCTCGTCGAGTCGCTCGCCGGCATCGACCTTCGCCTTCAGGTCGAGCGCCCGTGGCAGACGTTCCTTTTCCAGGCGCTCCAGCATGACTGTCGCAAGGCCCAGACTATCCGATTCCTGACTCATTGCACCCCCTCCTCTCGGGTCATGGCAGCGACCAGCCGCGAAACGCCGCGCCGATCTGCCGTGGAGACCAACCGCTTGAGCCATGAATCATGCCAGCTTACACCTGCCGAAGGCAATAGACCCCGTGTCCGACCAGTCCTGAAGCATGACCCGGCCAAATCGGTCCCGTTTGCCGGAAACCCCCGCTTTGACCGCGGAGGCGGCCAGATCGCGGGGGGCTGGCGGCAAGTGAGGGCTGGATGCGCGGGTGGTGTGGGGTGGGTAAAGAGGGTGTCGATAGGTGGCAGGAGCTCCGTTTTGATCTCTGGGCGAGCCTCTCCCTGCACAGAGCGCACTGCTTGGGGTGGTTTCTGGGGCCGTCCGGGACAGGTCACTCGAGTGGCAGGAGAAAGGGTTTGGCGAGGAGCGCGCGCATCCGCGCCGGATCGAACCAGGGCGCGGCGCAGGATGCTCGGATGAAGGCGATGGCCCCGCGCACGCCGAACTGGCGAAACAGATCGCGGAGCTGTCGCGTGAAGCGCGCCAAGGTATTGAAGACATGCGCCAGCCGCATCAGGAGGTGGTAGCCCCGCATGGCATTCCAGTCAAGGGCAAAGGCATGCTCGATGTCATTGACCCAGCTGAAGCGCTGTTGGCGTCTTCCCCAGTCCTGCTGCCGGGTTTGCGACTGCCGGGGCTGAAGCGCGCGGAACTCCTCCCAGACCGAGGGCAGATCCTTGTCCCGGAGGACGATCATGAACTGCCAGCCGGCGCGCAGGCAGCGTTGCATCACCGGCCCGTTGGCGTAGAGTCCGTCGAGCACGAGCAGGATCGGCAGACGCGGGAACAGCCTCTTGAGCCGGTCGCTCAAGCGCGCAAAGCCGCGCAGCTCGCAATCCTGCTTCTGCGCTTCGCTGTCGCCCAGCGCGTGTTCGAGGAACTCGCTGAGCAACGGGATGACCAGACCGTTGTGGAAGACGAGGCTGGCCTCGAGCACGTAGACGAAGTACTGGGTATGGCGGGTTTCGTCCTTGCCGACGCTGCGCTGCAGGAGTTCCTCCGCCCAAAGGGTGTCGCCCGCGAGCTTCTGCGAGCCATCGATGGCGATCGGATGGCAGTGGTTGATCAG
>DDUX01000137.1:0-384 GCA_002345025.1 Candidatus Accumulibacter iunctus | reverse complement strand
CGACCGTCGCTGCCGAGCGGCTTGACCCATACTTGCCGAGGCGTGCTGTGATAGGTCCGGCCGGGGCGGGCCAGCCCGCGTCCGCTGGTCTCTCCGAGCAATTGCCAACCGGCAGCCCGGTAGCAGGTGCCGGCATGCTGTCGCGGGTCGACGAAGCTTTCCAGCAGCAGGGGCTCGAAGCCCCAATGTTCGAGCCAGTCGCTGCGCGCACGACGCGCGAGTTGTCCCAGCACATGGCTGGCCAGATGCGGCACCCGGACGTGCGGGAAGATCAGGAAGCGGCTGTTGTTGAGCACTCGTGGCAGGTTTTCCCGCCGGGCCTGGGGCGCCCAGCCGATCCAGCCGTCGCGCACGGCCAACGCCCGGGCGGCACCGCAGAACAGG
>DDUX01000136.1 GCA_002345025.1 Candidatus Accumulibacter iunctus | reverse complement strand
CTCAAAGCCGCTGCTCGACCCAGGTACGCACCGACGCCAGCGCCGCCGGCAGCTTCGCCGGTTCGCTGCCACCGGCCTGCGCCATGTCCGGACGGCCGCCGCCCTTGCCTCCGACCTGCTGTGCGACCATGTTGACCAGTTCGCCGGCACGGACCCTGCCGGTCAGGTCGGCGCTGACGCCGGCGATCAGCGTGACCCGCTCGCCGCTGACCGACGCCAGGACGACGGCAGCGCTCTTCAGCTTGTCGCGCAGCTTGTCGATCGTCGACCGCAGGGTGTTGACGTCGGCGCCTTCGACGAGCGCAGCGACGACGTGTGCGCCCTTGACGGCAACGGCCTGCGCCAGCAGATCGTCGCCCTGCGAAGACGCCAGCTTCTGCTTCAGGCGGGCCAGTTCGCGCTCGAGCGAACGGACGTTGTCGAGCACCTGCGCCAGTTTCGCCGGCACCTCGGCCGGCGGCGCCTTGATCGCTGCCGCCGCTTCGGCGAGCAGCGCCTGCTGCTCCTGCACCAGCGCCAGTGCGCCATCGCCGGTGACCGCCTCGACGCGCCGGACGCCGGCGGCAACGCCGCTTTCGGCGACGATCTTGAACAGACCGATGTCACCGCTGCGCTGCACATGCACGCCACCGCAGAGTTCCTTCGACGAGCCGATGGTCACCACGCGCACTTCGTCGCCGTACTTCTCACCGAAGAGCATCATCGCGCCCGCCCGCCTGGCCTCGTCGATCGGCAGCACCGCCGCCTCGCGCGCGGCGTTGGCAAGGATCTCGTCATTGACCAGGATCTCGACCCGGCGAATCTGCTCGGCAGTCATCGGCGCGTTGTGCGCGAAGTCGAAACGGGTCCGCTCGGCATCGACCAGCGAGCCCTTCTGCTGCACGTGCGCGCCGAGCACCTCGCGCAACGCCTTGTGCATCAGGTGCGTCGCCGAGTGGTTGCGCACCGTGCGGGCGCGTGCGACGACGTCCACCCGCGCCGCGACCCGGTCACCGACGCTGATGCGGCCGGTGCGGACGACTCCCTGATGGCCGAAGACGGCGGCCTGTATCTTCTGCGTATCCTCGACGGCGAAGATCCCCTGCGGGCCCTGCAGCGCGCCACGGTCGCCGACCTGTCCGCCGGACTCGGCATAGAAGGGTGTTTCGCCGAGGACGACGACGCCCAGCTCGCCCTCGCCGAGCTGCTCGACGGCGCTGCCATCGCGGTAGAGCGCGAGCACGCTACCGCCGTACTCGAGTGCCTCGTAGCCATGAAAGACGGTTTCCGGACCGCTGTATTCGAGGGCCGCCGCCATGCGGAACTTGCCGGCGGCGCGCGCCTGTTCCTTCTGCTGCGCCATCGCCGCATCGAAGGCGGCGACATCGACCCGTACGCCACGCTCGCGGCAGACGTCGGCCGTCAGGTCGAGCGGAAAACCGAAGGTATCGTGCAGCTTGAACGCGGTCTGCCCGTTGAACACACCGTTGCCCGCCAGCGCCGCGAGTTCGCCCTCGAGGATGCCCATGCCGTGCTCGATGGTCTCGAAGAAGCGCACCTCCTCCTGCCGCAGCACCTCGGTGACGCGTGCCTGGTTGCTCAGCAGCTCGGGATAGGCGCCGCCCATTTCGGCGACCAGGTCGGGCACCAGACGATGGAAGAACGGCGCGCGCGCGCCGAGCTTGTAACCATGCCGGATGGCGCGGCGGATGATCCGCCGCAGGACGTAACCGCGCCCCTCGTTGCCGGCAATGACGCCATCGGCGATCAGGAACGAGCAGGCGCGGATGTGGTCGGCGAGGACGCGCAGCGACGGGCTGTCGATATCCGTCGCCGCGGTTTCGCGCGCGGCGGCGGCGATCAGGTTGACGAAGAGATCGATCTCGTAGTTGCTGTGCACGTGCTGCAGGACGGCCGCCGTCCGCTCGAGCCCCATGCCGGTATCGACCGAGGGTTTCGGCAGCGGGTGCATGACGCCGGCCTCGTCGCGGTTGAACTGCATGAAGACGTTGTTCCAGATCTCGATGTAGCGGTCGCCCTCTTCGTCGGGCGATCCCGGCGGCCCGCCCGGAATTCCTTCGCCGTGGTCGTAGAAGATCTCGGTGCACGGTCCGCAGGGACCGGTATCGCCCATCATCCAGAAGTTGTCCGAGGCGTAGCGCGCACCCTTGTTGTCGCCGATGCGCACCACCCGCTCGGCCGGCACGCCGATGTCGCGCGTCCACAGCTCGTAGGCCTCGTCATCCTCGGCATAGACGCTGACCCAGAGGCGCTCGGCGGGCAGCTTGTAGACGTCGACCAGCAGTTCCCAGGCGTAGCGGATCGCGTCGCGCTTGAAGTAGTCGCCGAAGGAGAAGTTGCCGAGCATCTCGAAGAAGGTGTGGTGGCGCGCCGTGTAGCCGACGTTCTCGAGGTCGTTGTGCTTGCCGCCGGCGCGGACGCATTTCTGCGAGGTCGTCGCGCGCAGGTAGGGGCGCCTGTCGAAGCCGAGGAAGACATCCTTGAACTGGTTCATGCCGGCGTTGGTGAACAGCAGCGTCGGATCGTCGTGCGGCACGAGCGAACTCGAGGCAACGATCTGGTGGCCCTTGGATTCGAAGAACCTGAGAAACTTCTCGCGGATTTCAGCACTTTTCATCGTTGTCGGCAGCGGTCTGGGCGAGTTCAAGGAGTCGCGATTCTAACTTGAAAGTCGCGCCGGCGGCCGCTTTCGCCGCCCGCCTGCCGCGCCAGCCGAACTTCGTCGACGCCGGCGTGCTGGACGTTGGTCAGCGATTCGGCAACCGCGCTGGAACGTTTCGGGGCAGCCTGCATGACGGCGCCGTACAGCGAGACGCCGCTGGCAACCAATTTCCCGACCTCACAGCAACCCAAGCTGCAGGCTGCCGCCCACTGGGTGGCTGTTGCCGATGGCACTGCCGAAGCGCTCGTCGCGTCGCTCGGCCTTGGCGCGTCCTGTGCCGCAGCCCCGCCGTGCCCGCTCGTCTTCGTCCGCCCGCCAGCGCAGCAGACCGACTTCGCGAGGGGCTTCCACTCGGCCTTGATCACTGCGCTGCTGCGCCACAAGGTCGCCGTCAGCCACACACCCGCCGGCGCCATCAGCCTCGACATCGACATACAGACCGTTCGTTTCTCGCCCAACCGGCCAGACGCACGCTTCTTGCCATTCAGCGCACTCTACGCCGGCGGCTGGGCGGCCTACGGTCTGGCGAAGCATGCCGCGCCGGCAGCCGCCGGACTCGCCGGCGCCGCTGTCGCTGGCGGCATCGACATCTATCGCTGGAACACCTCCGACTGGGCCAGCGGCCCGACGCCGCAGACCGAACTGATCGTCACCGTTTCCGCCAGCGACGCCACGCGCTACCTCGGCCGCGTCAGCAACGTCTATTACGTTGCTGACAGGGATGCTTCGCTCTACGCCGGGCCGCCGCAACTCTACGACATCGCCGTCGGAGGCGATCGATGAAAGCGCCCGCGCTCGCTGCCGCCCTCATCGCCTGCCTCGCCGCCGCTTGCGCCAACGAAACGGCCCGCCAGCGCGTACCCGAAGTCACTTACGCCGAGGCGGCGAACAGCGAACTCATCGCCACCAATTATCGCGCCGCCGACGCCCTCATGGCGCAGTTCGGCGGCAGCCCGACCGCCGGCCCGCTGATCGTCGCCACTGTGGTCAACATCGATGCCCTGGAGTTGTCCTCGACGCTCGGCCGCATGATTTCCGAACAGGTTTCGGCGCGCTTCTCGCAGCGTGGCTGGTTGATGGTCGAAATGAAGCTGCGCGGATCGATCTACATGCGACGCGGTGAAGGCGAACTGATCCTGACACGCGAGATCAGCGACATCGCACGCACCAACCAGGCGCAGGCGGTCATCGTCGGCAGCTACGCCGTCGGCGCCAGCGCCGTCTATGTCAATCTCAAAATCGTCCAGCCAGTCAGCAACGCCGTCCTGTCCGCCTACGATTACGTCCTGCCGGCGAATCAGGAAATCCGCACCCTGCTCGGCCGCAACCTCAGCCGCTGAGGGCGTCGCAACGGGGTCAGGGCCGGCGACTTCCTGCCTCAGACGGCTGCCGGCAGGCTCAGGGTGACGCGCAGACCGTGCAGCGGCGAAGCCGCCAGATCGACGTGACCACCGTAGAGCCGGGCCAGTTCGTCGACGATGGCGAGCCCGAGACCCGAGCCCGGCGTCTGCTCGTCCGCCCGCACCCCCCTGCCGAGGACCGCGTCGCGCTGCGCCGCGGCCACTCCGCTGCCGTCGTCGTCGATCGTGATCCGCAGCATCTCGCCATCCCGCTGCGCCGCCAGTTCGACGCGCTGCGTCGCCCACTTGCAGGCGTTGTCGAGCAGGTTGCCGAGCATCTCCTGCAAGTCCTGCACTTCACCGCGAAAGGCCAGGGCTTCCGGCATCACCCCGACCTGCAACTCGAGCGGGCGCTCGGCATGAATCCTTCGCATCGTGCGCAGCAGGCCGGCGATCACCGGCGCCAGCAGCGTCCGTGCCCCCGCGCCATGCGTCACGGCAGCCGCCTGCGCCCTCGCGAGATGGTAGTCGACCTGTCTCCGGGCCACCTCGACCTGTTCGGTGATCATCCGGGATTCCTCGTCCTGCCTGCCGTGGGCCGCGTTGGCGAGAACGCTCAACGGTGTCTTCAGCGCGTGCGCGAGGTTGCCGGCCTGGGTGCGAGCGCGCCGCAAGACCTCGCCGTTGTGAGCGAGGACGCCATTGAAGTCCTCGACCAGAGGCATCAGCTCGACGGGAAAGTTTCCTTGCAGACGCTCCGACCGACCGTCGCGCACGCGCCCGAGCGCGACGCGCAGCCGGCGCAGCGGCGCCAGCCCGACGACCACCTGCACCAGAACGGCCAACGCCAGCCCGACGCCGAGCAGCGCGAGCGCGCGCCAGAGCGCGCCGCTGAAACGCGCCACCGGCTCGGCGATCAGCCGCTCGTCCGCGGCGACGATCAGCCGCCCGCGGGGCGCGCTGGCCCAGTACTTCGACCGTGTCCGCGTCAGCCACCGCTACGGCGAGTTCAAGAAATCAGCCCGGCGGATTCTCGGGCACGTCCCCGGCGGCGATTCCCTCATCGACGCCTACCACCGCGTGGGTGAAATGACCAAGGCCATCGTGAACGAGCCCTCCTCGGGCGGTGGATGGTTCGAGCACTTCGGCCTCCTGGGCGTCGGACCCATCGACGGCCATGACCTCCCCCATCTCATCGAGTTCCTCGGCGAGGCACGCGATATCGACCGGCCGATGATCCTGCACGTCAAAACCGTCAAGGGGAAGGGCTACGGATTCGCGGAGAGCGATTCAAGCCGGTTCCATTCTCCCGGGGCGTTTACGGTCGTGGGAGCCGCGGGCAGCACCTCTCCTGAAGATCCCGACTCCGAACGTTCGGATCCCGACCTCCCGGGGACCGATCCTGTCTCGACCGCCAAACCCGCCCTGACATCGCAGGGGTGCCGAGTCGAGATCAAGCCGGAAGGCCGCTCCTTCACGGCCGCCGTCTCCGACGCCCTCATCGCCCTCATGGAGCGTGATCCCCGAGCCGTCGCCTGCACCGCCGCCATGCCCGACGGCACAGGGCTGACGCGCATCATGCAGCAGTTCCCCGAACGCGCGTGGGACGTGGGCATCTGCGAGAGCCACGGCATGGACATGATGGCGGGCCTGGCCAAGACCGGCTATCGCCCCTTCTTCGCCGTCTACAGCACCTTCCTGCAGCGGGCCTACGACCAGGTGGTCCACGACGTCGCCCTGCAGCGGCTGCCGGTGCGTTTCGCCATCGACCGCGCCGGCCTCGTCGGCGCCGACGGCGCCACCCACGCCGGCTCGTTCGACCTGCCCTACCTCTGCTGCCTGCCGGACATGGTGGTGATGGCCGCGGGCGACGAGGCGGAGCTGATGCACATGATCGCCACCGCCGCCGCCATCGACGACCGGCCGAGCGCGGTGCGCTATCCCCGCGGCGAGGGCATCGGCGTCGAGATGCCGGAGCGCGGCTCGGTGCTGCCCATCGGCAAGGGCAGGATCCTGCGCGAGGGCACCAAGATCGCGCTGCTCAACCTCGGCGGCCGGCTTGCGGACACGCTGAAGGCGGCCGAGGAGCTTGCGGCCCGTGGGCTTTCGACGACGGTGGCCGACGCCCGCTTCGCCAAGCCGCTCGACCGCGACCTGATCCTGGCGCTCGCCCGCAACCACGAGGCGCTCATCACCATCGAGGAAGGCGCCATCGGCGGCTTCGGCAGCCACGTCGCCCAGCTTCTGGCCGAGGAAGGCGTCTTTGACCGCGGGCTGAAGTTCCGCTCCATGGTGTTGCCCGACACCTTCATCGACCAGG
>DDUX01000003.1 GCA_002345025.1 Candidatus Accumulibacter iunctus | reverse complement strand
TGGGTCCGGCGAAATCGAAAGCGCACACCGTTACGTCATCCAGGACCGTCTCAAGCGGGCCGGTGCTTGGTGGAAACTGAAAAACGCCAAGCACATGCTGGCGCTGCGTGTGTTCCGTGCCAACCAGGAGTGGGACCGCTATTGGCAGTCCAGACGTCAACAGGCCGCCTGATCCACAGTCGCACTTCCGATTGCACCCGCAAGTTCCCCGGGAGTTGACTCGTGACGAGAAAACCTACTTCTTGTCCATCTCCCGTGCGGCACGGATCAGGTCTGCGTCAAGCACCGAGGTGTCCGTGCCATAGCAGCGCACCATCTCGATTTCCTCGTAGACGGGCGCGTCAGATGCAGCTTCGGCGGCCACCCGCGGCATGGTTGCTCCATAATGCTGCCCACGCCAGCGCGCTACCAGAATCTCCTGTTCGCTGAGGCCGGTGTTCATACCGGGCGGAATCTCGGCGCCGAGTTCGATCAGAGCCTTGAGTACCTCGCGCCGCTTGCCGCGAATGGCCATCGACAGCGGCGAAGTCGGCTGCGAATTGTCCACCGTATTGACCTTGGCGCCCCGACTGACCAGCTCGCGGACGATGTCAGGGAAACCCATGAAGCACGCCACCCCCAGCGGCAAGCCCGGGTCACCGCGTCCGTCGACCAGTTCGACCGGAGCACCGGCATCGAGTACCGTTTGCACTTCCTGAAGACGTCCGCTACGGATTGCCTTGAGCAGGTCAATAGCAGAGTTCACTCGTTATCCCCCGTTTCAGTCGAGTGGTCGATCACTCACCACCACTCCGTCAGCGTCGACGTAGATCCACTCGCCAGGCCGGAAAGTGACCCCGCCAAAGCTGACCGCCAGATCGCGTTCGCCAATGCCCTTCTTGATGCTCTTGAGCGGATGGGTGTTGACGGCGCGCAGGCCGAGGTCGATGTGGGCGATGTCGTCCGAGTCCCGGATACAGCCGTACACGACGATCCCCTCCCAGCCGTTGCCCTGCGCGAGGATCGCCAGCTGGTCGCCGACCAGAGCACAGCGCAGCGAGCCACCACCATCGATCACCAGAACCTTGCCACGACCTGCTTCGGCAAGCACTTCACGCACCAGTGAGTTGTCCTCGAACAGCTTCAGCGTGACGATCTGCCCGCAGAACGCCGATCTTCCCCCATAACGCTGGAAAATCGGTGCGACGACGCGAACACTGCCATCCAGTGTCCTCGCCTCGTGTTTGTCCAGCAGGTCGGGTGTCCTGATACTCATGATGCTGCCCTCTCTCGCCCTGTCGCTGCGCAGAAAAACCGGCCACACGCTGCCGTGTGGCCGCTGGATTGGTGGGAACCTCAGGCAACGACAACGGGCTCTTCCTCGAACACGAGCTTCACTTTTTCGTCGTCGTCGAGATCGACCGTGACGTGGCCGCCACTGGCGAGCCTGCCGAACAGCAGTTCGTCAGCCAGCGAGGCGCGGATGGTATCCTGAATCAGCCTCGCCATGGGCCTGGCACCCATCAGCGGGTCGAAACCCGTGGCGGCGAGATGTTCCTTCAGGGCAGCGGTGAACACGACCTCAACCTTCTTGTCATGCAACTGTGCTTCCAGCTGCATCAGGAACTTGTCGACCACCCGCAGAATGACCTCGTGGTCGAGGGCCCGGAACGAGATCGTCGCATCAAGCCGGTTGCGGAACTCGGGCGTGAAGATGCGCTTGATTTCCGCCATTTCGTCACCGGCCTGCCGCGACGGGGTGAAGCCCATCGTTGCCTTCTGGATCGCCTCCTGCCCGGCATTGGTGGTCATGATGATCACGACGTTGCGGAAGTCGGCCTTGCGACCGTTGTTGTCGGTCAGCGTGCCGTGATCCATGACCTGCAGGAGGATGTTGTAGATGTCCGGATGTGCCTTCTCGATCTCGTCGAGGAGCAGGACGCTGTAGGGCCTCTTGGTGATCGCCTCGGTCAGCAGACCTCCCTGGTCGAAGCCGACGTAGCCCGGCGGCGCGCCAATCAGCCGAGAGACGGCGTGCCGTTCCATGTACTCCGACATGTCGAAGCGAACCAGCTCGTTGCCGAGACAATAGGCCAGCTGCTTGGCAACCTCGGTCTTGCCGACACCGGTGGGGCCGGAAAAGAGGAAACTGCCGATCGGCCGGGTCGGATTGCCCAGACCCGAGCGCGCCATCTTGATCGCCCGGGCGAGCGCGTCGATGGCGGCATCCTGGCCGAAGACGACTGCCTTCAGGTCTCGGTCGAGGTTACGCAGGTTGTTGCGGTCGTCGGACGAGACGTGGGTCGACGGAATGCGTGCGATCTTGGCAACGATCTCCTCGATGTCGATCTTGCCGATCAGCTTCTTCTGCTTCGACTTCGGCAGGATCCTTTGCGCTGCCCCTGCTTCGTCGATGACATCGATGGCCTTGTCGGGCAGGTGCCGGTCGGTAATGAATCGGACCGACAGTTCGACCGCCGAGTTCAGTGCGGCAGCCGAGTACTTGATGCCGTGGTGGGCCTCGAAGCGTGACTTGAGACCCTTGAGAATCTCCACCGCCTCGGCGCTCGATGGCTCATTGACGTCGATCTTCTGGAAGCGCCGTGACAGGGCATGGTCCTTCTCAAAGATGCCGCGATATTCGTTGTAGGTCGTCGCGCCGATGCACTTCAGCTGCCCCGTGGACAGAGCCGGCTTGAGCAGGTTCGAAGCATCAAGCGTGCCGCCAGAAGCCGAGCCAGCGCCGATGAGCGTATGGATCTCGTCGATGAACAGGATTGCCTGCGGGTTGTCGCTCAACTGCTTCAGCACCCCTTTCAGGCGCTGCTCGAAATCACCACGGTACTTGGTGCCCGCCAAAAGGGAGCCCATGTCAAGGCAATAGACGTTGGCCTTCGCAAGGATCTCCGGAATGTCGCTCTCGACGATGCGCCGTGCCAGTCCTTCGGCAATGGCCGTCTTGCCGACGCCCGCTTCCCCGACCAGCAAGGGGTTGTTCTTGCGTCGACGGCAGAGCGTCTGGATCACCCGCTCAAGCTCACTGTCGCGGCCAATCAGCGGATCGATCTTGCCCTGCAGGGCCAGCGCGTTGAGGTTGATCGTATAGCTGTCGAGCGGGCCGGCCGCAGCCTGCTGCTCGGCTTCCGGCTCGGCTTCCGGCTCGCTGCGAGGCGAGTTCTGCGGCACTTTGCTGATGCCGTGCGAAATGAAGTTGACCACATCCAGGCGCGTGACCCCCTGCTTCTGGAGGTAATAGACCGCGTGCGAATCCTTCTCGCCGAAGATCGCCACGAGGACATTGGCCCCATTCACTTCCTTGCGCCCCGAGGACTGGACGTGCAGGATTGCGCGCTGGATGACGCGCTGAAAGCCGAGTGTCGGCTGCGTGTCGATCTCGTCCTCGCCGGACACGGTGGGCGTGTGCTCACCAATGAAGCGGGTCAGATCCTTGCGCAGTTGCTCGATGTTCGCGCCACAGGCCCGCAACGCCTCGACTGCCGAGGGGTTGTCGAGCAGCGCCAGCAGGAGGTGTTCGACGGTGATGAACTCGTGACGCTTTTGTCGTGCCTCGACGAACGCCATGTGCAAGCTGACTTCAAGTTCCTGCGCAATCATTCAGTTCTCCTCCATTACACACGCCAGCGGGTGCTGGTTGCTGCGTGCGAAACCTGTGACCTGTTCTACCTTGGTGGCAGCGACGTCGCGCGGGTAAACGCCACAGACCCCTCTGCCTTCCGTGTGCACTTTGAGCATGATCCGCGTTGCCTGTTCACGATCCATTGCAAAGAACCGCTGCAGAACGACGATCACGAAGTCCATCGGCGTGAAATCATCGTTCAGCAACAGCACCTTGTACAGTGGCGGCGGCGCTAACTGCGTGCGCTTCGTTTCGAGGAGTGATCCGTCTTGATGCTTTGTTGCCATAGCCGAATTCTAACCAGTCCATACGGATGCGCAATACCGCCTCGGCCAGTTTCGGCAAGCCAACGCTGAACCCGCGCGCAGCGGCAAGCAAAAAAGCTTGACGCATCGGCCTGCTTTAGCGTAAAAAGCTGCCATGCTTCGGATTGATTGCGCAGCAAGGTTCTTCTGCCTGTCTGAAATGCCTTGTCGGCGATCGTTGATTTGGAAGCATGCAAGTCGGGCAGTGCCCGGATTCAGTCTTTTTTGAAGGAAGTGGCAATATGGCAACTGGTACAGTAAAGTGGTTCAATGACGCCAAGGGTTTCGGCTTCATCACACCGGATGATGGCAGCGAGGATCTCTTCGCCCATTTTTCCGCAATCAGCATGGGCGGGTTCAAGACCCTCAAAGAGGGCGAAAAGGTTTCCTTCGACGTAACGCAGGGCCCCAAGGGCAAGCAAGCATCGAACATCGCGCGCGCCTGATCCTTTCGGGGGCGCATCAGGTACCCGCCTCTGGCGGGTTTTTTTTGCCCGGAAGTCGCTGCTGGCGCGCCGGCTACGACACGGCGACGATGACTTCGTCGCGGCGCCTGTCACCCTTGGTGTCGGACCACTCGACGGCAATCCGATCGCCCGGCTTCAGTCCACGCGCATAGAGGGAGAAAAGGGGGTTGCGCGAAATCGAGGTATTCAACTGGCCGCCGACCAACAGTGCGCCGTTGGCGGTGAGCGAGAAGCTCTGGATGAAGTGTGCGGGAATCAGCTTGCCACTCTCGGGGCCCTTGCGCTGACCCGTCTCCATCGGATGCGGCATGAGGAAACGGATTTCGGTGAGTTCACCCTGCACGCTGGCGCGGATCTTGATTGCTTCACCCATCTTCGATCTCGCTGTCTCAGGCGCCACAGCCGCCGAGCGTCACCTTGACCTCACGACTGGCGTGGTAATTCTTTCCGTCAGCCGCCCTGACGACCACCCGGATGCGCGATGACTCGGCCATCTTGAGCTGCAACCGCACACGCGCCAGCGCGCCCTTGGCGAAACTCAGGCTGGCCGCCAGCGGCATCGGGTTCTTCTCGACAAAGATGCTGATGCTCTGGCTGTCGGGTACGTTGCTCGTCACCTCCAGCGGCACCTGAGCACCGTTCTCGGCAATCTCCACAGTCTTGATGACGATACTGCCACTGTCGATCGAGCCGCTTGCGCCTGCCGCCCTGATCGCCTCCGACAGGCTGGTCGCGCTGAAGGCAGCGCGGTTCCAGTCGGCCGCCAGAACAGCAGTCGGCTTCAGCAGATCGGCAGCCAGCAGCGCGCCAACACCGATACCGGCACCGGCCGCCTTGAGCAACAAGCGGCGCAAGCGGTCGCCGTCAGGCATCGTTTCCCGCACGATCGCGTCACCCTCCCTGCCAGTGTCCGGAGCGGCCACCGCTCTTCTCGAGGAGGCGAATACCTTCCAGGCGCATGCCGCGATCGGCTGCCTTGCACATGTCGTAGATCGTCAGCAGACCGACGCTGACTGCGGACAGGGCTTCCATCTCGACACCGGTACGGCCGAAACACTCGACACGCGCTTTGCAGGCGACGCTGCTGGCCTCGCTGTCGATCGCGAAGTCGACGGTGATTCTGGTGATGGCAAGGGGGTGGCAGAGCGGGATCAGGTCGGCCGTGCGTTTGGCGCCCTGGATCGCCGCAATCCGCGCAACCGCGAGGACGTCCCCCTTGCTGGCGGAGCCCTGGACGATCAGCGCCAGAGTCTCGGGGCGCATCGAGATGGAGCCGGTGGCGGTCGCCTGCCGATGCGTCTCGGCTTTCGCCGCGACATCGACCATCTGCGCCTGACCGTGCCGATCGAAATGGGAAAGAGGACTGGGAAGCATGGCCAAAGAAAGAGCTCAAGACGAACGGGGCGCTGAAACCGCAGCGACGAAGGAGCACTGTAACGCTTGGTCACACTTCGTCGGCCACTCGTTGGGTATCATAGCATCCATTGTCGCCTACTCAAGACAGGGAACCTCGTTTGATGACGTTGCTGCGTCTCGTCGCCGGCCTGGTCGTGGCCATTGCGATCACGGTTTCGCCAGCCCTGGCAACGGACGAACTGCCAGACCTAGGCGAAGCTGCGCGTGCCGAGCTCTCGCCACAGCTTGAACGGCGGATCGGCGAGCGGATTCTGAACGAGATTCGCCTGCGCGAGCCAAGCTACGTCGACGACCCCGAGTTGTCGGACTATATCAACCGCCTGGGCGGTCGCCTGGTGGCTGCCAGTGCGGACCCGACGGCCGACTGTTACTTCTTCCTCGTCCGTGACAACACGGTCAATGCCTTCGCCATGTTCGGCGGCTTCATCGGGGTGAACACGGGGACGCTGCTGACGGCGCAGTCGGAGTCCGAACTGGCGGCCGTCCTGGCACACGAGATCTCGCACGTACTGCAGTCACACCTGGCGCGCCAGATCCTCCGCGAGAAGCAGAGCTCGGTCGCCACCATGATCGCGATGGCCGTCGGCGTACTCGCTGCCCGCGCGAACTCGCAAGTGGCAACCGCCGCCATTGCCTCGGCGCAGGCCGGGTCGATTCAGGCACAACTTGCCTACAGTCGCGATTTCGAACGCGAGGCGGATCGTGTGGGCTTTCAGACACTGGCGCAGGCCGGCTTCGACGTGCGCGGCATGGCCGATTTCTTTGGCCGACTGCAACAGGCGGGCAGGGTCTATGAGAACAACGCCCCGGTCTACATGCGATCGCACCCGTTGACCGTCGATCGAATGTCGGACATGCAGAACCGGGCGCAGAGCGCCCCCTATCGGCAAGTGGCCGACAGCCTCGACTTCCACCTCGCACGGGCGAAGTTGCGGGCACAGATGGGTACGCCGCAGGAGGGGATCAGCGAATTCGGCAGGCAGTTGCGGGAGAAGAAATATGCCTCCGAGGCAGCGACCCGTTACGGGCTGAGCTACTCGCTGTTGCGGGCAAAGGACGTCGCCGGAGCACAGCGCGAGTTCGATGCGCTCGCCGCGCTGAAGCTTTCTTCGCCGCTGCTTGCCGGACTTGCGGCAACGATCCGGATCGCCGACAACGACCCCGGCGGAGCAACCGCGATCTACCGTGACGCCTTGCACCGCTATCCGCAGTCCGCGGCGCTGGTCTATGGCTACGCAGAGTCCCTGCTCGCAGCGAAGCAGTACGAACAGGCGCGGATCTTCCTCGATTCGCAGTTGCAGTTCCACTCTTCCGACTACAAGCTGCATGGCCTTCAGGCGAGAACCTTCTCGGCAACCGGCAGGCGCCTGCAGCAGCACCGCGCCCAGGCCGAGTTCTATCTCCTGCAAGGACAACTCGGGCCAGCCGTCGAGCAGTTGCAGTTCGCGCAACAGGCCGCCGATGGGAATTTCTTCGAGCAGTCGGCGGTTGACGCCCGGCTGCGCGAGTTGCGCCGATTGCAGGCCGAGGAAGCGAAGCAGAAAAGGAGCGGACTTTAGCGTTTACAATACGTGCCCGGTTTTCTTGTGGATCACGACATGCATTTCGATCGAGAGTTAGATGTCAAGGGCCTCAACTGCCCCTTGCCCATCCTGCGGACCAAGAAGGCGCTTGCCGAGATGTCGACAGGTGAAGTCCTGCATGTACTGGCGACCGACCCAGGGGCTGTCAAGGATTTCGAGGCCTTTGCCAGACAGACGGGCAATGAACTGTTGTCGCGTTCCGAGACGGGCAAGGTCTTCGAGTTCTTTCTGCGGCGCAAGTGATGCCGGGCTCCACCGCGGCACGTGGCGGGTGAGGACGCAGGCGCCTGCAGGCTGATGTCCGCCAGCGGTGACTTCGCACTGTTCGACGGTGATCGGGGCGAAGCCCTGCTGCTTTCCGGCTGCTGCCGGAGCTACCAGCTTGCCGGCAGCAACGATCCCCTGGCTCTTTTCGCAACCATCGAGGGCGAACTCGCTGCCGGCCACTGGGTTGCTCTGGCCGCCGATTACGCACTCGCTGCCTCGTTCGACGCCGCTGCCGCGACCCTGCCACCGGTCGGTCCGGTGATGCGCGCCTGGGTTTTCGAACGCGGCGACTGGCTCGACGCGAACGCCGTCGCTGCCTTCCTCGCCGCCCGCCTGAAGGCGCTTCCCGAGCAGCAACGGTTGGCTGCTGGCATCGCCGACCTGCTGCCGGCAGTCTCTGCGTCGCGGCACGCCAGGCAGGTGCGGCAGATCCGCAACTGGATCGCCGACGGCGACTGCTACCAGATCAACCTCACGTTCCAGATGAGCTGCCGCGTCTACGGCGACCCGCTGGCGCTCTACCAGCGCTTGCGGGCACGGCAACCGGTCCGCTACGGCGGCTACCTGAGGATCGGCGACGACACGATCCTCTCGTTCTCGCCCGAGCTGTTCTTCGAGCGCAGAGCCGATCACGTACTGACACGACCGATGAAAGGCACCGCCGCTCGCGGCCGTACGGCGGACGAAGATGCAGCGCGCCGCGCAGCCCTCGCCGCTTCGCCCAAGGAGCGTGCGGAGAACATCATGATCGTCGACCTGCTGCGCAATGATCTCGGACGGCTGGCCCAACCCGGCAAGGTCCGCGTCCATGCCCTGTGCGAGACCGAGGCCTATCCGACACTCTGGCAGATGGTGTCGACGATCTCCGCCGAGTTGCCCGGGGTGAGCCTGGCCGACCTGTTCCGTGCTCTGTTTCCCTGTGGTTCGATCACCGGAGCGCCCAAGATCCGTGCGATGCAACGCATCGCCGAACTCGAGGAGACGGCGCGCGGGCTGTACACCGGCGCTCTGGGCTGGCTGGCCCCGGGCGGCAACTGCCGCTTCAACGTGGCAATCCGCACCCTTGAGCTTGACCCACTCGGCAAGGCCCGCATCGGTGTCGGCAGCGGCATCGTCGCCGACGCCGATGCGGCCAGCGAATACGCTGAATGCCTGCTGAAAGCGAGCTTCCTCACTGACTCCGATCCCGGATTCGAGCTCTTCGAAACGCTGCGCCTCGAGGCCGGCCGCTATCCACTGCTGCGGTTCCACCTCGAGCGCCTGCAGGCTTCCGCCGGCAGTCTCGGCTTTGCCTGCATACTGCCCAGCCTGGCAGCGGCACTCGCCGCGACAGCGACTGCCCATTCTGACGGGGTCTTCCGGGTTCGGCTGGCTCTCAGGCACGATGGCAGCCATGCCATCAGCGTGTCGCCGCTGGTCGGCGATCCGCCAGCCTGGCGCACGGCAGTGTGGGCAAACGAGACCCTGTCCGCCGATGACTATCTGCTGCGTCACAAGACCACGGCCCGGTCCCGTTACGATCGCACGCTTGCCGCGTTGGCAGAGCGGCCAGGAGTCTTTGATGCAATCTTCTGCAACGAGGGTGGCGAGGTCTGCGAAGGCGCGCGGAGCAACGTTTTCGTCGAGCGCGGCGGACTGCTCCTGACGCCGCCCCTGTCGTGCGGTCTGCTGCCGGGAGTTCTGCGCCGGCAGCTACTCGACTCGGGACAGGCGGTCGAGCAGGTCCTGCATCGCGCCGACCTGCAGCAGGCCCGCCGCATCTACCTCGGAAACGCCCTGCGCGGGCTGATTCCACTGACACTGGCCGGCTGAACAGCGGCCACACGGCGCGGCGACACGGCCACGGGCGAGCATCGTCAGCCGCTGGCCGTCGGCTGGCTGCGCCCGAGACGTGCGCGCTGTGGCTCAAGCTCGGCCAAGGTTGCAATGAAGGCGTCGAGGCGCCTTCTCTCCTGCTCGACGACGGCCGCCGGAGCACGGGCAACGAAGCTCGCGTTGGCCAGCTTCGCCCTTGCCTTGCCGATCTCGCCGCTGAGCCGTGCGATTTCCTTGTCGAGCCTTTCGCACTCGACGGCGACATCGATCTGCACCTGCAACATGAGTTTCGTTTCACCGACGACGGCAATCGGTGCATTGGCGTCGCCCGGCATGTCGGCGACGACCTGCATCTCGGAGAGCTTGCACAGGGCCTTGAGATAGGGCGCGAAATCGGCCAGCACCTGTTGTCTGCCGCTGGCGAGCAACGGCACGCGTAGTGCCGGCGACAGGTTCATTTCACCGCGCAGATTGCGGCAGGCGTAGGCCAGCGCCTTCAACTGCTGCACGCTGGCTTCGCTTTCGGCGTCGATCTTCGCCGGCTGTGCCTGCGGATAGGCTGCCAGCATCACCGACTCATGCGTCTTGCGACCTGCGATCGGGGCCACTGCCTGCCACAGCTCTTCGGTGATGAACGGCAGCAGCGGATGTGCCAGGCGGAGAACAACCTCCAGTACGCGTGCCAGCGTCCGGCGTGTGGCGCGGACCTGCGCTGCGCTCCCGTGCTGCAACTGCACCTTCGACAACTCGACGTACCAGTCGCAGAACTCGTCCCAGACGAACTCGTAAAGCGACCGCGCCAACAGGTCGAAACGGTAGTCACTGAAGTGCTGCGCCAGTTCAGCCTCGGTACGCTGCAGCCTGCTGACGATCCAGCGGTCGGCGAAGGAAAAGCTGAGGTGGCCTGCACAGGAATCGGCAGTACAGGCAGCGAGGCCCAGATCCTGGCCGGCAGTGTGCATCAGGACGAAGCGGCTGGCGTTCCACAGCTTGTTGCAGAAATTGCGGTAGCCCTCGCAGCGGCCGAGATCGAACTTGATGTCGCGTCCCGGGCTGGCGAGCGAGAGGAAGGTGAAACGCAGTGCATCGGTACCGAAGGCGGGAATCCCCTGCGGATACTCCTTGCGCGTGCGCTTCTCGATCTGATCGGCCTGCTTCGGATTCATCAGGCCACTGGTGCGCTTCTCGAGCAGTGCTTCGAGGCCGATGCCGTCGATCAGATCAATTGGGTCGAGGACGTTGCCCTTCGACTTGCTCATCTTCTGCCCTTCGGCGTCCCTGATGAGGCCGTGGACATAGACATGCCGGAACGGGATGCGACCGGTGATGTGGCGGGTCATCATGACCATCCGCGCAACCCAGAAGAAAATGATGTCGAAACCGGTGACGAGCACCGTCGACGGCAGGTAGCGGTCGAGTGCGGGGTTGCTCTCGGCTGGCCATTGCGGCGTCCAGTCGAGCGTCGAGAACGGCCACAGTGCGGATGAATACCAGGTATCGAGGACGTCCTGGTCGCGCACGAGCGTTCCCGAGTAGCCAGCCGCGCCGGCTTCCGTCCTCGCCTCGGCCTCGTCGTGTGCGACGAAGACCCGCCCGTCGTCGGCGTACCAGGCGGGTATCTGGTGACCCCACCACAGCTGCCGCGAGATGCACCAGTCCTGGATGTTGTTCAGCCACTGGTTGTACGTGTTGACCCAGTTCTCCGGGAAGAACCGGATCTCGCCCGCGGCGACGCACGCCAGGGCCTTGCCGGCGATGCTGCTGCCATCGGCTGCTGGTTTGCTCATCGCCACGAACCATTGATCAGTGAGCATCGGCTCGATGACGACGCCGGTACGATCACCGCGCGGAACCTTCAGGGCATGCGGCTCGGCCTTGTCGAGGAAGCCCTGCTGTTCGAGATCGCTGACGACGAGCTCGCGCGCTGCGAAGCGATCCAGCCCGCGATAGCGCTCCGGTGCGTTGTCGTTGATGCGGGCGTCGAGCGTCAGGATCGAAATCATCGGCAAGCGGTGACGCTGGCCCACCGCGTAGTCATTGAAATCGTGTGCCGGGGTCACCTTGACGCAACCGGTGCCGAAGGCGAGATCGACGTAGGCGTCGGCAATGATCGGAATTTCGCGCCCAGAGAGAGGCAAGCGGACCATCTTGCCCAACAGGTGGCGGTAGCGTTCATCTTCGGGGTGAACCATCACCGCCGTATCACCGAGCATGGTCTCCGGGCGCGTCGTCGCGACGGTCAGGCAGGCACTCCCGTCAGCCAGCGGGTAGCGGATGTACCAGAGCTGCCCGCGCTCCTCTTCCTGCACCACTTCGAGGTCGGAAACTGCGGTTTGCAGGACCGGATCCCAGTTGACCAGCCGCTTGCCGCGGTAGATCAGCCCTTCCCGATAGAGGCGGACGAAGGTCTCGGTGACCGTCCGCGACAGTCCGGCGTCCATCGTGAAACGTTCCCGACTCCAGTCGGGCGAGGTGCCCAGTCGACGCATCTGACGCGTGATGGTACTGCCCGAAAACTCCTTCCACTGCCACACCTTCTGCAGGAACTTCTCTCGCCCGAGTTCGTGCCGCGAAGTCCCCTCGGCGTCGAGCTGGCGCTCGACGACGATCTGGGTCGCGATCCCTGCGTGATCGGTACCCGGCTGCCACAGCGTGTTGTCGCCCCGCATGCGATGGTAGCGCGTCAGCGCATCCATGATCGCCTGGTTGAAGCCGTGCCCCATGTGCAGGGTGCCGGTGACGTTTGGCGGCGGCAGCAGGATGCAGAAAGAGCTGTCTTGGCCCGCATCGAGGCCAGCAGCAAAGTAGCCCCTCGCTTCCCACCTCGGGTACCAGCGGCGTTCAATCTCTGCCGGTTCAAAGCTCTTGGCGAGTTCCATGGGCGCGCATCAGGGGAATTGAGAGACCCACATTATACCGGATCGTGGATGGGCTCCGGTTCGGGCTCCGGCGACGCCTCCCGACGCGGCAGCGAGCACTCCTCGGGCACCGCCAGTGGCAGTGAGAGCTGCCCACGCTGCGCGAGAAAGTCAGCCAGCGCCGCAGCGATGACCGAGGCAATTCTCTGTCGCAGTTGCTCACCGGCGCTATCCACCGCGGACGCGATGAGGGCAGGCGCTTCGCTGGCCAGACGCTGTTCGAGCCGACGGCAAAGGTCGTCGGCAAGCAGCGGACGCAGGACATCCTCGACAGCGATGGGGGGCGCAGCGGCCGCGTCGGCTGCTGGCAGAACGACTTCGGTCAGCAGCGGCAGATCCTCGTCCTCGCCGGACGATGCTGCCGTGTCGTCGGTGTCACCCCGCTGTGCCGTCGACGCGACGAAGCTGCGCCGTCGCCGCCCGTGATGCGGGTTGCCGCGGCGGTCGCCGGCGGCAGCGCCCGCATCGGCCTTGATCAGTGAATCCGCACGGCTGATCAGGTCGCCATCGTCGGCCATCAGGCTCTCCCCGACTGGTCGAAATACTGGATGTCGTAGCCGCGGTCACGGTAGAACCTGGCTCGCTGGCGCCCGGCCAGACGCTCCTCATCACCCTGGCCGACGATCTCGATGAGGCTGTTGAAACGCGAGAATCCCGGCGGCACCTCCGGCGCAAGGTTGAACAGCCGTTCATCACGATCTGTCGAGTCGAGCCTGTCGGCGATCACCACCGGCGTCTCCCGGGCCAGCGGAGAATCGATGCGGACGTGCGGAACGAAACCAGTCGGCGGATGCAGCCACAGGTGCCGGTCGAGAGCCGCGGCGACGGCTGCGTCGGGTGCATAGACGATCAACGCCTTCTTCTGGCCGACCGTCCTGGCAATCAGGCTGGCCGCCATGGCCACCCGATCGGCCGCGTTGTGGTAGAAGAAGATCCTCGTCAATGCAGTTTTCCGGCGCGCTTGAGCAGATAGTGTACCAGCATGGACACCGGTCGCCCCGTCGCCCCCTTGTCGGTGCCCGACTTCCAGGCTGTGCCGGCAATGTCGAGGTGTGCCCAGACGTACTTCCTGGCGAAACGGGCGAGAAAGCAGGCGGCCGTAATGCTGCCTCCCGAGCGCCCGCCGATGTTCGCCATGTCGGCGAAGGGGCTCTTGAGCAGTTCCTGATAGTCGTTCCACAGCGGCATCTGCCAAGCCCGGTCGTGCGCCTCGTCGCCGGCCTGCAGCAACTCGCGAGCGAGCGTGTCGCTGTTGGCGAAAAGGCCGGTCGCGACGTGACCGAGAGCGATCACACAGGCGCCGGTGAGCGTCGCGACGTCGATTACCACTTCCGGTTCGAAGCGTGCAGCATAGGTCAGGGCATCGCAGAGTATGAGCCGGCCCTCGGCGTCGGTGTTGAGGATCTCGATCGTCTGGCCGGACATCGAAGTGACGATGTCGCCCGGCCGCGTGGCGCCTCCGCCGGGCATGTTCTCGGCCGTCGGAACGATCACCGTCAGGTTGAGCGGCAGCTTCAGGAGTGCCGCCGCCTTGATGGTACCGAGCACGCTGGCAGCGCCGCACATGTCGTACTTCATCTCGTCCATTTCGGCGGCCGGCTTGAGAGAAATGCCGCCGGTATCAAAAGTGATGCCCTTGCCGATCAGCAGCAGCGGCTTGTCGTCGGCCTTGCCTCCCTTGTAGTGGAGGACGACAAGCTTGGGCGGCTGCCGTGAGCCGCTGGCGACTGCGAGTAGCGAGTGCATGCCGAGGGCTGCCATCTCGTCGCGGTCGATGATCTGGCAGTCGAGCTTGTGTTCGGCCGCTAGCTTCTGCGCCGTTTCCGCGAGATGGCTGGGGGTGCACACGTTGGCTGGCAAATTGGCCAGATTCTTGGCCAGGTTCACGCCTTCGCCGATCGCCTGACCCTGCGCCAGCGCAGCCTCGGCGGCAGCGAGTTCGTTGCGCCGATCGACGACGAAGGTCAGCTTGCGCAACGGCCGGCGCACCTTGTCCTTCTTGCTCTTGAACTGATCGAAGCGATAGACCGCCTCCTGCGCAACGATCGCCGCCTGCCGCACGCGCCATGCCGTGCTGCGCTTTCTGACGGCGGTGTCCGTCAGAAAGACGGTCCCGTCGAACGATCCGGTTTCGTTGAGGGTTCGCACCGACGTCCGGATGGCGTCCGCAAACTCCTTGTCGCCGAACTCCTTTTCCTTGCCGAGTCCAACCAGCAACACGCGGTCGCAAAGGGTTCCAGGCACGTTGTGCAGCAGCAGGGTCGACCCCGCCTTGCCCTCCATGTCGCCGCGACGGATGATGTCCGAGAGATGGTTCCGGGCTGCGTTGTCGACGAGTTCCGCGGTGAGCGTCAGCTTGCGCGGCTCGAAGACGCCGACCACCACACAGGCGCTGCGCTGCTTCTCCGGGCTGCCACTTTTTATGCTAAATTCCACCGACCCCCTCCTCTTCAAACGCGTGCTGGTTCAAGAAAAAAGCCGATTATCACTGCAGTTTTTCAGCAAAGTCAAAGAATGATCTTTCAGCGCGCCGTACGGCGCGAGTTTACCCAGACTGCGGCAGGCGTCTTCACCGCACTGTTCGCCATCATGCTCACGACGCAGTTGATCCGCCTGCTCAACGAGGCCGTCCAGGGCAAGGTCGAAGCCGAAGCCGTAACGGCGCTGCTCGGCTTTGCCGCACTCAACTACCTGCCGCACCTGCTGTCGTTGTCGCTGTTCGTCGCCATCCTCCTGAGCCTCTCGCGGGCCTATCGGGATTCCGAGATGGTGGTCTGGTTTTCCTGCGGTCTGCCGCTGACCGCGTGGATTCGACCGGTGATCGCCTTCGCTGCGCCGCTGGTGGTGACCATCGCTGCGCTCACCTTCTTCCTGTCGCCCTGGGCCGCGTCCGAAAGCGTCGAGTTCCGCAACAAGCTCAGCGCGCGCAGGGATGCGGGACAGGTGGCACCGGGTACCTTTCAGGAGTCCTCGACCGGCAATCGCGTGGTCTTTGTCGAAGAGGTCGCCGATGACACGAGCCACGTGCGCAACGTCTTCGTCAGCGACACGCGCTCCGACCGCGTGGGAATCACCGTCGCCGGCACGGGACATCAGGAGATCGCCGCCAACGGCGATCGCTTCATCGTTCTACAGCAAGGCCGCCGTTACGAGTTTGCACCGGGCAGCGCCGACTTCAGTCAGGTCGAGTATGCGCGCTATGCCATTCGCCTGGAGACGAAGGAGGCGCGCGGCGTCGTGCAGACGCCGCGCACCATGGGTACCCTGGAACTGCTGGCGCTCGATTCGCGCCAGCACCGGAGCGAGCTGCTCGCCCGTCTCAGCCTGCCGATTTCGGCGGTGGTGCTGGCGCTGCTGTCGATCCCGCTCTCCTTCGTCAATCCGCGCGCCGGTCGGTCGGCGAACATGCTGCTGGCGATCCTGGCCTATCTCTTCTACAACAACCTCATGACCCTCGGCCAAGAGTGGGTGGCGCGAGGCAAGCTCTCGTTTGCCGTCGGGCTGCTCGCCGTTCATCTGCTGATGCTCTGCCTGCTGCCCGCCCTCTTCTACAGAAGGATTGCCGTGTCCTCCTTCCTGCGGCTTTCCCGATGAAGGTCTATCAGCGCTACATTGCGCGCGAGGTGGCAACTGCAGTCCTGCTGGTGCTGCTCGCCTTCCTGGCGCTCTTCGCCTTTTTCGACCTGCTGGGCGAGGTGGGCAGTCTCGGCCAGGGTGGCTACAAGATTCAGCATGCCTTCGTCTACGTCCTGCTGCGCCTCGCGGGCAGGGCGTATGAACTGATGCCGCTGGCCATCCTGATCGGCACCCTGTATGCGCTGGCCAACCTGTCACGGCACTCCGAGATCACGGTGTTGCGTGCATCCGGCCTGTCGACCGGCAGGCTGCTCGTCTGCCTGTGCCAGATCGCCGCTGCGTTCGCCGTCCTCACCTTCCTGATCGGCGAGTACATCGCGCCACCGGCAGAACAGGCTGCCAGCCAGTTGCGACTGAAGGAACAGGGTCGCACGATGCAGGAACTGCGCAGCGTGCGGAATCTGCGTTCGGGTCTGTGGGTGAAGGACGAAAGGAGCTTCATCAACATTCGTGTGCTCCTCTCCGACAAGAGCTTGCGCGGCATTCGCATCTTCGAGTTTGACGAGCACGGCAGGCTGCGCAGCTTTACCGAGGCGGCCGAAGGTGAATTCGCCGCCAGCGATGGCTGGCAACTGACAAACGTTGTCCGTACCGTGCTGCGCGACGACAGCGCCAGCGTCGATAAACTGGCGGAGATGACTTGGCGCTCGGCCCTCAACCCCGAAATCCTCGCCGTTCTCATGCTCTCGCCCGACCGCATGTCGCTACGCCACCTGTCGGCGTATACCAGACACCTGTCCGAGAATCGCCAGCGAACCAACCGCTACGACATTGCTTTCTGGAAGAAGATCGTTTATCCGCTGGCCGGACTGGTGATGGTTGCCCTCGCCCTGCCGTTTTCCGCGGGGCACCACCGAGCGACGGGCATCGGCTTGCAGATCTTCGTCGGCGTCATGGTCGGCGTCCTCTTCCACACCCTCAACGGCCTGTCGTCGAACCTCGGAGCGATCCACGGCTGGTCACCGCTGCTCAGCGCGGCTACCCCGTCAGTTCTGTTCCTCCTGGCGGCGGCGCTGATGATCTGGTGGGTCGAAAGGCGCTGAACGAAGTTCAGGCAAGGATCAGTCGCGTGCCGGCCAGACGGTCATGCAGAAACTGTCCCTCGCGATCGAGGACGGCCCAGAAGATGCCGACGCCGGACAGGATGCTGGGCCAGCAGAGAAGGTAGCGCAACAGCGCCTGCGCCGGCCGCACGGGCAGACCGTCACGAGTGACCAAGCGAATACGCCAGGTCTTCATGGCGAGGGTCTGTCCGCCATGCAGCCAGAACCAGACGAAATAGATCAGCAGGACGAGAAAGCAATGCGCCTGGATGAGGACCGGCGATGCCATGCGCTGTGCGAAGGCACCCAGAACGAGATGCGGCAAGACGAGAAGCACGGCGAGTACGGCGAGAACGAGCAACGACTCGTAACACATGCTGGCGAGACGGCGGGCGATCCCGGGCCTGCCGGCAGGCAGCACGAGTGGCACGTCGTCAGCGCCCGTGATCCCCAGCGGCAGCCGCCGAAACGGCTTCCGCCGCCGGCACCGCTGCACTTGCAGGCGGCGTCGATTGCACGGCAGCGACTCCGTCCGTGCCAGACCTCGATGCACTGCCAGCGGCAGCCGCTCCGGGTTGGTTGTCGTGCTGCGCGGCTGCCGGCGCCGGAACCAGCGCGGAGCGCCCCGGCTTCGGTACGGGCTTGCTCGCCGCCTGCTGCTTGAGTCGTTCCTTCTCCTCGTCGGGCAGCCTCGAGTACTCTTCCCACTTTTGCAGCAGTTGTTCCTTCTGCTCGACCGACAACTGCCTGGCTGTCGCGAAGTTCTCTCGCGCCAGAGCCCGCTGCGCCGGAGTCAGCTTGCCCCACTCCTGCATCTGTGTCTGAATCCGTCGCTGTTCGGCGGGCGTCATGCTGGCGAAGCGTCGCGCGATACCAAGCCACTTCTTCTGGCGGTTTGACTCCAGGCTATCCCAATCGTCACTCAGGGGAGCGAGGACGATCTTCTGCTCCACCGTCAGCTCGGTCCACTGTGGTTGCGCCGGCGTGACGATCGCCGACGGGCCAGGTACCTCAGCCAGCACGGGTGACGCCAGCAACGCCAGCAGGCTCACCAGGACTACTGCGACGCCGAACTTGTCAGCCATGCAGCAAAGCCCTTGTCGGTAAAGGCAGCGACAGGCAGTTCATCGGAGAGCAGCGCGCTATCGATGACCTCGAGCTCGGAGATGCTCTGTTCGGCATGCCAGAACGCGTAGGTGCCAACGCCAAGCGCCAGCAGCAGGGCAAGACCCACCTGCCTGAGGCGTAGGTTGTCGGCCTGATGCTGCAGAAAACCGGCGACTCCGGCAAGCACCGAGTGACGCACTGCCACCTTCTGCCTCGCCAGCGCGCGCCGCCGCCCTTCCTCCAGGCGCAGGAGCGTTTTGTTCGGCACCTCGTGCAGTCCGCGGTTCAGGTGCTGCCTGAGCTTGTAGGCAAAATGCTGTTCGTTCATAGCGTGATTCCTTTAGCCTTCAGTGCTGCTGCCAGAGCATGATTGGCACGCGAGCAATGCGTCTTGACGCTGCCTTCCGAGCAGCCCATGGCAGTTGCCGTCTCGGCGACGTCCATATCTTCCCAGTAACGCAGAAGAAAGGCTTCGCGTTGACGCGCCGGCAGGGATTTGATCTCTTTCTCAATTATCGCAAGGACTTGCGTTTGCTCGAGCTGCTCGTCGGGAAGCTGCGGACTATAAGACCCCGATTCGCTCGTGAAGGTTTCGAGCGGATCGTGATCTTCATCGTCGCTCGGCGATAGCGCCGACAGCAACGTCGTCCACAGTGAGCGCACCTTGCTCCGTCGATAGAAGTCCCGAATGGTATTCTGGAGAATGCGCTGGAAGAGCATTGGCAGTTCGCCGGCCGGGCGATCCCCGTACTTCTCGGCGAGCTTCATCATCGCGTCCTGGACGATGTCGAGCGCGGACTCTTCGTTGCGCACGGCGAACATTGCCTGCTTGAATGCACGACGTTCGACGGCAGTCAGGAAATCTGACAGTTCGCGTTGGCTGGCCAGAGCGGAAATCCTTGCTTTTTCAGGTTGGAAGCTGTTCCAGCGGTCGGTGGTCGTCGTGAACGCCTTGACCAATCGAGGCCAAAGCTTTAACGTTGCAGACTTTTTTCGAGCAATTTGCTTTCTGGGGCGACGGCAATGACAATGATGACCGGTGCGGAGATTGTAATCAGGTGCCTGCAGGAAGAAAAGGTCGAATACGTGTTCGGCTATCCGGGAGGCGCCGTACTGCACATCTATGATGCGCTGTTCAAGCAGGATCAGGTGAAGCACATTCTGGTCCGCCACGAGCAGGCAGCGGTTCATGCCGCCGATGGCCTCGCCCGCTCGTCGAACAAGGTCGGTGTCGCGCTCGTCACCTCCGGCCCCGGCGCAACCAATGCGGTCACCGGGATCGCCACCGCCTACATGGATTCGATCCCGATCGTCGTCATCTCCGGGCAGGTGCCAAACGACTACATCGGCCAGGACGCCTTTCAGGAATGCGACACCGTTGGCATCACACGGCCCTGCGTCAAACACAACTTCCTGGTCAACGACGTACACAAACTCGCGCTGACGCTGAAGAAAGCCTTCTACATTGCCAACAGCGGCCGGCCCGGCCCGGTCGTCGTCGACATCCCGAAGGATGTCACCGCCGCCAAGTGCAAGTTCGAGTACCCCGAGACGATCCAGATGCGTTCCTACAACCCGGTCGTCAAGGGTCATCTCGGCCAGATCAGGAAGGCAGTACACCTGCTTCTCGAAGCCAAGCGACCGATGATCTACTCCGGCGGTGGCGTCATCCTCGCCAACGGCGCCGAACAACTGACCCGTCTGACCCGCCGCCTCGGATTTCCAATCACCAATACCCTGATGGGTCTCGGTGCGTATCCGGCGACCGACCGGCAGTTCCTCGGCATGCCCGGCATGCACGGTACGGTCGAGGCCAATCTGGCGATGCAGCACTGTGACGTACTGCTGGCCATCGGCGCTCGCTTTGACGACCGGGTGATCGGCAATCCGGACAACTTCGCCTCGATCCCGCGCAAGATCATCCACGTCGACATCGACCCCTCGTCTATCTCGAAGCGCGTCAAGGTCGACGTCCCGATCGTCGGCAACGTCCCCGACGTGCTCGACGAGATGCTTCGTCTGCTCGACGGCGGGAACGCCGCTCCCGACGCCGAGGCTCTGGCCGCGTGGTGGCAGGAGATCGAGGGCTGGCGCGCCAAACAGTGCATGAAGTACACGCGGAAGAAGAACGTCATCATGCCGCAGTACGTCATGGAAAAGCTTTACGAGGTGACTGCGGGCAAGGCCATCGTCACCTCTGACGTCGGTCAGCACCAGATGTGGGCAGCGCAGTACTACAAGTTCGACGAGCCCCGCCGCTGGATCAATTCGGGCGGCCTCGGAACGATGGGTGTCGGTCTGCCCTACGCCATGGGTGCGGCCCTGCAACACCCGGAGATGCCGGTTGTCTGCGTCACCGGCGAAGGGTCGATCCAGATGTGCATCCAGGAGTTGTCTACGGCCAAGCAGTTCCGCCTGCCGATCAAGATCATCAATCTGAACAACCGCTACCTCGGCATGGTCCGGCAGTGGCAGGAGATGTTCTACGGCAGTCGCTACTCGGAGTCGTACATGGATTCGCTGCCGGACTTCGTCAAGCTCGCCGAAGCCTATGGTCACGTCGGCATCCGCGTCGAGCGGCCGGAAGAGGTCGAACCGGCGCTGCGCAAGGCCTTCACCGACTATAAGGACGACCTCGTGTTCATTGACTTCATCACCGATCAGAAGGCAAACGTCTTTCCGATGGTCGCCGCCGGCAAGGGCCTGGCGGACATGATCCTGACCGAAGACCTGTAGGGGAAAGCAAGATGCGACACATCATCTCAATCCTGCTCGAGAACGAAGCCGGCGCCCTGTCGCGGGTCGCCGGCCTCTTTTCGGCCCGTGCGTACAACATTGAAACGCTGACGGTGGCCCCGACCGAAGACGTCTCGCTCTCGCGCCTGACCATCGTCACCACCGGCACCGACGCGGTGATCGAGCAGATCACCAAGCAACTGAACAAGTTGATCGACGTCATCAAGGTGGTCGACCTCTCCGAGGCGGCACACATCGAACGCGAACTGATGCTGATCAAGGTGCGCGCCACCGGCAAGGACCGCGAGGAGTTGAAGCGCTTGGCCGACATCTTCCGCGGTCACATCATCGACGTCACCGAATCGACCTACGTCATCGAACTCACCGCCAGCGGCGCCAAGCTCGATTCATTCATCCAGGCGATCGACGCCGGACTGATTCTCGAAACGGTGCGCACCGGCGTCTGCGGCATCGGTCGCGGCGAACGCATTCTCAAGGTCTGAGCAGACCGACACCAGCAAGCAGAGGAAATCACATGAAAGTCTTTTACGACAAGGATGCCGACCTTTCCCTGATCAAGGGCAAGAAGGTCACCATCGTCGGCTATGGTTCGCAGGGCCATGCGCACGCACAGAATCTCAATGACTCGGGAGTCAAGGTCACTGTCGGCCTGCGCAAGGACGGCGCTTCCTGGAGCAAGGCCGAGGCCGCCGGATTGAAGGTGGAGGAGGTCGCAAGAGCGGTCCGCAGCGCCGATGTGGTGATGATCCTGCTGCCCGACGAGAGCATTCCGCAGGTCTATAACGCCGATGTGGCACCGAACATGAAGAAGGGTGCTGCACTCGCCTTTGCCCATGGTTTCAACATCCACTACAACCAGGTGGTGCCGCGCGATGACCTCGACGTGATCATGGTGGCGCCCAAGGGCCCGGGACACACGGTGCGCTCCGAGTACCTGAAGGGTGGTGGTGTGCCTTCGCTGATCGCCGTGCACCAGGATCGTTCGGGCAAGGCCAGGGACATCGCCCTCTCCTATGCCGCTGCCAACGGCGGAACCAAGGGCGGCGTCATCGAGACCAACTTCCGCGAGGAAACCGAAACCGACCTCTTTGGCGAACAGACCGTGCTCTGCGGCGGCGCGGTGGAACTTGTCAAAATGGGTTTCGAGACACTCGTCGAGGCGGGCTACGCTCCCGAGATGGCGTACTTCGAGTGTCTGCACGAGCTGAAGCTGATCGTTGACCTGATGTATGAAGGCGGGATCGCCAACATGAACTACTCGATTTCGAACAATGCCGAGTATGGCGAGTACGTGACCGGTCCCGAGGTGATCAACGAGACCTCGCGGGCAGCGATGCGGGCGGCTCTGAAGCGGATCCAGAACGGTGACTACGCCAAGATGTTCATTCTCGAAGGGCGCACCAACTACCCATCGATGACCGCCCGTCGCCGACTGATGGCGCAGCACGACATCGAAGTGGTTGGCGCCAGGCTGCGTGACATGATGCCCTGGATCAAGAAGAACCGTTTGGTCGACCAGAGCAAGAACTGATCTGTTGCCGGCGCGGCGGGCAGGGGCGCTCTGATGCCGGGCCTCTGCCCATCGCGTCCGCCAGCCCGGGTTTTCCAACCACCGCCGCTCGCCGGCGGGCGGCGGTGAACCTGCCGACCAGCCATCGCAGGCTGCCGACGAAGCTTCCCCGCCTGACTCTGGCCTGACAGCGCAATGCCCGAAACAAAGCCCCGCAAGACACTGTTCAACCCGGAGTTGAAGCGTCGAGGCATCTACGTCCTGCCCAACCTCCTCACCACGGCAGCGCTTTTCTGCGGTTTCTTCGCCATCGTGCAGGCAATGACCGGCAACTTCGAGCGTGCCGCGGTGGCGATCTTCGTCGCCATGATCCTCGACGGGCTCGATGGACGGGTCGCACGCATGACGCGGACGCAGAGCGCTTTCGGCGCCGAGTACGACTCCCTGTCCGACATGGTCTCCTTCGGCGTCGCGCCGGCGCTCGTGATCTACGCCTGGGCCCTGAAGGACATGGGCCGCCTCGGCTGGATCGCAGCCTTCGTCTATTGTGTCGGCGCAGCGTTGCGCCTGGCCCGCTTCAATACCAGCCTCGAGGTGATCGACAGGCGTTTCTTCCAGGGGCTGCCCAGCCCGGCCGCAGCGGCGCTGGTAACCGGTTTCTTCTGGGTGATGATCGACAAGAGCATTGCCGCCGCCGAGGTCCGCTGGCTGACCTGCGGACTGGTGATCTTTGCCGGCATTTCGATGGTTTCGAATCTGCGCTTCTACAGCTTCAAGGACATCAATCTGCGCCGCAGCGTTCCCTTCATCTTCGTTGTCGGCATCGCGCTGGGCTTCGCCGTCCTGTCGTACGATACCCCGGTCGCGCTCTTCGGCCTCTTCGTCGCCTATTCGCTGTCCGGTTACGCACTCGCGCTGGTACGCAGGTTCAGGCGCAGACCGCTGCCGCCGGAATCGCCACCCGTCTGACTCCCGGCCCCTGTTCACTGCAACCTCGAGTGGTTGCGAGCAGCTGCACAATGACCCTGTCGGCTCGATTGACACGACGATTCGAAACTGTTTATAGTCTGCCGCGTGCTTCAGCCCAGCCTGTCTTCCCACTGCATTCCTCGCTGCCCGGCTGTCGCGATGGGCGCTGCAGCGCCACACGCCACGAAAGCCACCCCCCCTCGTTGTTGTGCGCACGACTGCAGTCGCTTGCCCGGCTTGGGAGCGGCCGTGCAGGCGTTTGCATCGTTCCATGCGGAGTCAGGACATGAAAGAGCATCTGGTAATTTTCGACACAACCCTGCGTGACGGCGAGCAGAGCCCCGGCGCGTCGATGACCAAGGAAGAGAAGCTGCGCGTCGCCCGACAACTGGAGCGTATGCAGGTCGACGTGATCGAGGCCGGGTTCGCTGCAGCCTCGCCCGGAGACTTCGAAGCGATCAGAAGCATCGCCCGCGTCATCAAGGGCTCGACGGTCTGCTCCCTCGCCCGCTCGAGCGAGAACGACATCCGTCGTGCCGGCGAAGCCATCGCTCCGGCGGTGCGCGGTCGTATCCATACCTTCATCGCCACCAGTCCGATCCATATGGAGAAGAAGCTGCGCATGACGCCGGATCAGGTGGTCGAGGCAGCGGTGAGAGCAGTGCACTGGGCGCGCGAGTACACCGATGACGTCGAGTTTTCGGCCGAAGACGCCGTACGCTCCGAGGTCGACTTCCTCTGCCGGGTCTTCGCCGCGGTCATAGAGGCCGGCGCCAGCACCATCAACGTCCCGGATACCGTTGGCTACAGCGTGCCCACGGTCTGGGGCGAACTGATGCGCACCCTGATTGCGCGTGTGCCGGGCGCAGATCGCGTCGTTTGGTCGACTCATTGTCACAACGACCTCGGCATGGCCGTCGCCAACTCGCTGTCAGCAGTGCTGGCCGGCGCGCGGCAGGTCGAGTGCACGATCAATGGCCTTGGCGAACGGGCAGGCAACGCCTCGCTCGAAGAGGTGGTGATGGCGGTGCGTACGCGTAGCGACCTCTTCCCGGTGCAGACACGCATCGATGCGACGCAAATCGTACCAGCGTCCAAACTGGTATCGCAGATCACCGGCTACCCGGTGCAGCCCAACAAGGCCGTCGTCGGTGCGAACGCCTTTGCTCACGAGTCCGGAATCCACCAGGACGGAGTGCTCAAGCACCGGGAGACCTACGAAATCATGCGCGCCGAGGACGTTGGCTGGGCACAGAACAAGCTGGTACTTGGCAAGCACTCGGGCCGCAACGCCTTCAAGTCCCGCCTGTCGGCACTCGGCATCGTCCTCGACAGCGAGGAAGCGCTGAACGCAGCGTTCGCCCGCTTCAAGGAACTGGCAGACAAAAAGCACGAGATCTTTGACGAGGATCTGCAGGCGCTGGTTTCCGAAGACGAAGCGGCGCCGCTTGGGGAACACTTCAAGCTGGTCTATTCGCGCGTCTGCTCGGAAACCGGGGAAACGCCAGCGGCCGACGTCACGCTGACCGTCGGTGGAGTCGAGCGGAAAGCTGCGAGTATCGGCAGCGGGCCGGTGGACGCGACCTTCAAGGCGATCGAGTCGATTGCCGCCAGTGGCGCGCAGTTGCTGCTTTATTCGGTGAACGCGATCACCACCGGTACCGACGCCCAGGGCGAGGTCACCGTTCGCCTGGCGCGACAGGGGCGGATCGTCAACGGCAACGGTGCCGATACGGACATCGTCATCGCTTCCGCACGCGCCTATCTCAACGCCTTGAACAAACTGCAGTTTCCTGATCGGCTGGACCCGCAGGGCGACGTCTGACCGGCCCGGGCGGATTTGCCGCAACGGCGGTGTTGCCAGCCGGGCCGCCAGCCTTCAGCGCGCAGTCGGCCGCGTGAGACGAGCGTAGCCGACGCAGGAGCAAAAGAAGATCAGCGCCAGGCAGATCTCGGCGATCGCCAGCACTTGGCCCGTGCCGCCCTCGGTGGTCGCCCGCACGATGCCCTCGGCGAGGTACAGCAGGATCAGCATCGATGCCCACTGGTAGGTATAGCGACGTCCGTTGAGGATGCCGAAGAGTGGCGCCAGCAACGGCAGGCACTTCAGCGCCAGCCAGGTGCCACCCGGCACGACCGGTGCGAGGCGCAGTTCCCAGGCGAGACAGAGGAAGATCAGCGCAATCAGGCTGCTGCACGCGCCAAGGTAGAAGCAGCGGATCATCGCGCGCGAAGCTGCAAGGCGATTGACGCCAGTCTGCGACCCTGGGCGAAGGCAAGCTGCCGCTCGTCGTCGCTGAGCACCGGGTTCCCTTCGCTACCCGCCAAGTGGCTGGCACCGTACGGAGTCCCGCCACTGCGGGTCGATGAGAGCGCACTTTCGCCATAGGGCAGGCCGAGCAGCACCATTCCATGGTGCAACAGCGGCAGCATCATCGACAGCAGCGTGCTCTCCTGACCGCCATGCGCACTGGCGGTCGAGGTGAAGACGCAGGCAGGCTTTCCGGCCAGAGTACCGGCCGACCACTGAGCCGCCGTGCTGTCCCAGAAGTACTTCATCGGTGCCGCCATGTTGCCGAAACGGGTGGGGCTGCCAAGCGCCAAGCCAATGCACTCTTCGAGATCGGCAGCATCGACGTACGGCGCCCCGAGCGGTGGGATCTCCGGCTCGCTAGCCGTACAGACCGTGGCAACCCTCGGGACCGTCCGCAGACGCGCGGTGACGCCGGCGACGGACTCGACGCCACGTGCAATCTGTTGCGCCAGGGCTCGCACCGAACCCCGATGGCTGTAGTAAAGGACGAGAATCTCCGGCATCAGCTTATTATATCCACCTTATGTTCGTCGCACGTTTCCCCTGGCGCCGCTTCCTGGCACGCATCTCCCGCCGCTTCGTCGAAGAGAACTTCGACCAGATCAGCGCCAGTCTCGCCTTCACCACCCTGCTGTCGCTGGTGCCGCTGGTGGCAGTCGTCCTCAGCATCGTCGCCGTGGTGCCGTTCTTCCCGACCATGGTCGAGCAACTCGAAGTGTTCCTCGCGCGCAGCTTTCTGCCGCAGCGCAGCGCCGGAATGATCGTCGAACACGTCCTGCAGTTCTCGCGCCAGGCGATCAAGGTCACGGCGGTCGGATCGCTGATGCTCGTGGCAACCGCAGCGATGCTCCTGCTGACCATCGAACGTGCCTTCAACCACGTCTGGCGGGTCCGCGAAACGCGCTCATGGTGGCGACGCGTGCGCCTCTATGCAGGTCTGATCGTCCTCTGGCCGGTGGTCATCGGCGGCGTCCTGCTGGCGACCTCCTATGCCGTGACGGTCTCGCTCGGCCTGCTGCATGAACCGTGGTGGCTCGGCAAGCTGCTGTTCAGGGCGCTCGGCCTGATGATCGCCGGCCTCTTCCTTGGCGGACTCTACCATGCGCTGCCGAATACCCGGGTGGCACCACGCGACGCGGCCTGGGCCGGCGTTGTCGCCACTTGCGGATTTCTCCTGCTGCAGCAGGGGTTCGAACTCTACCTCGCCAGCTTCCCGTCCTACGCCGCCGTCTACGGCGCCTTCGCGACGGTGCCGGTCTTCCTGTTGTGGCTCTACCTGTCCTGGGCGGTGGTGCTGCTGGGCGCTCTGGTCGCAGCCACCCTGCCGGAATTCAGGAATCGTCCCCGGGACAACTCGCGGTCCTAGGCCGGATTCTGGTCAGGCTCGATCGAAAGGATTTCGATGCTGCCGGTCTCCTCATCAACGCTGGTCCGGTTGACCTCGCGCACGACCAGATTCTGGCCCTCGATGACCAGCAGCAGTTTCTTGCTCTCCCGAGGAACAACGCCGGCAGCCACGATCAGCGATTGCCGCGAACGCAGCTTGGGAATCTCCGGCAGAATCAGGACCCGCTGATGATCAGTGCCGCCGTCACCGGCTGGCAGAGCCAACGTCGCCGGTACCGCCTTCGGCGCCAGGACCTGCAGCCCGAGCTCGAGATGCTCGGGGTTTTCCGAGATCGCCCAGCGTACCAGGCAGATCTGCCAGTTCGGGTCGACAGCGGTGCGCACGGTCACCACGTCGCCGACCTTGATTGCCCCCGGCTTGCCGGAAACATGCATCACGGCATAGCCTTCGGGGCTCTCGTTGGTGATCATCCAGGTCGACAGATCGACGTTGACCCCTTCACCCTTGCGGCTCAACTGCCACAGCCCGTCGATACCGGCGGCGAGAAGCGTGCGATGGTTCTGCCGGCGGCGATGGAAGCGGCGGCGGCCAGCATCGCCCCAGCGTATCGCGAGTCGCTGCAGGACTCCCCGGCCGGCGGCCGTGCCGGCGAACTCCGGCAGGTTCAACGACTGCGGCGTGGCGCCGCCGTCGAGCTGGTCGATCTGCGCCCGCAGCAGCAGGCAGATGCCAGCGCTGGAAAACCCGCTCCCCTGCCCTTCCGCCTGCACCGGCTTGCGCAAGATGGAAAGCGCCGGCAGGTCGCGCGCCGGGTCGATCCAGAAAACGCCTGGCGCTCGCAGCGCGCCGTTCGGGACGGCTTCGACGTGGCTGCAGAAACGCTCGAAATAGCTTGCCAGGAAGAGGACTTCGCGCGGCGTCAGCGATGCCGGCTGCGCGCAGCCGAGGAGTACCGCCGCGTGGTAGAGCTCCTGCAGGCTGCGCGATGCGCCTTGAGGACGCCCCGTGTGCAACTGCAGCTGTTGGGCCCTGGCGTAGGTCTGATGCAATTGCTGCCAAGCGCCGCTGCGCGCCGGCGAGGCAATCAGGTGGCTGATCATCAACTGCCTTGCGAGCGCGTCCAGGCTGCGCCACAGGACAAGATCAGGGGCCCGGCAAGGATCGGCGTTCTTCGGCGGCGCGCCCTTCTCGAACAACCCGAAGGTCTCGTCAGCGAGCATCTGCAGCAGGTCGAGAACGCTGCGAACGATGCGCCGCTCCCGGCGCGGGATCGGCAGCACCAGGTCGACGCTCAGCACGGGCAGCAGGCTGTCGATGACCGAGCTGCTGCGCCGGTACAAACCATCGAGGGCCAGGGCGCGCTGTTGCGTGGAACCCTCGACGTCGCGCAGGGCGATGAGGTGGGAGCGCAGCGAAGGCAGCTCGTCAACCGGCTGCGGGGCCAACGGCAATTCAAGCCATTGCAGAATCGAGCGCATTCCGGATTCCGGTGCGGCTCCTCGATCCTTGCCCGTAGCGATGGAAGGGGTCTCGGTCATCAGGCCACCTGCGAAAGAGGTTTGCATCATGGCACGGGCAGCCGCAGTGTCGTTCGCTGCCCGATGGAAGAAAGCGACTGCCAGGAGAGGCTCGGCACACGCGCAGTCCGCCACCACGGCGCGCCCGGACTGCATCTGCCGTCGATTATATACTGCAAGGGAGAACGGGGGGGTGCGCTGCCGCCCTGTGTGCAGAGACCAGCCCGGGCGAGGCGGGCAGGCACTTGCGGACATCGGCCGCCACGACCGGCCTGCCGATTTCGCACGTCGGGAGGGTTCTTTATTGTTATAATCCCAGCTTTTTTCTGCTTTGGAAGAGAGTGACATGGTCGTTATTCGCCTTGCTCGTGGTGGCGCCAAGAAACGCCCGTTCTACAACATGGTCGTGACCGACTCGCGCTCCCGCCGCGATGGTCGTTTCATCGAGCGCATCGGCTTCTACAATCCGCTGGCGACCGAGAAGGAACAGGGCCTGCAGATTGCCGCCGACCGCCTCAGCTACTGGCAGCAGCAAGGCGCACAGGCTTCGCCGACGGTCACCCGTCTGCTCAAGCAGTCCGCCAAGGCAGCGGCCTAGGCGTTGTCGGAACAGGTGCAGCTGCCGGGCGGCGCTGCTGTCGCGGCGGGTGAGACGGCGGCACTGCAGGACATCGTCGTTCTCGGCCGGATTGGCGCAGCCAGCGGGGTGCGCGGCGAGGTGCACGTGCAGCCCTTCGCCGACGACCCACTTGCATGGTCGGCGCTGGCGCACTGGTGGCTCGGCAGGGACGGCGATCCGCCTGCGCTGTGGCAACAGCGGAAACTGATCACATGCTCGGTTCGCAACGACCGATTGACGGCACGCCTCGACGGGGTCAGCGACCGCGATGCGGCCGAGGCGCTCCGCGGCGTTCTCGTCGGCGCGCCTCGGGCTGCGCTGCCAACGCCTGCCACGGACGAATACTATTGGGCCGACCTGGTTGGCCTGCAGGTGTGCAATACCCGGAATCAGCCGCTCGGCCAGGTTGTCAGCCTGATCGATACGCCGGCGAACGCAGTGCTGCGGGTGACCGATGGCGCCGGCGGCGAAAGATTGCTGCCCTTCGTCGCTGCCGTCGTCCTCGACGTGGACCTCGCCGCCGGGCGGGTGACGGTCGACTGGGAGGCGGATTGGTGAACGGCACCGGGGCAGCCATGCGGCCCCTGGTGACCGACGTCGTGACGCTGTTCCCGGAAATGTTCGTCGCGCTCACCGAGTCGGGCGTAACGAGCCGGGCGCTGGCATCTGGTCGCTGGCAGCTGCACCTGTGGAATCCGCGTGATTTCACCGGCGACAGGCATCGTACCGTCGATGACCGTCCCTACGGTGGCGGCCCGGGCATGGTGATGATGCTGCCGCCGCTGCAAGCGGCAATCGGCGCAGCGAAGTCCCGGCAGCAGGCGACTGGCGCCGGCGGCAGCCGTGTCGTCTGCCTGTCGCCGCAGGGCTCGTTGCTGACGCACGAGCGGGTGATGCGCCTGGCGCAGGCCACCGAAGCACTGGTCCTGGTCTGCGGGCGGTACGAAGGGATCGACCAGCGGCTGATCGACCGCTGTGTCGATGAAGAGATTTCGATCGGGGATTTCGTCCTCTCCGGGGGCGAGATTCCGGCGATGGCGCTGCTCGACGCAGTACTCAGGCAGTTGCCTGGAGTGCTGAACGACGCCGAGTCGGCGGAGCAGGATTCCTTCGTTGCGGGCCTGCTGGACTGCCCGCACTATACGCGGCCCGAGGAACATGCCGGGCGGCGGGTGCCGGACGTACTGCTGTCCGGCCACCACGAAGAGATACGGCGCTGGCGCCTGCAACAGGCGCTGGGTCGGACGTGGCAGCGACGGCCCGAGTTGTTGGCGGGGCGCTCGCTGTCGAAACTGGAAACGCAACTCCTGGTGAAGTTTCAGGAGCAATGCGGTCAGGACAACAAGAGCTGATAATCATCCATGGAGTTCATAAAATGAATCTGATCGAGCAACTTGAGCAAGAGGAAATCGCCCGTCTGGGCAAGGTCATTCCGGAGTTCGCTCCGGGCGACACGGTCGTCGTCCAAGTCAAGGTGAAGGAAGGCGCGCGCGAGCGTCTGCAGGCCTATGAAGGCGTTGTCATCGCCAAGCGCAACCGTGGTCTCAACTCCAGCTTCATCGTCCGCAAGGTTTCCTCAGGCGAGGGTGTCGAGCGCACGTTCCAGACATACTCCCCGCTGGTCGCCGCAATCGAGGTCAAACGTCGCGGCGACGTCCGGCGGGCCAAGCTCTACTACCTCCGTCAGCGCTCGGGCAAGTCGGCGCGGATCAAGGAAAAGCTCGTTCGCAAGCAGCGCTGAACAACCGGCGCGCGGCGTCACACAGAAACGGGCGAAGTCGGCTGACTTCGCCCGTTTCTCTTGGCGGCGGGCTCAGGCGCTGCCGGCCAGCCTCCTGTCCCGCTCGATCAGTGCGTACGCCGAATGGTTGTGGATCGACTCGAAGTTCTCGGATTCGACGACGTAGGCATCGATCCTGGCTTCACCGCTGAGTCGCGCGGCAACATCGCGCACCATGTCTTCAACGAACTTCGGGTTATCGTAGGCACGCTCGGTGACGTACTTCTCGTCCGGACGCTTGAGCAGACCATACAGCTCGCACGATGCCTGCGCCTCGACGATCTCGACCAGTTCCTCGATCCACAGGTGGTCGTTGATGCGCACCGTCACCGTCACCTGCGAGCGCTGGTTGTGTGCGCCCCGTTCCGAGATCTCCTTCGAGCAAGGGCACAGGCTGGTGACCGGAACCGCGACGCGGATCGTCGACTCGATTTGCCCGTGGCAGATCTCGCCGGTTAGCGTCACGTCGTAATCCATCAGGCTCTGCACACCGGAAACGGGCGCCGACTTGTTGATGAAGTACGGAAAACTCATCTCGATGTGGCCGGTCTCGGCCTCGAGGCGCTCGACCATCTCACGCAGCATGGCGGGAAAGTTCTCCACCGAAATCTCGCGTTCATGGCTGTTGAGAATCTCGACGAAGCGCGACATGTGGGTGCCCTTGAAGTTGTGCGGCAACCCGACATACATGTTGAACATCGCGATCGTGTGCTGGATGCCGCCGGACTTGTCGAGAACCCGCACCGGATGCCGCATGGCCTTGATTCCCACCTTGTTGATGGCGATTCGCCGGGTATCGGCAGAGCCCTGGACATCGGCCATGGCGGCCGGGCTGCGCGGGGTTTCGGGGGCGTTCATTACTGCTCCTGGTAGTTGTCATTCCGGGCGCGCGACTGGCGCTGAGCCCGCATCCGCCGTCCCGGACCGACAGGCCTGCACCGCACGCACGATGCCTTCGCGATCAAGACCGATCTCGGCCAGCAGCAGCGCCTGGTCGCCATGCTCGATGAAGCGATCGGGAATCCCGAGCCGCAGAAGACGTGTCCCGCTGCCAGCCTCCTCGAGTACGCGTGCGACCTCGGCGCCTGCCCCACCGATGACGGCATTCTCTTCGACGCTGACGAGCAGCGAATGTTCCGCCGCCAGCGACAGGATCAGCTGGCGATCGATCGGCTTGACGAAGCGCATGTTGGCGACCGTGGCGTCGATCTCGGCTGCCGCCGCCAGCGCCGGTGCCAGCATGCTGCCGAACGCCAGCAGCGCCACCGCCGTGCCCTGGCGACGAATCTCACCCTTGCCGACCGGCAGGCCGACGAGTTGCGGGTCGATCGCCGCGCCCGGCCCCGCACCACGCGGGTAACGCACCGCCGCCGGGCCGTCGTGATGGAAGGCCGTCGTCAGCATCTTGCGGCACTCGTCCTCGTCCGACGGCGTCATCACCATCAGGTTGGGAATGCAGCTCAGGAACGAGAGATCGAAGGCACCATGGTGGGTCGGTCCGTCGGCACCAACCAGGCCGCCACGATCAAGGGCAAAGACCACCGGCAGCTTCTGCAGCGCGACATCGTGCAGCAACTGATCGTAGCCGCGCTGCAGGAAGGTCGAGTAGATCGCCAGTACCGGCCGCAGACCTTCGCAGGCGAGACCGGCGGCGAAGGTCACGGCATGCTGCTCGGCGATGCCGGCGTCGTAGTAGCGGTCGGGAAAGCACTCACTGAAGCGAAGCAGCCCGGAACCTTCGCGCATCGCCGGCGTGATGCCGACCAGCCGCTCGTCGGCCGCCGCCATATCGCAGAGCCAGTCACCGAAGACCTGCGTGTAGCTCGGTTTGCCACCGCCTGATCCGCCGGCGATACCGACGTCGGGCTGGAACTTCGAGACGCCGTGGTAGAGCACCGGGTCGACCTCGGCGAGCTTGTAACCCTGCCCCTTCTTGGTGATCACGTGCAGGAACTGCGGTCCCTTCAGATGCTTGAGGTTGTGCAGTGTCGGAATCAGCGACTCCAGGTCGTGACCGTCGATCGGCCCGATGTAGTTGAAGCCCATTTCCTCGAACAGCGTGCCCGGCGTCAGCATCCCCTTGACGTGCTCTTCGGCACGCTTGGCGAACTCGCGCAGCGACGGCGAGAAATCGAGGATCTTCTCGCCCGCCTTGCGCGCAGCGTTGAAGCTGCTGCCGGAGAAGAGACGCGCCAGGTAACGGTTGAGGGCACCCACCGCCGGCGAGATCGACATATCGTTGTCGTTGAGGATGACGAGCATGTCGGCATCGGCAACGCCGGCGTTGTTCAGTGCCTCGAAGGCCTGGCCGGCCGACATCGCGCCATCGCCGATGATCGCCACCACCTTGCGCTCCTCGCCTTTGGTCTTCGCTGCCAGGGCCATTCCGAGCGCGGCCGAGATCGACGTCGACGAGTGGCCGACACCGAAGGTGTCGTAAGGACTCTCGCTGCGCTTCGGGAAACCAGAGACGCCCCCATGCATGCGCAACCGCGCCATGCCGGCGCGCCGCCCGGTGAGCACCTTGTGCGCGTAGGTCTGGTGGCCGACGTCCCACACCAATCGATCATGCGGCGTATCGAAGACGTGATGCAGGGCGATCGTCAGTTCGACGGTCCCCAGATTCGAGGAAAGATGGCCGCCGGTCCTGGCCACCGATTCGACGAGGAAGGTGCGCAACTCGTCGGCCAGTTGTGGCAGTTGCCGGCGGTCGAGCTTGCGCAGATGCGCCGGATCGCTGATGGTGTCGAGAAGGGGATAACGCATCATGGGCTTGTCTTGTCCTGCATGAGCGACGGCTGCACGCGAAACGGTGGCGGCAGCCGTCAGAACTTGCGCTGGGTGATGAAATCGGTCAGCTCGACCAGGCGCCGGCTGCGCTCACCGAAACAGTCAAGCGCCGCGAGGGCCTGCCGTCCGAGATCGGCGGCGAACTCGCGCGCGCGTTCGAGCCCCATCAGGCTGACGTAGGTCGGCTTCGCCGCCGCGGCATCCTTGCCGGCCGTCTTACCCAGCGTCGCCGTACTCGCCGTACAGTCGAGAATGTCGTCGACCACCTGGAAGAGCAGGCCGGCGCGTTTGGCAAAGCGGTCGAGCGAATCCCTTTCGCCAGCGCCGAGAGTCTTGCCGCAGAGGCCACCAAGCAACACCGAGGCACGAATCAGCGCCCCGGTCTTCAGCGCGTGCATCAGCTCGAGTTCGGGCTGATTGAGCGTCGTGCCCACTGCCGCAAGGTCGATCGCCTGTCCGCCCGCCATACCACAGGAGCCGCTGGCGCGTGCCAGCAGACGCAGCATCTCGAGCTGCCGCGGGCTGTCGCCGAAATCGGCGCGCGCCAGGATCTCGAACGCCAGTGACTGCAGGCTGTCGCCGACGAGCAGCGCCGTCGCCTCATCGTACTCGACATGGCAGGTCGGTCGACCGCGGCGCAGCACGTCGTCGTCCATGCACGGCAGGTCGTCGTGCACCAGCGAATAGCTGTGGATCAGCTCGACCGCGCAGGCAGCCACCGCGAGCCGCGACAACGGCGAATCGCTCAGCTCGCCGGCGGCGAACACCAGCAGTGGCCTTACCCGCTTGCCACCGTTGAGGGTGGCGTAGCGCATCGCCTCGTGCAGGCGGCCGGGAATCGCCTCGGCGGGTGGCAGATGACGGGCCAGCGCGGCTCCGACCCGTGCCTGGACCTCATGCATCCAGTCGGGAAAGGGAAGCCTCGTCGCATCGCCTGCCGTGCTACCTGTCTGACTCATCCGGTTTCTCCACTGCCTGGCTCGAAATCGCGCAGGCTTCCATTCTCCAGGATCTGCATCTCGCGTTCCGCGTCGGCGAGTTGCTGCTGGCAGTGCCGCAGCAACTCGCTGCCGCGCCGATAGGCAGCCAGGGATTCGGCGAGAGGCAGCCGGCCGCCCTCCATGTTCTCGATGATCCCCGCCAGCTCGGCCAAGGCCACCTCGAACTTCAGCTCGCCAGCAGCAACCGGCGGAGCAATTGCGGCGTCAGGGCCGACGACGGGTTTGGAGTGGGCTCGGGGCATGGGAAAGGCTCGAATCAAACGGGCGAAAATAGCGTATTAGTGGGCTCGCGGTCAAATCAAAACTGGTCGCTCGGCAGCCGCAGCCGCGAACTCGCCGCCCGGCAGTGGTGCTAAACTTGCCCTGACTACAAAGGGAGCCGACCATGATCGTCATTGAGCATCAACCGAAGCGCGTCGAAGTGACCGTGTACGCCGAGTTCACACTCGCCGATTACAAGGAGTTCGAAGAGGTGGTCAACCACGCGATCCAGTTCGAGGGGCCGGTCGATCTGCTCTTCGACCTGCGCGAGATGGCCGACTTCACCCTCGATGTCGCCTGGGAGGACATCGTCTTCGCACGCGCCCATGCCAACGACTTCAGCCGCATTGCCGTGCTCACGCGCAGCCAGTGGGTCGCCTGGAGCGCCTGGCTGTCGCAGATCTTCGTTCGCGCCGAGATGCGCATCTTCGACGAGGAAGCGGACGCGCGCGCCTGGCTGGCCGAGGACGGCGAGGCGGCAGGAGAGCAGGAGTGACATACCGCACGCTGGTCGGCAGCACGATCCTGGCCGAGCACCTGCAGGCGCCCGACTGGCGGGTCTTCGACTGCCGCCACCAACTCACCGATCCCGCTGCCGGATACCAGGCCTACGCTGCCGGGCACCTGCCCGGCGCGTTCTTCCTGCACCTCGATCGCGACCTCTCGGGCCCGATGAACGGCCGCAACGGACGTCATCCGCTGCCCGATCCGCGCCTGCTCGCCGATACGCTGGGCGCGGCAGGCGTCTCGGCGACGATGCAGGTGGTCGCCTACGACGATGCCGGAGGCGCCTTTGCCGCCCGCCTCTGGTGGTTGTTGCGCTGGCTCGGCCACGACCGCGTGGCTGTTCTCGACGCGGGAATCACCGGCTGGCTGGCCGAAGGTCGGCCGCTGACGACCGTGGTGCCACACGCGCAACCGGCGACGCTGGCAGTCGAACTGCGTGACGACCAAGTCGTCGGCACTGACGATGTGCTGGCGAATCTCGCACAGTGCCGCTTCCGCCTGATCGATGCCCGCGCTCCCGACCGCTTCCGCGGCGAAAACGAAACCCTCGATCCGGTCGGCGGGCACATCCCCGGCGCCGGCAACCGTTTCTTTCGTGACAACCTGGCTGCCGACGGCTCCTTTCGCGCGCCCGCCGACCTGCAGCGCGAGTTCGCCGAGGTTCTCGCCGGCTTTCATCCCGGCGACGTCGTGATGTCCTGTGGCTCCGGCGTCACCGCCTGCCACAACCTGCTGGCGATGGAGATTGCCGGTCTCCCGGGCGCCCGCCTCTACGCCGGTTCGTGGAGCGAATGGTGCAGCGATCCGGCGCGCCCGACGGCCTGCCGGACACCCGCCTTCGTCGGCTGACGCAGGTATCGATGCCACGCGACGGCTGCTCGCCACCCGCGCGGCCTGCGTCGCCAGCCGCCGCGGCAGGCGAGGCGAACGAGCCTGCCGGAGCGCTGGCAGCGCCTTCACCGCAGCAGCAGCTCGGTCGCCGCATCGGCAATCTCGTCGAGCGACAGCGGCCCATCGGGCCGATACCACTGGCCGCTCCAGTTGAGCATGCCGAAGAGCAGCAGCCGCACCGGACTGTCCGAGCGGCGCAGCCGGCCGCTGGCGGCCAGTTCGTCGAGCGTCTCCTGCCAGGCCACCTGGTAGCGATCGCTGACGGCCGCGATCTCGGCGCGCGCTGCCGCATCCAGCGAACGCGACTCGTGGATCAGCATCGGCGTCGCGCAGTCGCCCTCGAGCAGATTACCGAAGTGGGCGCGAATCATCAGCCGCAGGCGGCACTCCGGATCGTCGACGCCAGCGATCGCCGCCTGCAAACGGCGGTGGCCCGCTTCCAGCCCTTCGATCATTGCCGCCTTGAGCAGCTCGTGCTTGCTGCGGAAATGATAGAAAGGGCTGCCGGAGCGCATGCCGACCGCCTGCGCGATGTCGCGCGTCGTCGTCGCTGCAAATCCCTTCTCGACGAACAGGCGCGCGGCAGCGCGCAGGAGATCATCGCGGCGGTTGGCCTCGAGCGCCGCGCCCTGTCTTCTGCGCCCCACCGGCATCAGCGTCAGAGGGTCGCCGCCAAGCGGGTTCCCTGGTCGATTGCGCGCTTGGCGTCGAGCTCGTTCGCCACGTCGGCGCCACCGATCAGTGACACCGGCACGGCAGCGGCACGCAAGCCCTCCTCGAGCTCGCGCCGCGGTTCCTGACCGGCACAGACGATCACGTGGTCGACCGGCAGGCACTGCTGCCGGCCATCGACGACGATGTGCAGGCCGGCGTCGTCGATGCGCTCGTACGTGACGCCGGAGACCATCTGCACACCACGCTTCTTGAGCAGCGTGCGGCGAATCCAGCCCGTCGTCTTGGCGAGGCCGTCACCAACCTTCGCCGCCTTTCGCTGCAGCAGCCAGACCTGCCGCCGCGCGGGCGCGCCGCTCGGCGGCTTGAGGCCGCCCCGGTTGCCGAACTCGGGATCGATCCCCCATTCGCTCTGAAAACGTTCGAGTTCGTCGCGATCGTCCTCGACATGGGTCAGGAACTCGGCGACGTCGAAACCGATGCCGCCGGCGCCGATGATCGCCACACGCTCACCGGCGACGCGGTAGCCCTCGATCAGATCGACGTAGGAGATCACCTTCTCGTGCTCGATCCCGGGCACATCGGGCCACCGCGGCACAATGCCGGTGGCGAGGACGACATGGTCGAAACCGGCCGCCGCCAGCTCGTCGGCGCTGCACTCCTTGCCGAGTTGCAGCGAGACGCCGACCTTCTGCAAACGGCGATCGAAGTAGCGCAGCGTCTCGGCGAACTCCTCCTTGCCCGGAATGCGCCGCGCGAGATTGAACTGACCACCGATTTCCGACGCGGCGTCGAACAGCGTCACCCAGTGGCCGCGCTCGGCGGCAGTGAGCGCACACGCCATGCCGGCCGGTCCGGCGCCGACGACGGCAATCCGCTTCGCTTCCTGTGCCTGCCCGATCACCAGCTCCGTTTCCCGGCAGGCGCGCGGGTTCACCAGGCAATAGGTCAGCCGGCCCTCGAATATCTCGTCGAGACAGGCCTGATTGCAGGCGATGCAGGTGTTGATCTCGTCGGCGCGGCCGGCCGCCGCCTTCCTGACGAAGTCGGCATCGGCAAGGAAGGGCCGTGCCATAGACACCATGTCGGCACAGCCGGAAGCGATCACCTCCTCGGCCACCTCGGGCGAGTTGATGCGGTTGGTGGTGATCAGCGGAATCCCGACCTGCCCCATCAGCCGCTTCGTCACCCAGACGAAGGCCGCTCGCGGGACCATCGTCGCGATCGTCGGAATGCGCGCCTCATGCCAGCCGATGCCGGTGTTGATGATCGTCGCTCCGGCCTCCTCGACCGCCCTGGCGAGTGCGACGATCTCGTCCCACGTGCTGCCGCCTTCGACGAGGTCGAGCATCGACAGACGAAAGATGATGATGAAGTTTGGCCCGGTCGCCGTGCGCACGCGGCGGACCGTCTCGAGCGCGAAGCGGATGCGGTTCTCGAAGCTGCCGCCCCACCTGTCCTCGCGGAAGTTGGTCTGCTGGGCAACGAACTGGTTGATCAGGTAGCCTTCGGAACCCATCACCTCGACGCCGTCGTAGCCTGCGGACTGCGCCAGGGCGGCACACCGGGCGTAGTCGTCGAGCGTGCGCTCGATGTCCTCCTCGCTCAGTTCGCGCGGGCGGATCGGCGAAATCGGCGCCTGGACCGGCGATGGCGCCACCGCCCCGCGATGGTAGGCGTAACGGCCGGTGTGCAGGATCTGCATGGCGATCTTGCCGCCCGCCTCGTGCACGGCGTCGGTGATCAGGCGATGCCTGGCGACCTGTGCCTCGTTCTCCAGCGCCGCCGCTCCGGGCATCACCACACCATCCTGGTTGGGAGCGATGCCGCCGGTGACGATCAGCCCAACGCCGCCGCGCGCGCGCTCGGCGTAGAAGACAGCCAGTCGGTTGAAACCTTTCGGCGCCTCTTCCAGCCCGGTGTGCATCGAGCCCATCAGGACACGATTCCTGAGCGTCGTGAAACCAAGGTCGAGCGGCGCGAGCAGATGAGGATAGGCGGTCTGTTGCATGCAGAGAATCTCCTGGGGCAGATGGTCGACGGTCGAACGATTAAAATTTAAGCAAGCAAGCGCTTGTTGGATTATCTGCGATCGGCCTGCACGATGCAAGCGGCGCTGCTGCCGCAGTCCCACCGACCCGTCGCGCAGCCGCCCGGCGAATCTCCAATGTACGGCGGCCGCCCGCCCGCGAGCTCGCGAAACGCTTCGGCGGTGCTGAGGTCGAGGGCAATCCGTATGTGCCGCGCGACGAAGGGCGCCGTCTGTGCGAAGGGCAGTCGACCGCGACGATCATCCGACCTTCGCCACTCTCTGCGCGCTGCTGTTCCTCAATCGTGCGTCCATGAGCGCTCATCGAAAGGTGGGTGAATGGCGAGCCGATCCTTGGCAAGCAAGTTACCCGCAATCATGGGGAACAAGCGTTTCCCTCAGCGTAGTCAGCAGTTCTCATTTCAAACCCACGCAAGGCGGCTGTTGGCGTAGGTTGGCGACGAGGATGGGCAGACTTGGGCGATGAAGATGGAGGGAAACTCCGGCTGTTGTGAAAATAATGCGGGTAAACAGTATTTTATGGTGTTAACCTCGAACTTGATCAAAGTATTGATGATTTTCGGGTGCCCAGCCCATTTCAACCGTTGCCCCCATCCCCCTGCCGAGCGCCGCCGTCGCCTTGATCGAGAAGGTTCGGGATGCATTCCGGGCTTTGCCGGACGGGCGCAAGCGAAGCAACGCCCGGCTCTATGAGATGGAGGATGCGGCCCTGTCGGCCTTCGCCGTGTTTTTCTCGCAAAGTCCGTCCTTCCTCGATAGCCAGGTCAGGATGCAGAAGCAGTGTGTCCTTTCGGCAGAGCTGCAAACCCGCGGCGGCGCTTGAGTCCGGCACCGCACCCGGCACCGGAGACACTCCTTGGGGATGCTCGTCCGACGAAGGCAAGCGGCGAGAGCCGCCTGCCGGGCGCCGGCGTGCTCAGCGAACGGCTGCGGACTTGGCCTGCCGCCGGCAGTCAGCGAACCACCGGATCGGCGCGAGGCGCAATCAGTTCGCCGCGAGCCCGGATTCGGCGACGGCCAGCGCCTGGGTATAGTTCCAAGGCATCCACGCGGACGGATCGCGCACGACTGCGGCGTTGTGGCGCTGCAGCGCGACGAGGTAGTGGAAGGGCTCGATCTGGTGCAGTTCTGCGGTATGGATCAGGCTCATGAACAGGTCGCCGACCCGCGCCCCATTCAGGGTGCGATAGAACAGCGCGTTCTTCCGATGCAGGATCGCCTTCTTCAGGGCCCGTTCGCAAATGTTGTTATCGAGCGGGGCGCCCGGC
>DDUX01000083.1 GCA_002345025.1 Candidatus Accumulibacter iunctus | reverse complement strand
GCGAGGGCGGCCGCGGTGTCGGCCAGCTGCGGGTCGGCAAGGGGAAGGGATGAGGGCATCGGCAGGGCTCCGGATCGGAATGGAGGGGCCCCCCACGCTACCAGACGCCGTCAGGGATTTCATGCAGGGTTGCCGAAAGGACACCATCGCGAGGCATTGAATGGAAAGGCCGGTTGGCACAGCCGGTATCCCGGCTTCGTGGCCGGCGCCAATCGAGCGCGAGATCGCCCATCATCAGCGGCAACAGCAGCCGGCATGGCACTCGACAGGATCCCCAGCGGTCAGGCCCGCGGCGTCCTGTTGTTTCCCTCGGCCGACTTCAGCTCGCAGGCGGCGGCCGTGACCGGCGTTGCCCGCGTGGCGCGCTCCTCGAATGCCTTGGCGAGACGATCTGGCGTCCCGAGCGCTACGGTCGGGCGATGGATGCAAACGCTGCGACAACACTTTCGACATCGGCGACGCGGCGCAGCTGCCGCAAGCCGTCGGCAGGCAGGCCTGCAACGCCAGCGACATGGGTGCGCTCGCCGCGGCCAGTGCCGAGCGTTTGCTCGTCGGGCGCACACTCAAGCCGTTGATGCCGACGCCCAAGCCACTGCCGATCGCATTTGGCGATCTACGACCTATCTGGTCGCGGGCCGCAGCGTGTTCGCCGGCGCGGTGTTGGCGGGCGCGCGGATTGAAGGGAAGAGATTTTCCCGGACGACGTTGATCGCATCGACAGGCTGGATCTCCTGTCCTTGAACAGCGGCCGGCCGGGCTTCGCACAGCCGCGATTCGGTCGGGGATAACCCGATGCCAGGTCGCGGCTGCGCCGGATGGGACCGACTCCCAGCGATCACGCAAGGTCGAAGCGATCAAGGTTCATCACCTTGTGCCAGGCTGCGACAAAGTCGCGTACGAAAGCCTGCTGCGAGTCGCTGCAAGCGTAGACTTCCGCGAGGGCTCTGAGCTGGGAGTTCGAACCGAAGACGAGATCAACGACGGTGCCCGTCCATCTGAGTTCACCCGTCGCCCGATCGCGCCCCTCGAGCACGCCTTCAGAGGTGGCGGGCTTCTGCCACTTCGTGGTCATGTCGAGGAGATTGACGAAGAAGTCGTTGCTCAGGGCTTCGGGTCGCCGGGTGAAAACACCGTGTCCGGACTGCCCGAAGTTTGCACCCAGGGCGCGCAGGCCACCGACCAGCACCGTCATTTCCGGAGCGGTCAGCGTCAGCAGTTTGGCGCGATCCACCAGCAGCTCCGCCGCCGATCCTTCGTGCCCGTGGCGGACGTAGTTGCGGAACCCGTCTGCGGTGGGCTCCAGGGCGGCGAACGAGGCGGCATCGGTCTGCTCCTGCGACGCGTCCATGCGCCCTGGCGAGAAGGGAACCTGCACATCGTGGCCGGCCTTCTTCGCTGCGGCCTCGACGGCTGCGCAGCCGCCAAGCACGATGAGGTCGGCCAGCGAAACCTTCTTGCCACCGGACTGCGCGCCGTTGAATGCCTTCTGGATGGCCTCCAATGCCGGCAATACCTTCGCCAGCTCGGCAGGCTGGTTGACTTCCCAGTCCTTCTGCGGCGCGAGGCGGATGCGTGCGCCGTTGGCGCCGCCACGTTTGTCACTGCCGCGGAAGCTCGCCGCCGCCGCCCAGGCGGTGGTGACCAGTTGGGAAATCGACAGGCCACAGTCCAGGATCCTGGCCTTGAGGGCCGTGATGTCCTGCTGGTCAACCAGCGCGTGGTCGACGGCGGGGATCGGGTCCTGCCAGATCAATGCTTCCTGCGGCACCAGCTTACCGAGGTAGCGGGCGCGCGGACCCATGTCGCGGTGGGTCAGCTTGAACCAGGCGCGGGCGAAGGCATCGGCGAACTCCTGCGGGTTTTGCATGAAGTGGCGCGAGATCTTCTCGTAGGCCGGGTCCATGCGCATGGCCATGTCGGCCGTGGTCATCATCGGGGCGTGACGTTTGCTGGGATCGTGGGCATCCGGTACGGTGCTCGCCGCAGCGGGGTCCTCGGGCTTCCACTGGTAGGCGCCGGCCGGACTCTTGCTCAGCTCCCATTCGTAGCCGAACAAGGTCTCGAAGTAGCCGCCGTCCCACTGGGTCGGGTTGGGGGTCCAGGCGCCTTCGATTCCGCTGGTGATCGCGTCCGCTCCCTTGCCTGAGCGGAAGCTGCTTATCCAGCCCAGGCCCTGTTCCTCGATGCCTGCGCCTTCGGGTTCGCGCCCGACGTGGGCGGTGTCGCCGGCGCCATGGGCCTTGCCAAAGGTGTGACCGCCCGCAGTCAGCGCGACGGTCTCGTAGTCGTCCATCGCCATGCGGGCAAAGGTCTCCCGGATGTCGCGCGCCGAGCCGAGTGGATCCGGCTTGCCGTTCGGGCCTTCGGGATTGACGTAGATCAGGCCCATCTGCACTGCGCCAAGCGGGTTGTCAAGCTCACGCTCGCCCTTGTAACGCTCGTCGCCCAGCCAGGTGGTTTCCGGACCCCAGTAGATTTCGTCCTCAGGCTCCCAGATGTCCGGGCGGCCGCCGCCGAAGCCAAAGGTCCTGAAGCCCATCGATTCCATCGCGACGTTGCCGGTAAGGACGATCAGGTCCGCCCAGGAAAGCTTGCGGCCATACTTTTGCTTGATCGGCCAGAGCAGGCGGCGCGCCTTGTCGAGGTTGCCGTTGTCCGGCCAGCTGTTGAGCGGCGCGTAACGCTGCGCGCCAGTGCCGGCACCGCCGCGACCATCGGCGATGCGGTAGGTCCCCGCCGCATGCCAGGTCATGCGGACGAAGAACGGCCCGTAGTGGCCGTAATCCGCCGGCCACCAGTCCTGCGAGTCGGTCATCAAGGCATGCAGGTCTTTGACCACGGCATCCAGGTCGAGCGTCTTGAACTCCTCGGCGTAATTGAACGCCTCGCCCATGGGATTGGACTTTTCGGACTGCTGGTGCAGCATCTTCAGGTTCAATTGCTTGGGCCACCAGCCTGCGTTCGTCGCAGCTCCGGACAGCGTGTGGCTGCCAGCGCCGCCCGAGAATGGGCACTTTGTATCGGATGACATGGTTCTCTCCTTTTGCTGTTTGAAATCGACTACCCGAGTCGGTCTGGAGTGTGGGCGTCGGTCCATCAAAGAACATCTTCGAGTGAGATCACTTGAAGATTCGCCCGAACTCACCCTAGAGGCCCTGAGTCTAGGAGCGTCTGGCAGATTGGTCCAATCAATTGTGGGTATAGTCTCGATTGTGAATGGCTATTGATCGGATGAGGCGCTCGACCGCTGGGAAGGCGAGGCGCTACAGACGGGTGCCGTCACAGGGGGCGGCGTCTGTCGGCCGAAGGGGACGGCCGGCCACCGCGGCCTCGCTCACGCTCAGCGATTCGTGCAGTTCGAACGTGTCCTTTCGGCAACCCTGCATGAAATCCCTGACGGCGTCTGGTAGCGTGGGGGGCCCCTCCATTCCGATCCGGAGCCCTGCCGATGCCCTCATCCCTTCCCCTTGCCGACCCGCAGCTGGCCGACACCGCGGCCGCCCTC
>DDUX01000138.1 GCA_002345025.1 Candidatus Accumulibacter iunctus | reverse complement strand
GCCATCGAGCGCGACGCGTTTCATGGCGAATGGAACTACCGGCTGATACCTCGGAACAATGACAAATAACCTTTATTGTTCAAGTTATTTTTGCTTGCGTCCTTAGTGCTTGCGGCAGTAGCACAGTTCCTATTCGGTGAGGCCGGTGACAACGAAGAGAGCTCTGCCGCATTGACGGTCTTTCAGAAGTCCCTGAAGTACGGCCTGCCCGACACGCTCACGATTTCTTGCTACGACTACGGATTCGCTGATCGCGTGGTCGCACAGCGCCTCTGCGCCCAGGTGCGCGCCGACGGCTTTGCTGGCCAGTACTTCGAGCCTGCGCTTGCACCACATCGAAGTCGAATCGATGAGGTGCTTGCCGAGCTTCCAAGCTATTTCGCGGCGGTTCTTGCAGGGCGCAGTTCATCGTGACAGTTTGCGCCGGCATCGGGATCGTTTTCGTTGAGTTCAGGAAGAAGGTGTGACGCTCATGCTGGATCCGCTTGCCGACAAGATCTTGCAGGAGCTCAAGCGCCGGCCGGGTCAGAAAGCCGTCGAATTGGCCCAGGCAGCAAATGCCGACAGGCGCGATGTGAACCGGTGCCTTGCGCATACGCTCGCCGGCAAAGTGCAGCAAGACCAGGCTTACCGCTGGCGCTTGCGAGATCACACATCGGCGTCGGTAGGCCAGAAGCCAGCCAGCGCGGCCCAGCTGTCCGAGTTGGCGCGCCTTTGCCGCTACTACCTCGAGTGCATCGGGCAAGACAGCGAACTGGGCGTTAGCACCTTCGCCGCCAATCGCCACGAGCCCGAGTACGCCGAACTTCCAGCTCTGCCGATGGCAGGCTCTGACTGGGATTGGTGGAACGCTCCTGGCGCTGGCCAAGTGCTCAGCAAGGTTCGTGCGGACAAGGCCAACCTCGTCGCGTGGCTCGGTTACCCCGTGCGCTTGCGCAAGCACCGCACTACCAAGTGGGAAGGGTTTTTCGTTGAGCCGGTGATGCTGTGGCCCATCGTGCTGCCTGAGAACCCGGGCGACGCATACCGCCTGCAGGACGATCTGCCGACTGCCAACTTCGCGTTCCTCAGAAGCCTGGCGATGGGTGATGCCCAGCAGGTGGTCGAGGAAGCCGCGCGCCTTGCCGACGAGTTGGGCCTGAACAGCCCGCTCGAAGACCAGCCCGAGGTGGATGAACTGTTGCACCGGCTGGCGGCTATTCGGCCCGACTGGGATTGGCGCGAGGGCCTGGACCTGGATCGTTGCTCCGATGGGCCGCCGCTGTCGGCGATCGACGAGGCCGGCATCTACAACCGGGCCGTCATCGTGCCGGGCAAGCGGTCTCCCTACACGCAGGGCCTGGAGTCCGAACTGAGGCAGCTGGGCGAAAAGGCGGGACCAGAGCTCGCGGGTACGGCGCTTGGCCAATGGTTGTCGGGCGAATTCAAGAGCGCACCAGCGGGGGACACGCAACCCCTGATCGAAGTGCTGCCGATGAATTCCGAGCAGCGCAGCGCGGTGCTATCGGCCTTGTCGGCGCCGCACACAGTGGTGACTGGCCCGCCGGGTACAGGCAAGTCGCAGGCGGTGACCAACTTGCTGGTGAATGCCGCGTGGCGCGGCATGAAGGTGCTGTTTGCCAGCAAGAACAACAAGGCGGTGGACGTTGTCGAGGCGCGGGTCAACGGTCTCGGCAATCGGCCCGTGCTGCTGCGGTTGGGCTCGAAGGAGTACCAGGCCAAGCTTGCGAGCTATCTGACAGCGATGATGTCTGGCAAAGCGACGAAGGATGACGAGGTCAGCTACCAAGAGGGGTTGGAACGCCACAAGCAGCTCGCCTCGCGGCTAGCCCAACTTGACCAGGTTCAGCAACGCACGCTGGAGGCGCGCAACCTGGTCGACCGGCTGGACGCAGAGGCCGAGGACTTCCGCGCGTTGTTTGGCGCTGACCGATTCAATGCGCTGGACGCCGGCCTGCTGGCGAAAGCCGATGCTGCTGCGCCAGCGTACCTGCAGGCGGTTGATGCGCTGGACCCAGCCAAACAGGGATTGATTGGCCGAATCGTAGGCGCCGTTCTCCGTGGCTCACGGGTCACGGCGTTGCGCGCTGCCGCTCAGCAGCTGAAACCGATCGCCGATCATCTTGGCGTCAGCTTGCCGGAGCTGTCTGCCCAGCCAGACTTCTGTGCCATGCGTCGGGCTGCTGCATCGGTATCTGAGCGGGCGGCAGCGGGCAAGAAGGTGGCCGCTTACCAGAAGGCGCTTGAGGTGCTGCGCGGCAGTCCGGCGTTTGAGGACATCGCGCGCCAGCGCCAGGAGCTGACGGAGCAGGTGGCAGGCAATTCAACTGGCCTTTGGAGAGACTGGGTGCAGATGGCACCCGCGCGCCTGACCGCGGCGCAGCGAAAGGACGTTGCCGACTACGCGGCCTTGCTGCAGCTGATCACGGCGCTCGACGGACAGAATGTGGGTGCCGCCGTCTGGAGCAAGGCGCGCGCCCTGCAGCACAAGGTGACGGCACTGTTCTCTTGCTGGGCCGTGACGTCACTCTCGGCGCGCGGCAAGGTGCCGTTCGAGGAAGCGTACTTCGACCTGGTGGTGATCGATGAAGCCAGCCAGTGCGACATCGCGTCGGCACTGCCGCTGCTGTTCCGCGCGAAACGATCCGTGATCATCGGCGACCCAATGCAGCTTCGCCACATCAGCGCTGTCACGCGGCAGAAGGAAGGCGAGCTGCAGCAGAAGTACGGCCATGTCGAGACACGAGCGGCCTGGATGTATTCGGTGAACTCGCTGTATGACTTGGCCGCCGGAGTTGCGGGTGCGGATGACATCATCAACCTTCGCGATCACCACCGCTCGCACGCCAACATCATCGAGTTTTCGAACCATGCGTTCTACGAAGGAAAGCTTCGAGTCGCGACGCGTTACAAGAGTCTGAAGCGGCCCCGCAACCGAGAGCCGGGCGTTTTTTGGCAGGACGTGCGTGGCAAGACCATTCGCCCCAGCAACGGCGGCGCCCAGAATGCGCGGGAGGCTTCTGCTGTCCTGGAGGTCTTGCACGACTTGCTGGTGGTGCGCAATTTTCAAGGCACGGTGGGTGTCGTCACGCCGTTCCGTGCGCAGGCGCAGCTGATGCAGGAGCTGCTGGCACAGCATCCCGAGCTGGCCAATCTTGGTCCCCGCGCTGAGTTGCTGGTGGATACGGTGCACCGATTCCAGGGCGACGAACGAGACGTGATGATCTTTTCTCCAGTGATCTCGGAGGATGCGCCGCCGGGCGCCATTTCGTTCCTGCGCAGCAACGGCAACCTTTTCAATGTGGCCATCACCCGTGCGCGCGGGCTGCTGCACGTGGTTGGCGATCGGGCCGCCGCTTCAGCGTCGGGCGTCGACTACCTGGCACAGTTTGCCGACTACGTCGGGCGACTGACTGCGGATGCCGCCACAGCCGCCGCGGTTGCTGCGCCCAGCCTGGGTGCCGACTACCCTGCCGTGTCCAGGCCAGAGCGGGTTTCAGACTGGGAGCGGCTGTTCTACCGGGCGCTTTATCAAGCGGGGCTGCGCCCGATCCCGCAGTTCTCGGTCGAGCAGTTCGACTTGGACTTCGCGGTTGTCGTAGGAAACCGGCGCCTGAACATCGAAGTCGACGGGGAGCGCTATCACCGGAGCTGGACTGGTGAGCTGTGCCTGCGAGACCAGCTTCGGAATCAGCGCCTGATCGAGCTCGGCTGGGACGTCAAGCGATTCTGGGTTTACGAGATTCGCGACCGGCTACCCGAGTGTGTGAAGCAGGTTCAAGACTGGGTGGCATCCGCGCGCAGTCATCAACTGACAGTAGATCAGGACTCGACCAGGGAAGGCGCTACCGCATGACCGACACGCTGTTCAAGGAAGTTCACTACTCGCTGGGCAACCTTATCGGCGACATCGGCCGTGGCCGCATCGAGCTGCATGCCTACAAGCGCCCCTTTTTTCTGGTCCAACACCAGGCGCTGTGCACGCGCAACGACCTCGCAAACTGGACAGTCATTTGTCCTAGCGTAGCGCGCAGGATAACTGTGGCATCCTCGGTCAATTTGCCGAGGCCCACATGGCGAATACCAGGTTATCCATGCGCAAGATTGTTCACGTTTTACGGCTGTCCCACGAGGGCGGCCTCAGCCATCGCGAGATCGCTCGAGTGGTGAAGAGTTCGCCGACGACGGTCGGCGAGATCCTCCGCCGGGCGAAGCTCGTCGGCGGGACTTGGCCGCTGGC
>DDUX01000112.1 GCA_002345025.1 Candidatus Accumulibacter iunctus | reverse complement strand
AGTGGTCGCGCCGTGGCCGGCTGTCGCCACTGCTGGCGCGGGCTCCGACGGACTGGCCCGGAATCTCGCCGGTGACTGGCTGCGCCAGCCCGCCGTCGTGTGCTTTCCCATCGCGAAAGGACTCTCTTCATGACCACTGCGACGACGCATTCGATGATCGGTCTGGCGCTTGCCGGCGGTGGCCCGGTCGGGGGCATCTATGAAGTCGGAGCGATGGCTGCTCTGGCCGAGGCCCTCGAGGGGCTAGACTTCACCGGCTTTGGAATCTATGTCGGCGTCAGCTCGGGTGCGTTCATCTCGGCCGCCGTCGCCAACGGGCTCGGACCAGACAAGCTGGCGCGGATGCTGGTCGAGAATGACACCGACGAAGTCTTCGACCCCGAGATGCTGCTGCGACCCGCTTTCGCTGAGTACGTGCGGCGCGCACTGGCAGTGCCGGCACTATTCTGGTCGTCGCTTCGCCAGTACCTGTCGGATCCCTGGCATCTGCGCCTGATCGAGTCCTTCCAGGGTCTGAGTCATGCGATTCCGGCCGGGGTCTTCAACAGTGCCGGAATCGATCAGCTGCTTCGTCGGCTGTTTTCCAGCGGTGGCCGCACGAACGATTTCCGGCAACTGAAGCGGCGCCTGTTCATCGTTGCGACCGATCTCGACACCGGTGAGTCGGTCGCCTTTGGTTCGCCAGACTACGCCGACGTGCCGATTTCGGTCGCCGTCCAGGCGAGTGCCGCGTTGCCGGGGCTGTTTCCGCCCGTGCGCATCGGTGAGCGCTATTTCGTCGACGGCGCCCTGATCAAGACGCTGCACGCTTCAGTGGCGCTGCAGGCCGGCGCCGAACTGCTGATCTGCATCAACCCTCTGGTGCCTTTCGACTCACGCCTGGCTGCCAGGCGGCGGCTGAACGAGAATCCGCAGCGTGCCCCCGAGCACCTTGTCGACGGTGGTTTGCCGGTGGTCCTGTCGCAGACCTTCCGCGCCATCATCCACTCGCGGATGCGCACCGGCATGGATCGCTACCGGCACGAGTTCAAGGGCCGCGATGTCGTCCTCTTCGAGCCGACCCGTGACGACGCCGAAATGTTCTTCACCAACGTCTTCAGCTATCGCGGTCGCAGCCGGCTTTGCGAGCACGCTTACCAGCGGACGCGCAGCGACCTCTACCGCCGGCGGCATGAGTTGCGGCCGATTTTTGCCAGGCACGGTATCGAGCTCGATCTTGGCGTGCTCCGGGACCACAGTCGTTCGCTTCTTCCGAAGAAGCGGCGCCCCGACCTGGCTACGAGCGCTGGCGCTCTGGACGCCTCGCTGGCGGACCTCGAACGTTGGTTGCGGGCGCAACGAGCCTGAGCGGCGCGCGTCGCCGCGGCGTGCGCCGTGCGTCGATGCCGACGAGGATTCCCCGGCGCCTCTCGGAGTGCTATTCTGGTCTCCGCCGAGAGACCACAGAGAGAGCGGATGGACAGGAAACCGAAGCGGCGCACTCGCGAGCGCATCATCGAAACGAGCCTGCGCCTGTTCAACGACTTTGGCGAGCCGAACGTGACGACGAGCGTCATTGCTGACGAGATGAACATCAGCCCGGGCAACCTCTACTATCACTTTCACAACAAGGATGAAATCCTGGAGTCGATCTTCTCCGTCTTCGAGCGGGAGATCGAGGACATGCTCGCCGCACCAACCCGGCGACCCGCCGACGTGGAAGACATCTGGTTGTTCCTGCATCTGCTTTTCGAACAGATCTGGAAGTACCGTTTCTTCTACCGTGACCTGAACGACCTGCTGACGCGAAATCGCCTGCTGGAAATTCATTTCAGGCAGATCCTGGCGCACAAGGTCCGGACGGCGACGACCCTCTGCGAGAGCCTGGTCCTGGCGGGCGCGATGCGCGCCGGCAGCGAAGAGTTGCGTGCGTTGGCGACGAACATGACGGTCATCGCCACCTATTGGCTGTCCTATGAGTACGCCTGTGATCCACGTGGCAAGCTCGAGAGTGGTCGTATCGGACGCGGCGTCTACCAGGTGATGGCGATGCTGTCACCCTTTCTCGTCGGCGAATCGAAGGGCCTGCTCGACAGGCTGTCACAGGAATACCTGGCCGCCTGAACTGGCGCAGGTGAGAAAGCTTTGCCAACCAATCGAGGAGGATCCCATGGCCTGGAACAAGTTTCCCTATCCCAACAAGGCGTACAGCCTCGCTGGTGCTGCGTTGCAGAAGAACTGGGCACGTCTGCATCGCGGCGACTGTGAGCCGTTCCCGGAAGACGCGAGACTGCAGGATGCCTGGCGGAGTTATCACGCCGGCGATTTCGAACAGGCGGTCGTTGCCGGGCTGGCTTGCGGTATCGCTGGATACAACGTCGCCAACAAGGCAACGACGATCTATGCCAGCTATCTCGAGACCAACGAGGAGCGCAAGCTCAGCATGCTGAACGAGGTGGCGCAACGTTGCGAGGAGCAGCAGGAGAAGACCGCGGCCGATGCCAATGCCTGGTATCTGCATGCCTTCGCCCTGGGTCGCTACAGCCAGAGCATTTCGGTCGTCAAGGCGTTGGCGCAGGGTTTGGGTGGCAAGATCAAGCACAGCCTGACGCAGGCGCTTGCGCTGCAGCCGGCGCACGCCGACGCGCACATTGCCCTCGGTGCGTATCACGCTGAGGTGATCGACAAGGTCGGAGCGCTGGTGGGCGGCATCACCTACGGTGTCAAGAAGGATACGGGCAGGGAATTCCTCGAGGCAGCGCTGAAACTCAACCCCGACTCGGCGATCACCCGCATCGAGTATGCCAACGCGCTGGTCCTGATGTTCGGCAAGGCAAAGATGAAGGAGGCCGAGCGCCTCTACCAGGAAGCTGCCGCCTGCGTACCCATGGACGCCATGGAGCGGCTCGATGTCGAGGCTGCGAAAGCCGAACTCGCCGACTGAGAGGTCGTGAAGAAGGCGGCGCAAGCAGCCCGGCCATTCATGGCCGGGCGTCGGCGGGAGGAGCGGAGCGCGCCGCGCCGCGGAGCGGATTGATTGACCGCAAGGCGGAGGCCGCTCAAGAAGGCCTACCGCTCCCGCGGCTCAGGGCGAGCACATCGTCGGCGACAAGCTGCGGATCGGTCAGCCGATCCGGAGGTTCGAGGAGTGCCAGCCAGAGCAGCTTTTCGAATTCGTGGGCGAACTGGTCGGCGATCCGTTGCGGATCGTCCACCATGTTCCTGTCGGTGATGAGGCCGAACTGGACGCTGCCGTTGTAGGACAGGATGCTGACGCCGATGCCGATGTCGCCGGCTTGCGGTACCCACGCCAGTTCCCGCTCGATCTTGCTGCCGGCGAGAAAGCGCGTTTGCGGTGCACCCGGGACGTTGGTCATCACCGCCGTCGTCTTGCTGGTCAATAGCCTGAGGATCTGCTCCTCGATGAATCTCGGCGCCATGCCGGCTGCGCCGAGCAGGGCAAAGGTCAGCACGGCCTGATAAGAGGACTTCAGCGCGGTCATTCTGGCGCGCGTTGCGTACAGGCGGGAGAGCGGGTTGTCGCTGGCGAGCGGCAAGTCGAGAGCGACGAGGCCGAAGCGGTTGCCAAGTTCCTCTCCGTCACCTGCAGGCCGCAGGTTGACCGGTACCATGGCACGAATCTCGACTCCCTCGACGGCATCCCCGTGGTGCACCAGATAGCTGCGCATGGCGCCAGCGACCGATGCCAGCAGCAGGTCGTTGACCGAACACGAGAGTACCTTGCCAACGGCCTTGATCTCCGCCAGCGGCAGCGGCTCAGACCATGCAACGCGCTTGGCGCTGCACGCCCGTCCCTTGAAGCGGGTGCGGCTATCGTCGGGCATCAGCGCGAGTCTGCCGACTTCGTGGGCGATCGCCCCGGCGACGCTGGCGTAATCGCGGATTCCTCCCGGATCCCGGCGTAGGCCCAGGTATTGCCCCCAGAGGTTGCCGCCGAGACTGAGCGAAGCCTGGGCCGCATCGGCCAGCGGCTCGATGACCGTACGCCAGAAAGTGCTGCTCGTGTCGCCGCTGCCTTCCGCTTGCCGGCGCGCCGGCCGCTCCGTTGCCACCGTCGCCGGGTGTTCCCTGTGCGCGGGGGCATCGACCCGGTCATCCGTCAGCGAGTCGATGACGCCGATCAGGGCGATCCCGTCGGCGATGGCGTGGTGGATGCGGATGACGATTGCCGAGTTGCCGTCGGCCGTGTGCACGACGTTGAACTCCCAGCGCGGCCGGGCGGTGTTGAGCGGCGTACTGGCCATCTCGGCAACGAACTTCTGCAGTTCAAGCTGGCCGCCGGGGGCCGGCAGGAGCGAATGGCGAACATGTGCGTCGATGTCGAAGCCCACATCGTCCACCCACCAGGTGCCATCCATTTCCTCGCTGATGATCTGCCGAAAGCGTCGGTAATGCAGCAGGCGCCGGGCAACCGTCCGCTTCAGTCGCTCGTCATCGATCCGGCCGCTGCAGACCATGATCCCCAGGATCTGCATCAGGTTCTCGGGTCGGTCCATTCGCAGCCAGGCGGTGTCGACGCTGCTGAGTCTCTCGCGCGCGCTCATTGCAGGGGCCCCGGGGAAAATGCAAGCCCATATAATAGCAAGCCGTCGCAACCGATCATCAACCGGAGAAACCAGCGTGAGTGACCTGAAAGCCCAGTTCGAGGCCGCCGTGGCCAATTCCAAGACATTGCCCGAGCGTCCGGACAACGCCAGCCTGCTGAAACTGTACGCGCTTTACAAGCAGGCCGGCGACGGCGACGTCAGCGGCCGGCGTCCGGGATTTACCGACATGGTTGGTCGTGCCAAGTTCGACGCCTGGGCGGCGCTGCAGGGCACGGCGGGCGAAGATGCGATGCAGCAGTACATTGCTCTGGTGGAGCAGTTGCGGGCCGGCTGAGCCACTGCCGACGCCCGCCGCGAAGCCGCTGCTTCAGACGGGGAAGTTCTCGTCGAAGAAGCGGTGAATCTCGCGCTCGATCGTCGGTTTGAGCGCGAAGAGCAGGAATCCCAGGCGGATGTGGAGGGCGACGTCACGCTCATCGACCGCCAAGTCGCCGGAGACACCGGGCCGCTTGAAGCGCATGACATCGCCACTCCAGGAATAGCTCAGGTCGAATTCCTCGTTCAGCTCGGTCGCCATGTGTTCGGCCGCGGCGCGTGCCTCGGCGAGACTCTTGCCGTGGCGGCGGCGGATGATGATGTCGCTCATGTGAAGGCTTCTCCTGGCGGGTCAGTCGATTTCAGCACAGAGTGCGCGAAAGGCGGCAAAGCGGCGGGCATCGATCTCGCCGCGGGCGAGCGCCGCCAGCACGCTGCAATCCGGCTCCCGGTCGTGGCGGCAGTTACGGAACCGACAGCTGCCCAGCAGCGGGCGCAACTCGACGAAAGCCAGAGCGATCTCTCCGGACGACAGGTGGTGCAGCCCGAACTCGGTCAGTCCGGGTGAGTCGATCAGTGCCGACTGGGTGCTCGGACGATAAAGGCGGGCGTGCGTCGTCGTGTGCTTGCCGCTGTGGAGCGCGTGAGAAATCTCTCTGGTGCGGGCCTGCGCGTCCGGGATCAGGGCGTTGATCAGCGTCGACTTGCCCATGCCGGATTGCCCGATCAGCAGGCTGAGGTGATGCGACAGGTGCTCGGCGAGCGGGCTGGCATCCTCGCGAGCGGTCAGCCTGAGGACGCGGTAGCCGAGGCGCTCGTACGGTGCTAGGGTCGCGGCCGCCGCTGCCACGCGCTCTTCGAGATCGCACTTGTTGAGGACGATCAGGACGGCGATGCCCTGGCTTTCGGCTGCGACGATGCAGCGGGTGATCAGTTCGTCCGAAAACGGTGGCTCGGTGGCGACGACGATGACGATCTGCGTCACGTTGGCGGCGATCAGCTTCGCTCGACCCGGGTCGGAGCGATAGAGCAGGGTTTGCCGTGGTGCGAGCGAATCGATCACTCCGTGCCCGGAGTCGAGTTCCTCGATGAGCACGCGGTCACCACAGACCAGTTCGCCCTTCTTGCCGCGAGTCACGCAGAGCGTGCTTGCGCCGTCGGGAAGCTCGACGCGATATTGCCGCCCGTAGGCAGCGACGACCGTTCCGGTTACCGTCAAATCCTTGCCAGTGCCTCGATCTTGGCCGCGCAGACGAAATCGTTGCGCGACAGTCCGCCAACGTCGTGCGTGCTGTAGCGGACGATGACGCGGCCATAGCCGACCTCGAGATCGGGGTGATGGTTTTCGCGCTCGGCCAATCCAGCGACCATGTTGACGAAGAGCATGGTGGCGGTGTAGCTGCTGAAGCCGAACGCCTTTTGCAGGCAGCCGGTTTCGTCGATCTGCCAGCCCAGCAGGCTGCTGAGCAGTGCGGCGGCCTGCGTCGGGTCGATGGCGTGCTCACTGCCGCGCAGTGGACGGCAGTGTTCGCCTGCGAGATCCTGTTGTCCTGACATCAACTGGCTCCTCAAGATTGTGTGTCTTACCTGCCCTGCAGGCGCGCAACGCGCAGCGCAGCGGGGGGGTGTGAGTCATAAAAGAGCGAGTGTAACGGGTCCGGGGTCAAGGTGGCGGCATTGTCTTGATAGAGCTTCACCAGAGCCGCGACGAGGTCGTCTGCCGAGGCGTTGGCCGCGGCGTAGCGATCGGCTTCGTATTCGTCGCGGCGTGACAGCAGGCTGAGCAGAGGTGTCAGCAGGAACGTGAAGACCGGACCGACGAGAAAGAAGAGCAGCAGTCCCAGGGCAGTGTTCTCGTTGCTCAGGCCAAGGCCGCGGAAGAACCATTCGGCATCGATCAGCTGACCCAGAACGGCGAGGAAGGCGAGCGAGACGACGAACAGGATGAGCATCCTCCTGGTTACGTGGTGGTGCCGGAAATGCCCCAGTTCGTGTGCCAGAACGGCTTCCATCTCGCCCGCCTGCAGCCGCTCGAGCAGGGTATCGAAGAAGACGATCCGCTTGCTGCGGCCAAAACCCGTGAAGTAGGCGTTGCCGTGACTCGACCGCTTCGAGCCGTCCATGACGAAGAGCCCGGAACTGGCGAAGCCGCAGCGCGTCAGCAGCGCCTCGATGCGGGCCTGGAGGGCGGCGTCTTCGAGTGGTGCGAAGCTGTTGAACAGAGGGGCAATCCAGGTCGGATAGAGGAACAGCAGCAGAAGGTTGAACGCGCACCAGAAGAGCCAGACATACAACCACCACCACGGTCCCATGTGGTCCATCAGCCACAGCACGGCGAGCAGCAGCGGTATGCCGATGACCAGTCCGAGCGTAGCCTGCTTCGCCAGGTCAACGAGAAACAGGGTCGCCGTCATTCGGTTGAAGCCAAAGCGCTCTTCAATGACGAACTGGCGATAGAGCGTCAGCGGCAGATCGACCACGGCCGAGACCAAGACGACGCTGAAGATCACGGCGACGCCATAGGCGAGGCCGCCGACGCGCGGCGACCAGAAGTCGTGGATCGTCTGCAGGCCACCGCCAAGGGTCAGGACGAGCAGCAGCGCGACTTCGATGGCAAGGCAGAGTCTGCCGAAGCGGGTACGCGCGACGGTGTAGTCAGCCGCCTTCTGGTGGGCCTTGAGCTCGATGCGGTCGGCAAAGCCGGCCGGGACCGCTGCCCGGTGTGCCATGACGCAGGCAACCTGGCGGCGGGCCAGCCAGAGTCGGAGGGCGCACATCAGCAGCAGGGCGGCGATGAAGGAAAAGGACAAGACGTTTGGCATGAGGCTGTGACACAATGTGGCGTTTTCGTGGCGCAGGTGGGATTATATGGCAGAGGTCGAGAATCGCCTCGTTTGGCTGGACATGGAGATGACCGGGCTCGACCCCGAGCGGGACCGCATCATCGAACTGGCGATGGTCCTTACCGACAATCAGCTGGTGACGATTGCCGAGTCGCCGGTATGGGTGGTGCACCAGAGCGACTTCTGTCTCGAGGCGATGGACGAATGGAACCGGAAGACGCACGGTCGCTCGGGGCTGATTGAGCGGGTCAGGGCGTCGGTGCTTGACGAGGCAGCGGTCGAGGCGGACGCGCTGCTCTTTCTGCGCACGCACGTGGCGCAGGGCGCGAGTCCGATGTGTGGCAACTCGGTTGGTCAGGATCGGCGCTTCATGCTGCGCTACATGCCACAGCTCGAGGCATGGTTCCACTATCGCAACCTGGACGTCAGCACCCTCAAGGAACTTTGCCGGCGCTGGAAACCCGAGGTCGCCAGGGGTTTCGTCAAGAGGGCCGACCACACTGCGTTGGCAGACATCCGCGAATCGATCTGCGAACTGCAGTACTACCGCGAGAATTTCATTCGGCCGTGACGACGCGAGGCTGTGGTGTCCGCCCGCCGCCTCAGCTGTCGGAGCCTGGGCTGCGCCTGCTGCTGCGCGAATGGAGCTGCAGTTGCTCGCTGTCGCGGCGATCCGAAGGACGTCCGCCCTGCCAAATCTTGCGCCAGCCGCTGCCAGCCGCCACACCACCGTCCCTCGGCGAGCCATGGGTCAGGCGCAACTCGCAGTTCTTGGCGGCGGCCGATCCGGCGGGCAGCGTGCGTATCCCTGCGAAGTAGTCGAGCGATGCCAGCACGGGATCGGCCACGTTGACATTGGCGATGCATCCGTAGCTCGCCGGCAGGTTTTTCGCCAGCGAAGTGGCCGCCTGACGATAGGTCTTGATGTGGTCGATCCAGGGCATCCAGAGCGTCGCGATCAACAGCCAGAAGAGCGTCAGGCCGGCCATCCAGTGCATGATCCCCCGCATCGGCGAGCGTGCCGTGGTGACGATGAGCCAACACCAGGCCGCTGTCGCCAGCAGTGCGAAGCAGGCAGCGATGAGGCTGAAGTGGGCAATGAAGCCGGGCGCCAGGCGCATGGACTGCCGGCCAAGGCTTGCCGGCCAGCCAAAGGTCATCGCGCACCAGCCGATCCAGGCGAGGATGGCCAGAATGCTGAAGGTGATCATGCCGAACCAGTCGAACGCGTTGGCGGCGCCACGTCGTAGCGAGCCGACTCCGGGAACGGCCAGAAGCACCAGCGGCGGCAGCAGGAGCAGCGCCGATGCGCTGCGGGCGTCCAGCCAGACGCTGAGCATCGGCAGGGCGAACAGCAGGGCGACGATGGGCAGGGCAAGAGGCATGCTGCACAGATGCCTGCGTTTCGCCCACAGAGTCCAGGCGGCGAGCGGAAAAGCCGGCCATGCGTACCACGGCAGCATGAGCAGGAGCCGCAGCAGTCGCGGCCAGGGTTGCGCGGTGCCACCGAGCTGGTTCAGCTCGGCCAGCCTGAACGCAGCGAGATAGGACGGGTCGCGGAGCGACAGGGCAACGAGCCACGCAGCGGCGGGGAGGGCGGCCAGCAGCAGCGAGCCAGCCAGCAGGACCGCAGCGCGCTGTCGGTTTTCCGAGCGCCAGGCAACAAAGGCCGCGACCGGCAGCAGTGGCAGCATCGCCGCCAGGCCGTTGGTCAGCAGGCCGAGGCCGAGAGCCGTACCGAAGACGAGGACGCCACGGCGGGGTCGACGGTCGATTTGCGTCAGTCCCCAGTAGGCGGCTGCATGCGCTGCCAGGGTCGCCAGCATGGGTTGCGCCTCGTGCGCGTGGAACAGGAAGCCGATGCTGCCGGCCAGCAGCAGAGGCGCCGCGGGCGCCGCGGCGCGGCCGTGCAGTTCGCGCGCCGCGAGCAGGATGAAGGCAAGCGCCAGAAGGGTGCACATGCCGCTGGCCAGGCGGACACCGTCATGCAGCGGCAGCAGCCAGGAGGACAGGTAGCCGCTGCTCGCGGCCATCCAGTAGTACAGCGGTGCGTCAGGATAGGGCCGGCCGGCGAGGCCTGGCGCCAACCACTTGCCACTCGACAGCATTTCGTGTACGACGCCGATGGTCACGGCGTCGTCATTCTTCCACGGATCGTGGCCGATGAGGCCGGTCAGGACATAGAGAGCGAGCAGGACTGCGAGGCTCCAGCCGCTTGGCGGCAGGGTGATGCCCCGACAGCGAACCGGCTTGGCGGATTCCAGCATCTGAGCGCTGTTGCCGTAGGAGTGGGCCTGGCGGAAAACGAAAAAGGCAGCCTCGGGGCTGCCTTCGTGGTCGACCCCGCCGTTCGACCTAGGCCGTCTTGCGCATGGCGCCGTACTTCTGGTTGAACTTCTCGACGCGGCCGGCCGTGTCGATGATCTTCTGCTTGCCGGTGTAGAAAGGATGGCAGGCTGCACAGACTTCGACGTGCAGAGCCTTCTTCATCGTCGATCTGGTGGTGAAAACATTGCCGCAGGAGCAGGTCACCGTGATCTCGTTGTAGGCGGGGTGAATCTTCTCTTTCATCTTGTGTTCTTCCGGTACGTTGGAACTGGCGGGTCGTCACGAATGGACTTTGCCCGGGAGGTCGGGGTTCTCCGAGAGGCGGGATTATCAGCGATTTTTCCCCGATTCGCAATCTGCTTGCAACTCTCCCAACCCTGACGCATGACCCTACCGAATCGGACCCGTTCGCCGGAAACCCCCGCTTTCGCCGCTGGAGCGGTCAGATTGCGGGAGGCTGGCGGCAAGTGAGCGCTGGATCCGCCGGTGGTGTGGGGTGGGTAAAGAGGGTGTCGATAGGTGGCAGGAACTCCGTTTTGATCTCTGGGCGAGCCTATCCCTGCACAGAGCGCACTGCTTGGGGTGGTTTCTGGGGCCGTCCGGGACAGGTCACTCGAGTTGCAGGAGAAAGGGTTTGGCGAGGAGCGCGCGCATCCGCGCAGGATCGAACCAGGGCGCGGCGCAGGATGCTCGGATGAAGGCGATGGCCCCGCGCACGCCGAACTGGCGAAACAGATCGCGGAGCTGTCGCGTGAAGCGCGCCAGAACATCTGCGTGCCGCTACTGCTCGCCGGCGTGCCGCCGGCCGAACACGCGTCGCGCACGCAGGCGCTGCTTAGGACGCAAGCAAAAATAACTTGAACAATAAAGGTTATTTGTCATTGTTCCGAGGTATCAGCCGGTAGTTCCATTCGCCATGAAACGCGTCGCGCTCGATGGCAAGCGAAGCAAGCTCTTCGTCG
>DDUX01000111.1:20925-27340 GCA_002345025.1 Candidatus Accumulibacter iunctus | reverse complement strand
CACGCCTCTCTTCCGACCTCGATCTCCGCCAACTCGCTGAAGTTTCATCCTATCACTGTCAGGACTGACGTCGCCACTCGGCAACAAGAGAAAACTCGGGGCCGGAGCATTCAACTGTCCACCAGCCCTCGCAACCTGCCTGACGCGTAGCGCCATGGGGATACCCTGTTACTCGCCACCGAGAGAAGTGCCTTCAAGACTCCGGACTTTGAGCGTACGCTGGGCTGCTCAAGCAGCCATTGATCTTCGACGGCCGCAACCTCTTCGACCCGGCCCTGGTCCGCTGCCTCGGGCTGGAGTACTACGCCATCGTTCCAAGGTGGCCTCGGCAACGCTCCAGCGCTTGGCCAGTTCTTTCTGGGTCATCAACTGCTGGTGGTTCGCAACGTGGTCTTTACGGCTGCCGGCGATTGACCCAAGCCGTCGGGGTTGGCATAATCTGCCAATAGCCACTAGATGGAGCTTGGCATGCCTACGCGCAATGTTGTGCTCACCGAGCACCAAGCCTCGCTGGTCGAGCAGTTGGTCACCAGCGGTCGTTACCAAAACGCCAGTGAAGTTCTGCGTGAGGGTCTTCGTCTCGTTGAGCAACGCGAGGCCGAAGATGCTTGCCGTCTTGAGGCGCTTCGGTCTGCTGTGCAAGTGGGGATCGCAGACGTTGAGGCTGGCCGATTCAAGACCTTTGAGGCCAAAGAATCGCTGCGGGGCCACCTCAAATTCATCACGGACAAAGCGATCGCTGCTGCATGAGCTTTGTCTGGCAGATTCGGTTGGCAGAGCGCGCCGAACTGGATTTTCTCGACATCGCCGCATGGACTGCTGAGAACTTCGGCGCTCGCCAGGCAGAGTACTACGCCGAGACCGTGACGCTGGCGATTGAGGCCTTGCATGATGGGCCAGAAATTCTGGGGGCCAAAGCGCGGGACGATATTGGATCAGGCATCCGCACCTTGCATGTGGCTCGGCAAGGCAGAAAAGGTCGCCATTTTGTGGTTTTCAAGGAAGCGGAAGGTCGAATCATCGATGTCCTCCGATTGCTTCATGACAGCATGGACTTGGCCAGGCATGTTCCGGTGGCCAACAATCAAGCTCACTGATTGCCCAATGATAAGTTCACAAGCGACTGCGGAGAATCGGGGAAACTTTCGAACCAGCCCGCGTTTCCACTTTCCTGCAAGCCGTAGCTCCGGAGTGCGGTTAGAAAAAGAGGTATGCTGCACCACCAGCGCGAGAACTGCGTCCAGCCGATACCGTTCGACCCCGTGTGGCTGGCGGTCGGCAACACCGGGCCAAGGACGACAAAGTCGAGACCGAGTTGGGCTGCCCGCGCCAGATCGGCGGCGCTGTGACACGAGGCGGCGATCCGCTCGAAATCCGGACGTTGATCGATCTCCCACAGCCGACTCGACCAGAGATGCAGTCCCTGGGCGCCGACCGCATGAGCCAGCTGCGGATCGTCGTTGATCATGACCACGGCCTGTCCGTGCGCTTGCGCCAGAGCCACGACTGCCTGCGCGAAGTCGGGACGCTGCGTCGGCGCCAGCCTCTTGTCGGACAAAGCGGGCGTGGAGTACCGCACGGGAGGGTGTGGGGCGTGGCTTCCGGGCGGGCGCAGCAGCGTCTGGGCGGTCCAAGTGTGCCATCAACATTGCTATTGCTATTGAATATACTGTCACCGTAATAGCTGCGAGCGTGCCCCTTGCCCATGCTTCCGCGCGGATCGGGTCAGCAGCTGTTCCGGCAGCCGTGCCTCGCCTTTCTCGATCCCTTTCTGAATCCTGAATGCCTAGTTCCATCGCCTCAAATCAGGTTCCACGGTATTGCCAATACGTTTTCACTGACCCAGCGCGTTTGTTCCACGGGGCAGAGGAGTGCGCCTGGTCCACAGTTCAAATGGGCATGTGCGGCCTGGAAGGCTTCGATACCTTTTGCCATGCGCCGGTTTGGGTTGGCGGTGAGCTTGATCTCAATGGGATAGAGCATGCCGTCACGTTCCAGGAGGATGTCGATCTCGGCCCCGCCGGCGGCGCGCCAGTGGTGAAATGTTGGGCGGGTGGGTAGCCGGGACGCTTGTTTGATCAGTTCATTGACCATGGCCGTTTCGAACAAGGCACCGAACAGGGGGTGGGCGGTCAAGGCCCGGGGAGAGGAAATTTGCGTATGGTGGCAGGCCAGGCCGGTGTCGGCGAGGTGTCCTTTGGGGCGTAAGGAGACTCGCTTGGCGGGGTTTCCCGAGAAGGCCGGGAGGGAAAACCACTGATACGTGCCTTCCATGATGCCCAACCAACGCCGGGCGGTTTGCGGGGTCATCCCGATTTCCCGGCCCAACTGGCTGTAGTTGATTTCCTGGGCGGTCAGCGCGCCCATCAGACGAACGAAGCGGCCAAAGTCCTGCCAGTCTTCGATGCCACCGGCCAGCCTGGCGTCTCGCTCGACGTAAGTGCGGTGGTAGCCGGCCCAGAAGTCCGGTATCAGATCTTCGTCGATTTCGATTGCGCGGGGCAGGCTTCCCCGCCAGAGCCATGACGGCAGATTCGTTTCGTGAAGTGCAGCTTGGCGGCTCCAGTCGAAGAAGGCATCCGGCGCTTCCAGCCAGCGGCTTAGCCAGCCAGTATCTGAATTGGCGATTTCCTGCAGGGAGAAACCGTAGAGGTCCAGGAAGGCTGCACGTCCGGCCAGGCTTTCCGAAACGGAACGTAGAACCTGCCACTGCTGCGATCCGGTCACCAGATATTGACCCACACGATGGGGGTCACGGTCGACGTGACGCTTGATGGCTGCCACTACCTCGGGCGCATACTGGATTTCATCCAGGATGACCGGTGCGGGATGGTTGCGCAGAAGAAGATCGGGCTCCCGCCGCGCATTTTCGACATCCAGGCTGGCGTCGAACACCACATAGTCAAGCTTGGGAAAAAGGTGGCGGAGCAGCGTGGTCTTGCCTACTTGGCGGGCACCACTGAGGACGACGACCGGAAAGGCTTCCACGAGCCTTTGCAGCCTTTCGGATACGATTCTGTGACGATACATCATGTCATATTATCAATGCGATCATCAATCTGCAAGGTTATGTAATTCGGGGACAGTATATGTATCTCTGAGTGCTTCTGGCCGACAGGCGGCGGATCGTTGCTCGCGGTCGACGTGGCCGGGAGGATTTCTACCTCACGCTCAGTTCTAATCGCCCGATGAATCGGGCTTCTACAGCATAAAGTGGGGCGTGCCAGCCAAGCGCTACCCTGGGGTTGCTTCAAGCCACCCCAGCCCGTCGTGCCAGCCGGGGGGGTGATCAATTACCCCGCGGGTTGTTGTTGCGAAGGTGGCGCTGGGGTGGGTGCGGCGGCGTGTGATCGGTCCAAGCTTGCAATTGAGTATACTGTCACCGTATCCCTTCGACGAACACGGCGTCAAGGGTCTGTGCGTCGAGCACGCGCTTCGCCCACGCCTCCAGGCGCTCCGGTTCAGCGCCTGCGAGCTGGCTCTCGACCCAGGGCGGTAAGGCTCCGAAGCGCCAGGTCAACAACTGCTTCAGCAACCGTGCTTCGCCTTGCTCGATTCCCTTTTGAATTCCCTTTTCAATTCCCCTTTGGATCCCCTTTTCGATCCCTCTCTCCATCGCCTGTTGTTCCCATTGCTCGGCAATCGTCAGCATCAGTTCACCTCCACCACTCAAAGTTTCTGTCACTACCTGGCGCAACTCGTCACCGCTCAAGCGGTCGATGCTCGCCGCCTGCGCCAGGTACCGTAAAAGCGTACGGACATAGTCCAACCCCATTGAGCTCTGCGCGAGGTCCCGCAGCAGTCCCAGGATTTCCGGCAGCCGTTCGCTCAACTCGTTCCGGAAGATGTACTTCAGGGTCAGCAGCGCCGTATGCAGCATGACCGCACCCTGCAGCTCGTCGTCCCGGTATCCGCTCAGGTCGATCAGGTGATAGACACACGCCGGCACATAGGCGCGCAGGGCCGGAGCGTCCTCGACCTCATCGGCGAATTGCCGGCTGACGCACCAGCTCGCCGCGCCGTGATACACAACGACCGGTACGACAACGGGCAGGCGACCGGAATTCCCGGCGTTCAGCCATTGTTCCCAGATCCGCACGCGGTAACGCAGGAGGTCCAGGCCGATTCGCGACTCGACGTAGCTCTTGTGTTCGAACAGCACGTGCACATAGCCGGCTCCGCCGCTGCGGAGATCGACGGTGTACAACAGGTCCGCGGGATGCAGCGCAAGTTCCGGATCGAGAAACGAATCCTTGGCCGTGCGCAAGGTCTTCCAGTCCAGAGCCTGTCCGGCTGCCGCCGGCAGATAACGTTCCAGGAACTCCGCCGCCACCTCGGTCCGCCCGAACACCGCCTTGAAAAAGCGGTCGTGAGGGCTATTCAACGCCGTCATGTGCGGTCTCCGCCAACTCGCTGACGCTTCATCGTATCACTGGGTGTGCAACATCGGTGACAGTATACTTGCTTCCTTCACGCCTCGACCGGATGGGCTAAGCTGGCCGAGCGCGCAATCAGGATACTGTCACCGAATGGCCCTCGCATTGGGCCAAGCTGCACCGATTCCGTTAGCCGATGTCGAAATGCCGTAGCCCACCTTGTTCTTGTCACATTCATCGGGAGCTCAATCCATGGCCAGCTTTTCCCCGAACATGCCGACGACTGCCAACGGGCGCACCGTGACCAGCCAGGGCGTCTACTCCGACCCGCTTCTCCCGAGCTACTGGTACCTTGGTGATGCCAGTGGGGCGGTCAAGGGCGTCAACGCGATGCGCGCCTGGGACGACTACCGCGGCAGCGGGATCGTCGTCGCGGTGATCGACGACGGCGTCGAGTACACGCACCTGGACCTCGCCGCCAACTATCGGAGCGATCTGGCCTACGACACACGGGATCGGGATGCGGATGCATTCCCCGGTGAATCCAGCGACCGGCACGGTACGGCCGTGTCCGGCGTCATCGCGGCGGCGCTGAACAACGGGGTCGGCGGCGCCGGTGTCGCTCCGGGAGCGAGCCTGGTCGGCTACCGCATCGGCTTCGGCGCCAACGGTACGCTCGAGCAGCTTGTCGCCGCCTTCCAGCTGCTGACGGCGGTCGATGTGGCCAACAACAGTTGGGGCTTCGACGGCTTCTTCGGCGACAACTTCCTCGATCCGGACTTCGCGCCGATCGGCGATGCGCTGGCGACGGCGTTGGCGGCGGGGCGCGGCGGGCTGGGGACGATCGTCGTCATGGCGGCCGGCAACGCGCGGACCTCAGGCCAGGACGTCAATTACCACGGCTTCCAGAACCACCGCGGCACGATCGCCGTCGCCGCGACCGACAGCGGCGGCAACGTCACCTATTACTCGACGCCCGGCGCGGCGCTGCTGGTCGCTGCACCCGGCCACGGCATCACGACGACCGACCGGGTCGATGGCGCGGGTTACGCGAGCGGCGACTACGCGACGCTGAACGGAACCTCGTTCGCGGCGCCGATGGTCAGCGGGATTGCCGCGCTCCTGCTCGACGCCAATCCCGGCCTCGGCTGGCGCGACGTGCAGGAGATCCTGGCGGCGACGGCGGTGCGCACCGGTAGTCCGGCGAGCTGGTCGTTCAACGCCGCGGATAACTGGAACGGTGGCGGCATGCACGTCAGCCACGATTACGGCTTCGGCCTGGTCGATGCCTATGCGGCGGTGCGTGTCGCCGAGAGCTGGCGCAGCGTCTCCACCTCGCTCAACGAGTGGGTTGCCGAGGGCCTGCAGTACCCGGCATCGCCGATTGCCATCCCGGACGGCGGCAGCGCCTCGAGCACGATCACGCTCGCTGCGGGTCTGCGCATCGATCGCGTCGAGGTCGACCTCGCTCTGGCGCACCCGTACCTCGTGCAGTTGCGCGTGACGCTGACGGCGCCGGATGGTACCGAGAGCGTGCTCGTGCAAAACCCGTCGACGTCGCAGGGGAACATCTACTTCACTTTCTCGACGACCCGCGACTGGGGCGAGTTCTCGGGTGGCAACTGGACGCTGACCGTCACCGATATGCAGGTGGGGGCGACCGGCGTGGTGTACGCCTGGGGCATTCGCGCGTACGGCGATCTTGCGGGCGACGACACCTACCTCTACACCGGCGAGTTTGCGGCGCTGTCCGCTGCCGATGCTTCGCGGCGCGTGCTGTCCGACGCCGGCGGGATGGACGCGATCAACGCCGCGGCGATTGCCGGCGACACGCTGCTCGACCTGCGGCCCGCTCATGTTTCGCTGATCGCCGGGCAGGAGGTGACGATAAGCGCCGGCACGATCATCGAGAACGCTGACAGCGGTGATGGCAACGACACGCTGATCGGCAACGATGCGGCGAACTCGCTGCGTGGGTGGCGAGGCAACGATTTCCTTGATGGTGGAGCGGGTGTTGACACCCTCGACGGCGGGGCGGG
>DDUX01000111.1:11987-20670 GCA_002345025.1 Candidatus Accumulibacter iunctus | reverse complement strand
TGACACGCTCGACGGCGGGGTGGGTGACGATGTTTATGTCGTGGACGTGGCCGCGGATGTCATCGTCGAACGCCCCGGCGGCGGAACGGATACGGTGCGCACGACGCTCGCCAGCTACCTCCTCGGGCTTGAACTGGAGAACCTGGTTTTCGTTGGCAGCGGCAACTTCAAGGGGACGGGGAACGCAGCGGCCAACGTCATCGACGGCGGAGCGGGGAATGACAGCCTCAACGGGGGGCTGGGTGCCGACCTGCTGCGCGGCGGACTGGGCGACGACACCTATACGGTGGACCATGCGGGTGACAGCGTCGTCGAGCTGCCTGGTGAAGGGAACGATTACGTGTACAGCTCGGTGAGTTGGACGCTCGGCGCCAATCTGGAGCGGCTCTATCTGACGGGCAGTGCAGCGATCGATGGCGCCGGCAATGATCTGGGCAACCGACTTTACGGCCAGTCGAACAGCGCGATCAATACGCTCGCGGGTGGCCCGGGCAATGACACCTATTACGTCGGCAGCAAAGATGTCATCGTCGAACTGGCCGGGGAGGGCACCGACACCGCCTACGGCTATGGCGATTACACGCTCGCGGCCGGCGTTTCGGTCGAGTACTTCTACATCAATGTGACGACCGGCCACACGCTGGCCGGCAACGAACTGGCCAACAACCTGCGCGGCAACAGTGGCAACGATACGCTCATCGGCTTCGAAGGAAACGACAGCCTCAACGGTGGCTTGGGCGTCGACCTGTTGCGAGGTGGACCGGGCGACGACACGTACACGGTCGACCATGCGGGTGACAGCGTCGTCGAACTGCTGGGCGAGGGCAAGGACACCGTGTACAGCTCGGTAAGCTGGACACTCGGTGACCACCTCGAGCGGCTCTATCTGACGGGTAATGCGGCGATCGCCGGTGCCGGCAACGAGCTTGCCAACACGCTCGTGGGTTACACCAACGCTGCTGGAAATGCGCTGGCTGGTGGGGCGGGCGACGACGCGTACTACGTCGACGCAAACGACGTCGTCGTCGAGTTGGTCGGTGAAGGCAACGACATCGTCTATGGCTCGGTCAGCTGGACGCTGGGCGCCAATCTGGAGCGACTCTATCTGACGGGCAGTGCAGCAATCGATGGCACCGGCAACGATCTGGACAACCGACTTTACGGTCAGGCGAACGGCGCGATCAATACGCTCACGGGTGGCACGGGCAATGACATATATTACGTCGGCAGCAACGATGTCATCGTCGAACTGGCAGTTGAGGGCACCGACACTGCATACGGCTATGGCGACTACACGCTCGCGACTGGCGTGTCGGTCGAGAACCTCTACCTCAATGTGACGACTGGTCAGACACTGACCGGCAACGAGCTGGCCAACAAGCTGAGCGGCAATGCCGGCAGCGATACGCTGCGCGGACTCGACGGCAACGACAGCCTGAGCGGCGGGCTCGGCGCGGACGTGCTCGACGGGGGGCAGGGAAACGACACGCTCGCTGGTGGTCTCGGCAACGACACCGTGACCGGCGGCAACGGCAACGACATCTTCCGCTTCGCCACGGCGCTCGACGCCAACAGCAACCTCGACTCGGTGATCGACTTCAACGTCGTCGATGACAGCTTTCAGCTCGAGAACGGCATCTTCACTTCGCTGACCCAGACCGGCACGCTCGCCGTCGGCTTGTTCGTCATCGGCACCGCCGCACTCGACGCCAACGACAAGCTGATCTACGACAACACCACCGGGGCGCTCTTCTACGACCTCGACGGCAGCGGCTCCGGCGGCGCTATCCAGTTCGCGGTCCTCAGCACCAACCTCGCCCTGACCAACCTAGACTTCGTCGTCACCTGACGAAAAAAGGGGGACAGTATACTTAATTGCTCGGGCGACGGCATGCGTCGCACGGGCGGCGCCGAAAGGGTAGAGGGCGGCGGCAGCGACTTATCTATCCGCTGCCCGAGCGAAAAATTAGGAATAGGAATTAGGAATAGGAATTGCAGGGACAGTATACTTAATTCCCAGCAAATACATTCTGGAGGACAGCGGTGGCGAGAATTGCGAGGGTGGTGGCAGCGGGTTATCCGCATCACGTGACGCAGCGGGGCAACCGGCGTCAGCAGACCTTCTTCTGCGATGACGATTATCGCGAGTACCTGCGCCTGATGTCGGCTTCGTGCGCTCGTGATGGGACCGAGGTCTGGGCCTATTGCCTGATGCCGAACCATGTCCACCTGATCATGGTGCCGCAGGATGCCGATGGACTGCGCAGCGCGATCAGCGAGGCGCACCGGCGTTTTACGCTGCGGATCAACGTTCGCGAAGGATGGCAGGGCCATCTCTGGCAGGAGCGCTTCCACTCGTTTCTGCTCGATGAGCCGCACTTGCTGGCTGCCGTGCGCTATGTCGAGAACAACCCGGTTCGTGCCGGGCTGTGCGCGCACGCCGAGGATTGGCCGTGGTCCAGTGCCCGCGCACACTTGCGGGCCGAGGACGACGGGTTGGCCAGGGTGGCGCCGATGCTGGCCATGGTGGCGAACTGGCACGAGTACCTGAGCGCAGCGGTGGAGCAGTCGCTTGTCGACCGAATCCACGCCCACACCCGAACCGGTCGGCCGTTGGGCGAAGAGGCATTCGTCGAGGAATTGGAAGAGCGACTCAGCCGCAGGCTTCGTCCACAGAAACGCGGTCCCAAGCCGCGGCCGGAAGTTGGCGAGGAGGAGGAGCTTGCATCGCCCGGGTGATGGCCAGTTTAGTATACTGTCCCCGAAACTGCGGCTATTCCCACTCGATTGTCGCCGGCGGCTTGCTCGAGATGTCGTAGACGACGCGGTTGATGCCGCGGACCTCGTTGATGATCCGGTTGGCGACCTTGCCAAGCAGGCCGTGCGGCAGTTCGGCCCAGTGCGCGGTCATGAAATCCTGCGTCTCGACCGCGCGCAGGGCGACCACATACTCGTAGGTGCGGCCGTCACCCATGACGCCGACCGAGCGCACGGGCAGGAAGACGGCGAAGGCCTGGCTGGTCTTCTCGTACCAGCCGGCAGCGCGCAGCTCGTCGATGAAGATCGCGTCGGCGCGACGCAGCAACTCGGCGTACTCGGGTCTGACCTCACCGAGGATGCGTACGCCGAGGCCGGGGCCCGGGAAGGGGTGGCGGTAGACCATTTCGTGTGGCAGCCCGAGGGCGATTCCGAGCTCGCGCACCTCGTCCTTGAACAGTTCGCGCAGCGGCTCGAGCAGCGTCAGGTTGAGGCTCTCGGGCAGGCCGCCGACGTTGTGGTGGCTCTTGATGGTGTGCGCCTTCTTCGTCTTCGCTCCCGCCGACTCGATGACATCAGGGTAGATCGTTCCCTGCGCCAGCCAGCGCGCGTTGGGCAGCCGCGCGGCCTCGGTCTGGAACACCTCGACAAATTCTCGGCCGATGATCTTGCGTTTCTGCTCGGGGTCGGAGACGCCCTGCAACTGCGTCATGAAGCGCGCCGCCGCATCGACGTGCACGACGCGCACGCCGAGGTTGCTGGCGAAGGTCGAGAGCACCTGTTCGGCCTCGTTGAGGCGCAGCAGACCGTTGTCGACGAAGACGCAGGTCAGCTGGTCGCCGATCGCGCGGTGAATCAGCGCTGCTGCGACCGATGAATCGACACCGCCCGAGAGGCCGAGGATGACTTCGTCGCCGCCGACCTGCGCGCGAATTCGGGTCACGGCCTCGGCGACGTAGTCGGGCATGTTCCAGTCGTGACCGCAGCCGCAGATCTCGCGCACGAAACGGCCGATGATTTCCGTCCCCTTGAGCGTGTGCGTTACCTCGGGGTGGAACTGGACGGCGTAGAAGCGGCGCTGCTCGTCGGCCATGGCGGCGATCGGCGTCGATTCGTTGCTGCCGATGATGCTGAATCCGGGCGGGAGTTCGGTCACCTTGTCACCATGGCTCATCCAGACGTCGAGCAGGCCATGGCCGTGTTCGTTGCGTCTGTCCTCGATGCCGCTGAACAGGGCCGAGTGGCCGCGTGCGCGCATTTCGGCATAGCCGAACTCGCGCCGCGGCGAACTCTCGACGTGGCCTCCGAGTTGTGCCGCCATCGTCTGCATGCCGTAACAGATTCCCAACACCGGCACGCCGAGTTCGAAGACGACGGGTGGCGCCCGGAAGTCCTCGACTGCATAGACCGAGTTCGGCCCGCCGGAAAGGATGATGCCCTGGGCGCCGAAGTCGCGGACGAAATCCTCGCCGACATCGTAGGGATGCAGTTCGCAATAGACCTGCTGCTCGCGCACGCGGCGGGCAATCAGTTGCGCCACCTGCGAGCCGAAATCGAGGATGAGGATCTTCTGATGGGACATGACACCGCCTCAAATGATTCGGGCGGCTCGTCGCCGCCCGCCGGTCGCCGATGGCTGCTCAATCGACGTGGTAGTTGGGAGCTTCCTTGGTGATCTGTACGTCGTGTACATGCGATTCGCGGACACCCGACGAGGTGATCTCGACGAAGCTCGCTCGCTCGTGCATCTCGGCAATGCTGCGGCAGCCGAGGTAGCCCATCGACGAACGCAGGCCACCCATCAGCTGATGAATCACGGCCAGTACCGAACCCTTGTACGGCACACGGCCCTCGATGCCTTCGGGCACCAGCTTGTCGAGGTTGGCGGTGTCCTGGAAGTAGCGGTCGGCGGCGCCGGCAGCCATGGCGCCGATCGAGCCCATGCCGCGGTAGGACTTGTAGGAGCGGCCCTGGTAGAGCTCGACCTCGCCCGGCGCTTCCTCGGTGCCGGCGAACAGACCGCCGAGCATGACGGCGTCGCCGCCGGCGGCGATCGCCTTCGAGATGTCACCGGAGTAGCGGATGCCGCCGTCGGCGATCATCGGCACGTTGCTGTCCCGCAGCGCCTCATGCACCATCTGGATGGCGGTGATCTGCGGCACGCCGACGCCGGCGACGATGCGCGTGGTGCAGATCGACCCGGGGCCGATGCCGACCTTGACGCCGTCTGCGCCGTGGTCGAGCATGGCGCGCGCGGCATCAGCGGTGGCGATGTTGCCGCCGATCACCTCGACGGCGGGGAAGTTCCTCTTGACCCAGCGGACACGGTCGAGGACGCCTTGCGAATGGCCGTGTGCGGTGTCGACGACGAGGACGTCGACGCCTGCCTCGGCGAGCAGTTCGGCCCGTTCCTCGGTGCCCGGACCGACGCCGATGGCGGCGCCGACGCGCAGGCGGCCGGCCGCATCCTTGCTGGCGTCCGGATGCTCGGTGGTCTTGATGATGTCCTTGACGGTGATCAGGCCACGCAGCTCGAAGGCATCGTTGACCACCAGGACGCGCTCGAGGCGGTGCTTGTGGATGAGTGCCTTGCCTTCTTCGACGGTCGCCCCTTCATGCCCCGTCCCCAGCCGCTCGCGCGGGGTCATGATGTTGCTGACCGGCTGGTCGAGCAGGGTCTCGAAGCGCAGGTCGCGGTTGGTGACGATGCCGACGACGACCTGGCCATCGACGACCGGCACGCCGGAGATCCGGTGCAGGCGGGTCAGGGTGAGAACGTCGCGTACCGGCATCGTCGGCGGGACGGTGATCGGATCCTTCAGGATGCCCGATTCGAAGCGCTTGACGCGGGCGACTTCGGCGGCTTGTGTCTTTGGCTTGAGGTTCTTGTGCACGATGCCGATGCCGCCTTCCTGGGCCAGGGCAATCGCCAGACGACTTTCGGTGACCGTGTCCATCGCCGCCGAAACCAGCGGCAGGTTGAGGCTGATGTTGCGCGTCAGGCGCGTTCTCAGTGTGACATCGCGTGGCATGATCGTCGAGTGGGCGGGCAGGAGAAGCACGTCGTCGAACGTCAGCGCCCGTTGGATTACACGCATGGCCTTTGATCCGAGGTCACAAAAACGTATTATACAGCGTGCTTTCCCACGGCTGAATGACCATGAAACGCTCTGCTCTTGCCGCCGTCACCCTGACGATCGCGATCGCTTCCCAGGCGCAGGTCTATCAATGGCAGGATGACCACAACAAGACGGTGATCTCGGATCGGCCGCCGGCGGGTCCGGTTCGGCAGCTGCGCCGGATCGACACCGCAGCGCCGGCGTCGCCGGCAACGGGCGACCCGGCTGCCGCACCGGCAAAGACGCTGGCCGACCGCGAGATGGAGTTCCGCAAGCGGCAGCAGGAGGCGCGTGATGCGGCCGAGAAAAGCGAGAACGAGCAACGGGCGAACGCGAGAAAGCGCGAGGACTGCGACGCACTGCGCAGGTACCTGCGCACGCTCGAGTCGGGAGAACGGATCCAGAACACTGACGCCCGGGGCGAGCGCTATTACCTCGACGACAGCGAGCGCGCGAGGGAGATCGCGCGGACGCGTGACGACCTGCAGCGCAGCTGCAAGTAGCCACGTCCCGTCATTCGCCGTCGCCGGGGCCCTTCTTCATCACCTTGCCGGCGGCCGCCCGCTGCTTGCGCACCTCCTTCGGGTCGGCGATCAGCGGCCGGTAGATCTCCACCCGATCGTGATCGTGCAGGACTGCGTCGGGCTTGCTGAGCTTGGCGAAAACGCCGATCTTGTTCGTCTTCAGGTCGATCTCCGGGTACTTCTGCAGCAAACCCGACGCGTCGATCGCCTGCTGCACGGTGCTGCCCGCCGGCAGCCTGAGGGTGACCAGCGGCTGCTTCGTCGGCAGCGCGTAGATGACATCGATGGTCAGCATCTCAGACATGCGAGGCCCCATGGATCTCGTTGGCTCGCTTGACGAAAGCCTCGACGAAGGTGTTGGCGATCTGGCTGAAGACGGGACCGATGACCTTCTCGAACATGCGGCTGGAGAACTCGTAGGAGAGCTGGAATTCGATCTTGCACGCTTCGGCGGTCAGCGGCTTGAATCGCCAGAGGCCGTCAAGGCGGCGAAACGGTCCATCGACGAGGGTGATCTTCATCCACAGCGGCGCCTCCTTGTCGTTCGCCGTCGTGAAGTGCGACCGGACGCTGCGGTAGTTGATGTGCAGCGTGGCGACCGTCCGCCGCTCGTCACGGAACTCGCAGTGGGTCTGGCTGCACCAGGGCAGGAACTGCGGATAGTCCTCGACGCGATCGACGAGATCGAACATCCGCTGCGATGAATGCTCGATCAGCACCGACTTCTTGACCATGGCCATCGTCTGCCACACCTCGCGAATCCTGTAGAATCGCGGATTCTAGCACTCCGGAACCCGACCAACCGAGATACGGCCGCATGAGCATTGTCGCCAACAAGAAGGCTTTTCATGACTACTTCATCGAATCGGAGCTCGAGGCGGGCATCGTTCTGGAGGGCTGGGAGGTCAAGGCGATCCGCGCCGGCCGGGCGAGCATCAAGGAAGCCTATGTCGTCGTTCGTGACGGCGAGGTCTTCCTCTTCGGGATGCACATCACGCCGCTGCTGGCGGCATCGTCGCATGTCCGGCCGGACCCGGTGCGGACACGCAAGCTGCTGCTGCACGGCAGGCAGGTCAGCAAGCTGATCGGCCAGGTCGAACGTGCCGGCTACACGCTGCTGCCGCTCGACCTGCATCTGCAGCGCGGCCGCATCAAGGTCGAGATCGGCCTCGCCAAGGGCAAGAAGCAGCACGACAAGCGCGAGGCCGAGAAGGAGCGCGACTGGGTGCGCGAGAAGGCGCGCCTGATGCGCGTCAAGGTCTAGCAGCCTGTCGGACTTGACCAAGTCGGCTGCAAAAAGTGGGAAGACGGCTCATTTCTCCCCGTATTTCTGCACGAATAGAACAACTATTCGCTTGAAATCCGTGAAAAACTGCGCTCGTCTCCCACTCTTTTCGCTTCGACCCATCAAGTCCGACAGGCTGCTAGCGCCGCTTGCCGGCCGCCAGTGCGCCGGGCAGTCAGCTCAGATGGCGCAGCGACCGCTGCTGCCGCTGCGCGGATGTCGCGACATCGATCAGCCGCTGCCGGACATGGCTGATGTGCGCCTCGGCCGCCAGTCGCGCAGCCTCGGGCTGGCGGCTGGCAATCGCGTCGCGGATGGCCCGGTGCTGCGCCATCAGCTGCCGGCCGGTTTCAGCGCTGACCGACATTTCCCGCAGACTGTGCCGCACGTGTTCGTGCAACAGGCGCAGGATGCTCGCCAGCAGGTGCGCGAAGACGGCGTTGTGCGCCGATTCGGCAATCGTCAGATGGAAGGCGACGTCGGCGGCCACCTGTGCGCTGCGGTCACTGCCGGCGTAGGCCGCATCGACGTGCTGGTACGCCTGTTCGAGCCGCTGCAGATCGGCATCGGTGGCCCTTTGCGCTGCCAGAGCGGCCGCCGACGCTTCGAGCAGGTGGCGGAATTCGAGTACATCGTCGTGCAGGAACGGGTGCTGCTCGAGCAACTGCTGCCAGGGATCGCTGAAGCTCGTCGCCAGCCGGTCGGTGACGAAGGTGCCGCCACCGTGGCGGCTGAGCAGCAGCCCGCGCGAGACGAGCTGCTTGATCGCCTCGCGCAGTGAGGGGCGCGAGACGCCGAGTTCGAGCGCCAGTTCACGTTCGGCCGGCAGACGGTCGCCGGGCTTCAGTGAGCCCTCGATGATTCGCGTCTCGAGCTGGTGCGCGACGGCGTCGGGGATTCGCGGCAGTTTGAGCTTGCTGTAGGTCATGCGATGGCGATGGCGTCCTCGGAGCGTCCGGGGCGGATTATTGCAGGAATGCGGTGGTCTGACCAGTTGC
>DDUX01000111.1:0-11657 GCA_002345025.1 Candidatus Accumulibacter iunctus | reverse complement strand
CAGCGATTCGCTCGCGAACGGCAAGGATTGACAAAGCGTCTGCGCAATCGTAAGTTAACCGAAAGTGGTCTTACCACTTTCGGTTCGAATTTGCGCAGGAGCATGCCATGGATGGGACAGAGCGCCGCCGGTATCCCGAAAAGCCGGCCCGGGTGTACCTCTTCGGGACCTGTCTGATCGACCTCTTCTGCCCGCAGGCCGGGCTGGACGCCGTGCGGCTGCTCGAGCGCGAGGGGATCGAGGTGCATTTTCCTGCCGATCAGACCTGCTGCGGGCAACCGGCGCACAGCAGCGGCTTTCCCGATCAGGCACGCGCGGTGGCGCTCGCCCAGTTGCGGCTGTTCCCCGAGCCGTGGCCGGTGATCGTTCCTTCCGGTTCCTGCGCCGGCACGATGCGCCACCACTACCCGAAGATCTTCGCCGACGATGCGCTCCTGCAGGCCGAAGCGCAGGCGCTCGCCGACCGCGTTTTCGAGCTGTCGGAGTTCCTGCTCGAGGTGGCGAAGGTGCGCCTGCACGATAATGGGCGGCCCGAGCGCGTCGCACTGCATACTTCGTGTGCCGCTCGCCGAGAAATGGGGACGCACGTGCACGCCCGCGCGCTGCTCGACCAGTTGCCGGCGGTCGATGTCGTCGTGCACGCCCACGAAGCGGAATGCTGCGGCTTCGGTGGCACCTTTTCGCTGAAGCATCCGGCGATCTCGGGGGCGATGGCCGGCGACAAGGTCGATGCGCTGCAGGAGACCGGGGCGACGACCTTCATTTCCGCCGACTGTGGCTGCATGCTCAATCTCAACCATACGCTGCAGAAGAGGGGTGGCAGCCTGCAGGGGCAGCATCTGGCAAGCTTTCTCTGGCAGCGCTGCAGCACTGATGCCGGAGAACCGCGGTGAGCGCGCGTGACAACATCCTGCAGCGATTGCGGCAGGCGCCACAGGGTCCGCTACCGTTGCCACCCGACGTGTGGGGCCAGCAGGCGGCTCTCACCGATGCGGCAGGAGCCGGCGATCGCGGCGAACGGATCCGGCTGTTCTGCGAGAAGATGGCTTTCTGGCACGGTGAGGTCGTCCGGGCCAGCCGCAGCAACTGGCCGGCGAAGCTGCGCGAGCTGTGCCTGGCGAAGGGGGTGCGTTCGCTGCTGCATGGCGAACGGCAGACCGCGGCGCTCGCCGGCAGCGGGATCGCCGGCCTGCGCTGCTACGACCGGCCGGTCGAGGAGTGGAAGACGGAGCTCTTTCGTGACGTCGACGCCAGCCTGACTTCGACACGCGGCGGCATCGCCGAGACCGGAACGTTGATCATCTGGCCGGACGCCAGCGAGCCACGCCTGCTGTCGCTGGTGCCACCAATCCATTTCGCGCTCCTCGATGCCGACCAGATCCATGCCAACCTGCTGGCGGCGATCAGCGCGCAGGACTGGAGCGGCAACCTGCCGACGAATGCGCTGCTGGTCTCGGGGCCGTCGAAAACCGCCGACATCCAGGTGACGCTGGCTTACGGTGCGCACGGCCCGAAGGAGCTGATCGTCCTGCTGCTCGACGAGGAGGAACTGCCATGACCGTACAGCCACTCGGCTTCGTTCCCGCCAGCGAGTTCCGCGAGCGCGCGGCAGCGGCGGTTGCCGACGAGCATCTGCGCCGCAGTTTTCGCGGCGCGATGGATTTCCTGATCGGCAAGCGGGCGGCGCAGTTTCCCGATCTGGCTGCCTTCGAGCGTCAGCGCGCGCTCGCCGAGCACATCCGCAAGTACAGTCTGGCGCGCTTGCCGGAGCTGCTCGAGTTGCTCGAGCGCCGGCTGACGGAGAACGGCATCCGCGTGCACTGGGCCGAAACCCCCGCCGAAGCGAACCGGATCATCATCGACATCGCCCGTCGGCACGCGACGAAACTGATGGTCAAGGGCAAGTCGATGGTCAGCGAGGAGATCGAGCTCAATCATGCGATGGCCGATGCCGGCATGGAGGCGCTCGAGAGTGACATGGGCGAATACATCGTCCAGCTTGATGGCGAGAAGCCGTCGCACATCATCATGCCGGCGATCCACAAGACGAAGGAGGAGATCGCCCGCCTGTTCGCCGACAAGGTACCGGGGGCCAGCTACACCGAATCGGTCGACGAGCTGATCGGCATCGGCCGCGCCGTCCTGCGCGAGAAGTTCATGGCCGCCGAGATCGGTCTCTCGGGAGTCAACTTCGCGGTGGCCGAGACCGGCACGCTGTGTCTGGTCGAGAACGAGGGCAACGGTCGCATGTGCACGACGGTGCCGGATGTGCACATCGCGATCACCGGCATCGAGAAGGTCGTCGAGAAGCTCGAACACGTGCCACCGCTGTTCGCGCTTCTGACCCGCTCGGCGACCGGACAGGCGATCACCACCTACTTCAACCTGATCAGCGGGCCGCGCAAGCCGGGCGAGAAGGATGGCCCGCGCGAAGTCCACCTGGTGTTGGTCGACAACGGCCGCACCCAGGCCTACGCGGACGAGCAATTGCGCGCCACCCTGCAGTGCATCCGCTGCGGCGCCTGCATGAACCATTGTCCGGTCTACACGCGCATCGGCGGCCATGCCTACGGCGCGACCTATCCGGGCCCGATCGGCGAGATCATCTCGCCGCACCTGCTCGGCCTGGCGGCGACACACGTTCTGCCGACTGCTTCCAGCCTCTGTGGCGCCTGTGGCGAGGTCTGCCCGGTGCGCATCCCGATTCCCGACCTGCTGATCCGGTTGCGTGGCGAAGCGCAGCACGACGCGCGCGTCGGGCAGCAGCCGATGCTCGGCCAGGGGGCGGCGCGCAGCCTCGTCATGGACGCCGTCTGGGCAGGTTGGGCGATGCTGTACACGCGTCCGTTGCTCTACCGTGCCTTTGGCTGGCTGGCGACACGCCTGCGGCTGCTGACGCCGCCGCGTCAATCCGGATGGACGCAGAGCCGAACACCGCTGCGACCAGCCCGGCGGACGCTGCACGAAGAGATGGCGGCCAGGAAGCGGTACTGAGACGTTGCCAACCGGTCCACGGTGCCGCGGCGTCGCCTGCTGGCGACGACTTCTTCAGGCGCGCGGCGCGGGATCAGTCAGTCTTGGCGAGCAGAAAATCGATCGCTTCGCGCCACCAGTTCTCGTCGAGCCGATAGAACCAGTCGTTGTGATCCGCTCCCTCGATCAGCGCCAGGCGCTTGGGTTGCGGCAGCGAATCGTACAGCGCGCGTCCGAAGCGGGCGGGGACGATCCGGTCGTCAGCGGCGATGGCGACGAGCACGGGCCGGCGCAGGCCGGCGAGATGGCTGCTGCTGTCGTAGCGGTCGCGCAGCAGCAGCTTCACCGGCAGCAGCGGGTAGTGGTGGCTGGCGACGTTTTCCAGCCTGTCCCACGGCGTGATCAGGAGCAGGCCACTGATCGCTGCGCGCTGACGCGCACTGGCGGCCGCAGCGACGCCGGCACCCAGCGATTCGCCAATGATCAGCAGCGGTCCGCCGTATTGGCTGTGCGCCAGGGCAATCGTCCGTTCGGCGTCAGCCACCAGGCTGGTCTCGCCAAGCTCGCCGGCGCGTGGCCCGTAGGCCGGATACTCGGCGAGGATGACGCGCACGCCGAGTGGTACCAGGACGTCACTGTAGAACTGGCGGTGCCCGGCATGCCCGGCATTGCCGTGGAAGACGATCGCCGTCGCGCGTGCCTGCGTTGCCGGTTCGGCCAGCAGTCCGCGGAAGTCCTCGGCGCTCGGCCAGGGGGCAAGGCCGCCGGCGGTCATTTCGCTGACGCCGGCGCGCTGCGGGAAGTAGAGGAGGTGGTTCTGGAACATGGCGATTCCCGTGCAGGCGAGCAGATAGAGCAGAATGCCGAGGGCTGCGACGCGCAGTGCTGCGGCAGCCGTGCGCCGGTCCGGCCGGCGGTTCACGCGCGCGTCGACCGGGCGGTTGTCACTTGCGCCGGAAATAGCGGGCGTCTTCAAACAATGAGGAGATTTCAACCTTGCAGATCTCCGGGTTGTCCGGTATCAGGTAGAGGATCGGCGTGATCAGTTCCTCGAAGATGCCACGCAGGCTGCGTGCGCCGGTCTTGTACTCCATGGCGAGTTCGGCGATCTGCTCGAACACGCGCGGGCCGATGCTCAGTTCGACCCCTTCGTCACGGAAGATCGCGATGTACTGGCGGTAGATCGAATTCTTGGCCGTGCTCATGATGCGCACCAGCATTGGCTTGCTCAGCTCGTGCAGCCTGGCGATCACCGGCAGGCGGCCGGTAAACTCGGGGATCAACCCGAACTCGAACAGGTCGGTCGGCTTGACGCGCTTGTTGAGCCGGTCGAGGATGTTCTGGTTGTCGTCGGCGGAGGTCGCAATGAAGCCGAAGCCGTGGGTCTTCGCCATGATGTTCTCGAGACCGACGAAGGCGCCGCCGCAGATGAACAGGATGTTGGCGGTGTCGATGTAGCGGCTGTCCTTCAGCTTGACGGGCGAGCCTTCCATGATCTTCAGCAGGGCGTGCTGCACGCTCTCGCCCGAACTGCTCCCCGCCGCCGCGTTCGAGGTCCGCAGCTTGTCGATCTCGTCGATGAAGACGATCCCGTGCTGGGCGTTCTCGATGTTTCCGTCAGCCTTGTCGAGCAGCCGCTGCAGCGCCGCCTCGATCTCCTCGTTGGCGTACTTGGTCTGCGCCAGCGAGGTTGCGTCGGCGGTGACGAAAGGTACTTTCAGCATTCGCGACAGCGTGTCACAGAGCAGCGTCTTGCCGGTGCCGGAGGGGCCGACGAGCAAGACGTTGCTCTTGGCGATCGCCCCCTGATCGCTGCGCAGGGTGGCGATCTTGCGGTAGTGCGAATAGACCGCGACGGCGAGGACCTTCTTCGCCTCATCCTGGCCGATGACGTACTCATCGAGATACCTGACGATGGTACTGGGTGTCGTTTCTCTGGCGAGCAAGCTGTTGTACCCCGGATGCGTATGATGGTCGTTCGACGATTCGCGGCTGGCGGGCGGGGCCGCCCGGGCACGAATCGCCATCCCCGGGCTATCTTACGGGGAAATGGCGGTGGGCGGGCATCTCCGCCGCAAGCAATCGGATCCAAACCCGATCGCCAGTGACCCATCCATCGACCGCCACGCACTTGTCAGCCTCCGTTGGAGTTCCCTACCCCAGTGGGGCCGATACGACGGATCCTGCGGTCCGAGTTCTCCAAGCGCCCTCGATTCATTGACGACACCAAACGGAGCTCCGGTTTGACGACCAGCGAGCCGGCCACCTATACTCGTCTGGGTTGCCCTTGACTGCTCGTCCCACCCAACGGTCATGGCTTTGTCAGACACTCCGGATGATGAAAGCCATGACCGTTTCCCTCACCCCCGACCCCTCTCCCGCGAGCGGGCGAGGGGAGATTCGTCAGTCGCTCGCGCGACTCTCACGGTAATGAGCGCCGATGCCGTAGTCTCCCATAACTCCGCCGTAGCCGCCAAGATCGCCCTGTTCCGGTCGCTCTTTCGGGGACGGGACGACCTCTATCCGCGCCTTTTCGCAAGCCTCCGCACCGGCAAGACCGGTTACAGCCCGGCCTGCGCCAACGAGTGGGTGCGCGGTCTCTGCGACAAACGGGCGGTCAGGTGCCAGGACTGCCCCAGTCGGCGATTCCTGCCGCTGACCGACGAAACCATTCGCCAGCATCTTTGCGGCCACGACGACCGTGGTCGCGAGTTCGTCATCGGCCTGTACCCGATGCTTCTCGATGAGACCTGCTTCCTTCTTGCCGTCGACTTCGACAAGGAAGGCTGGCGTGCGGACATCGGTGCCGTTAGCGAGACCTGCCGACAATTTGGGCTGCCGGCCGCGGTTGAGCGGTCGCGCTCGGGCAACGGTGGCCACCTGTGGTTGTTCTTCGCCGAGGCTCTGCCGGCTGTCCTGGCGAGGAAACTCGCTGCGCACATCCTCACCGAGACGATGGAACGACGACCGGAAGTCGGGTTGGATTCGTACGACCGTTTCGTTCCGAACCAGGACACCCTGCCCAAGGGCGGCTTCGGCAACTTGATCGCGTTGCCGCTGCAGAAGCGCCCGCGGCAGAGCGACGACAGCGTGTTCCTTGACGAACGGTTGCTTCCCTGGCCGGATCAGTGGGCGTTTCTCTCGACCATGCAAAGGATCACCCGTGCGCAAGCCGAGTCCATTGTCCGCGCCGCCGAGCAACGCGGCCGCGTCGTCGGGGTTCGCTGTCCCGTGCTCGACGAAGACGCGGAAGGCGACGCAGAACCGTGGACCGCGCCGCCCTCGCGCCGCCGAGCCGAACCCCCGATCGTCGGGCCTTTGCCGGAACGACTGGAACTGATCCTCGGCAACGAGATCTATCTTGCGCGGGAGGGATTGCCAGCCGCCTTGCGCAATCGCCTGCTGCGGCTGGCGGCGTTCCAGAATCCCGAGTTCTACCGGGCGCAGGCGATGCGCCTGCCGACCTTCGGCAAGCCACGGGTGATCTCCTGCGCCGAGGGGCATCCGCTGCATATCGGGCTGCCACGCGGCTGCCTGGACGAAATCCAGGATCTGCTCGGCAGCCTCGGGATCGAATGCATCGTGCGCGACGAGCGCCACCCCGGCGTGCCGCTGGGCGTCACGTTCCAGGGCGCCTTGCGGTCGCGGCAGGCGGTCGCCGCGGAGGCACTGGCCGGCCACGACCAGGGCGTACTCGCGGCGACCACCGCTTTCGGCAAGACCGTTGTCGCGGCGTGGCTGATCGCCAGGCGCGGCGTCAGCACGTTGGTGCTCGTGCACCGCCAGCAACTGTTGGAGCAGTGGGTCGAACGGCTGGCAAGCTTCCTGGGATTGCCGTCCAAGGCCATCGGCCGCATCGGCGGCGGCCGCAACAAGCCGAACGGCACGCTCGACGTGGCGCTGATCCAGAGCCTCGTCCGCGCCGGCGTGGTCGATGACCGTGTCGGGGACTACGGTCATCTGGTCGTGGACGAATGCCATCACCTGCCGGCGTCGAGCTTTGAGCAGCTGGTCCGGCGAGCGAAGGCCAGGTATGTCCTTGGCCTGTCGGCGACCGTGACCCGCAAGGACGGGCATCACCCGATCGTCTTCATGCAGTGCGGACCGGTCCGTCATCTAGTCAGTGCGCGCGAACAGGCAGCGGAGCGACCTTTTACCCACAACGTCTGGGTGCGTCCGACGGCATTCCTTCCGCCCGGCGCTGGGGACGCCGACCTGCGCGTCCAGTTCCATGATCTTTACGAGGCACTGATCGCCGACGACAGACGAAATCGCCTGATCGTCGATGACGTCGCGGCGGCAGTTCGCGAGGGACGTTCGCCGGTCGTCCTGACCGAACGAACCGGTCATCTCGAACAACTGGCCGAGCGACTGTCGCCGATCGTGCGCCACTTGGTGGTCCTGCGCGGCGGCATGGGCAGGAGGCAATTGCAGGATGCGCTCGCGCGACTGGTGGCCATCCCGGAGAGCGAGGAACGAGTCGTCCTGGCGACCGGCGGCTACCTCGGCGAGGGCTTTGACGACGCCCGTCTCGACACCCTGTTCCTGACGCTGCCGGTTTCATGGCGAGGAACGATTGCCCAGTATGCCGGCCGTCTGCATCGCCTGCACGACAGCAAGCGGGAGGTCCGCATCTACGACTACGCCGACCTCAATGTGCCGATGCTGGCGCGGATGTTCGACCGGCGCTGCAAGGGCTACGAAGCGGTCGGGTACTCCATTCTGCTGCCGGCCAGCGCGGTGCCCGGCTGGCCGCCCGAGGTGCCGCTTCCGGTCGAAGCGGAATGGAAGCGCGAATATGCCGCCAGCGTCCAGCGCCTGCTGCGCGACGGGGTGGACGCGCCGCTCGGCGAGCTGTTCGTGCACGCCGCTGGCACGTTCGAGGCGGGGGCGAGCGGTGTCGGGCGCGCGCGCAGTGCCAGCGAAGCCTTCCTCTACCGGCGCTTGCAGACGCTTCCCGATACCGCCGGGAAGTTTCTTCTCAACGTCGAATTGCCGATTCCTTTCGACGGGCGTGGCGCAATGGAGGTCGATCTGCTCGCGGCTGAGGCGCGGGTGGCGGTCGAACTCGATGGCCCGCAACATCTGGCCGACCCCGCAGCCTACCGCCGCGACCGGCGCAAGGATGCACTGCTGCAGGAGAACGGCTATGTCGTGCTGCGCTTTCTCGCCGAGGATGTCGGCAAGCATCTCGATGAGGTTCTTGACATGCTCCTGCGCACCCTGGCGCGTCGGCAGCGGGATCCGGGTCCGCGCCATGGATGAGGTCGAAAGTGCTGCCCAGGTTCTGGCGGTTCTTTCACAACCGCAAGCATGGCTTGCGCTCGCGTCTCAGCGCGGGCCCTGGACTCGGGCGACATCTGTGCCCGCAGATCTGCAAACTTCCTAGCCATCAATCAGCCCTTCCTTTCGAAGTTGCCCAAGATGTTCTTCGTAGCGTCGGTCGGCGATGGGCACATTCGCGTTGTACCAGCGATCATCGCCCGTCTTGTCGCCGCCGATGAGCAGGATGGCTGCTCGTCGGGGATCGAACGCCGCCGCGTCAGCGGTTACGGCGCAGCAACAGGCACCACGAAACAGGTGCGAGCAGGGTGCAGATCGCCACCGCTGTCGCCAGTGCCGCGCCACCGCCCGACAGCCCGTGGCCGACGGCGATTCCCACCAGTGCGGCGAACGTCATCTGGACGAAACCCATCAGTGCCGACGCCGAGCCCGCCATGGCCGGGTAGGGGGCGAGCGCGCGGGCGATCGCGTTCGGCATGACGAGGCCGGTTGCCATGGTACAGAAGAACATCGGTACGAGGATGGCGGCGAGCGTGTGCACGCCGGCGAACTCGAGCAGCGCCATGGCGAGACCGGCGACGGCGCCGACGCAGGCGCCGATCAGAAGCAGCCGGTCGCTGCCGAGCCGTCGCACCAGCCGCCCGGAAATCAGCGAGCCGAGCAGGTAGCCGGCGACGACGCTGCCGAAGCAGATGCCGTAGATCTGCGGCGTCAGCCCGTGCCGCTCGGCAAGGACGAACGACGACGCCGAAATGAACGCGAAGAGCGCGCTGTAGGAGAAGGAGAAGGTCAGCAGGTAGCCGAGGTAGGCGCGGTTGGCCAGCAGTTCGGCGAAGTTGGCGAGCATCTGCCGTGGGCTGGTGGCTCCGGGGTCACGCCGGAGGTTGCTCTCGCCGAGCGTGCGCGCGACCACCAGCAGTTGCGCGCCGGCGATCAGTAGAAGCAGCACGAAGTTCGATTGCCAGCCGAAGAGGACGGTCAGGAAGCCGCCCAGGGTCGGCCCGACGAGCGGTGCGATGGCCATCGCGCTGCCCATGTAGGCGATGATGCGGGCCGACTCGCTGCCGCCCCAGATGTCGCGCACGATCGCGCGTCCGAGCACCGGCCCGGCGCAGGCGCCGAGCGCCTGCACGAAGCGCGCGCCGATCAACGTCGCGATGTCGGGGGCGAAGATGCAGCCGAGCGAGCCGAGACAGTAGAGCGCCAGTCCGCCGAGCAGCGCCGGGCGGCGCCCGCAACGGTCGGACAGCGGGCCGTAGAAGATCTGTCCACAGGCGAAGCCGGCGAGGAACACCGACAGCGTCAGTTGCACCCCGGCGGCATCGCTGGCGAAAACCTTGGCGAGCGTCGGCAGAGCCGGCAGGTAGAGGTCGGTCGACAGGGGCCCGAGGGCCACCAGGGTCGTCAGCAGCAGCGCCAGCCGAGCGGATGGGCGTGGTGTGGCTAGCACGGCGGCAGCCGAAGCGACGAGAGCCCGGCCGTCGCCTGGCAGCCGGAGTCGTCCGGGCGGCCATGCCGGCGCGGTCCGACGCCTGCTGCACGCCGTTCGGCAGCAGCGACACGCACGCCTAGGGGTGCCGGAAATCGAGGAACATCTTGAAGCAGCGCGCGAAGGCGAGCGGTGTTTCGCAGTGCTCGGACCAGAGTTCGCCGGTCACCGAGAATGACACCTCGCCGTCGGCTTCGCGGTCCTTGACCCAGACCAGGCGGCGATCGCTGTAGACGCCGGTCGGCAGATGCCTGCGGATGAACTCCCATACTCCCTCCAGAGTGTCGAAGCTGGCGAGATCACCGGAACCGTCGGCTCCTTCCTCTTCTTCCATGAAAACCTGATAACGCATGGCAAGGCTCGCTCCAGTAAAGTCCGGACGAAATGCCGCCGGCCGCTGATTGGTCGTTGGCCAACGCGGACGCTTGCTGCTCATCCGGGAAGCCGCAATGGCTGGCCCTGGGAACGGGCCGGCATGTTCTCATCCGGCCTGCAGGGCCGCCAGTTCCTGCTCGTCGAAGCCGGCGGCGCGCCGGGCGTCGAGGTTGAACGGGCCGCGGGCGCGCGGTGCCCGATAGCGCCGGGCGAGTTCGGCCTGACACGACAGCGGGTCGAGGCCGCGGCGCTCGCACAGCCAGTGGTACCAGCGGTTGCCGATGCGGACGTGTGCCACCTCGTCGCGCAGGATGATCTCGAGCAGCGCTGCACCGCGCTCGTCACCGGCGTGCCGGAGCTTGTCGCGAATCAGCGGGGCCGCGTCGAGGCCGCGTGCTTCGAGGACTCGCGGCACGAGCGCGAGTCGCGCCAGCGGGTCGTCACGCGTCCTCTCGGCCATCTCCCAGAGCCCGTCGTGCGCCGGGAAGTCGCCGTAGCAGAAGCCCATCGTCTGCAGGTGGCCGTGCAACAACTGGAAATGCTGCGACTCCTCGCGCGCGACGCCGATCCAGTCGCGGTAGAAGTCGCCGGGCAGGCCGCCAAACCGCCAGACGGCATCGAGCGCCAGATTGACGGCGTTCAGCTCGATGTGCGCCAGCGAATGAAACAGCGCGGCGCGCCCCTCGCGCGTGGTCACCGCTCGCTGTGCGAGCTGCGTCGGCGCGACCAGCAGCGGGCGGGCGCCGCGGCCGGGCAGGCTTTCGCGCAGCAGCCGGCTACTGTCGGGGTCGGTGGGCGTCTGCTCGCGGGCAGGCAGCGGCAGCGCGTCGACGGCGGCGCACTTCGCCGCCGCGTCGCCGAGCAGCAGGGCATCGAGGGCGAGTTGCCGCGGGTTCATCGCTGCTCCTCCAGCGCTGCCGGCTGCGGTGAGGCGACGAAGCCATAGCGTTGCGCGACCTCGGCCCGGCGCAGCGAGCGCACCGGCACCCGCGTCCCTCGCCAGGCCAGGGTCAGCGCGCTCGCCGCGCTGTCCCCCGCGCGCATGGCGGCAAGCACGCTGGCGTCGTCGGCCGGCATGCCGTTCGCCAGCAGCAGGCAGCCGTGCAGCGCCGGAAGGTCGTGGTCGCAGAGGAGCGCGATGCCGTCGGGTGTTTGCAGCAGCAGATTCCCCTCCTCGTCGATGGCGGCGCCACGGATCTCGTCGACGGGCGTGCCGACGTGCGTCTCGAGCTGGCCCGTGGCGCCCAGGCGTACCACCCACGGGGTGTACTCGAGTTCGACATAGACGCGCTGCGGGCCATTCTGGACGAAATGGTTGCCGCTCCCGTCGCACCCGTACTGCCGGTTGAGGAAGGCGATGAGGCCCGGATGGGTGAGCGTCTCGCCGCGCAGGCGCCAGCGACCGCGACGATCGAGTGCCAACCAGCCGTAGCAGGCCGGGACGTCCGGCCAGCGCAGCATGGCGCTGAGGTCGGGAGTGGGCATCGGCGTCGCGCGCGGCGTCGTGTCAGCGCGGCAAACGCGCCGCCGATGCCCA
>DDUX01000161.1 GCA_002345025.1 Candidatus Accumulibacter iunctus | reverse complement strand
CTGCTCGCCGGCGGACTCGCCGCCTGCGGTGGCGCAGCACGCGGTCCCTCCGTCTACCAGAGCGAGGATTTCGCCGCCGACGAGACCTTCTCGCGCCTCTTCGACGCCAGCGCCGAAGCGAGCTGCGAAGCGGCGCGGCGCGCACTGCTCAGCCAGGGCTACCTGCTGACCGCGGTGAAGCCGGATGCGGTCAGCGCCAGCAAGCACTTCCAGCCGCAGGGCGAGGTGCATGTGCAGATCGTCTTCAACGTCGTGTGCACCAGCGAGCCCGGCCAGGACGCGCTGGCGACGGTCTACGTCAGCGCCATCGAGGACCGCTACACGCTGAAGAAGAACCCGAACTCGGCCAGCGTCGGCGTCGCCGCCATCGGCTCGCTGTCGATCCCGCTCGGCGCGAACGAGGACTCGCTGGTCAAGGTCGCCAGCGAGACGATCCCCGCCGGCCCGTTCTACGACCGCTTCTTCGCCCTGATCCAGCGCAACCTGGCGCCGAAGGCGGGCGGGCGGTAGGCGGCGGGCAACTGCGGATCGGGTCGTCGGGCACGACTGCGGCCGGGCAACGCCGCGCAGCCGCTCACTGAAGTCGCTCGACAGCGGCTGGCCGCGTCTTCCGCGCCAGTGTAGTGGATAATCGACAGCGTGAAGAGCCCGCACGAGACAGCCGACATTCCGGCCCGCTACGAGACGCTGACGGTGCTGCGTTACATGAGCCCGAGCGAGCCGATGCTGATGCTTCCCGGAGAGGAGGACGGCTATGGCACGCGCTGGACCCTTGGCGGGCAGCAGGTGCAGCCGGCGATCGCGCAGTACCTGATGCGGGGAGATTTCATCGTCAACACGGGGCGCACCGAGTTTGGCGCCCACATACTCACCCTGACGCTGGCCGGCCACCAGTTGCGCGACAACGGCATCCGCTGGTGGTCCGGGCTCAGCCCGTACGCGAAGCTGAAGGTCATCCTCTTCGGTTGATGCCTGGCCCTGCCGCAGCAGGTGGGCGCCGCCAGCGAACCGGCCGGGGCGTCCCGGCAGGTGCCGGGACGCCGCAGTCTTCAGGAGACCGAACTGCGGATCAGGTGATCGAAGGCGCTCAGCGCGGCTTTCGAGCCTTCGCCCATGGCGATGACGATCTGCTTGTAGGGCACGGTCGTCACGTCGCCGGCGGCAAAGACGCCGGGCAGCGAGGTCTGCGTGCGCGCGTCGATCTCGATCTCGCCGTGCCGTGAGAGGGCCAGAGTCCCCTTCAGCCAGTCGCTGTTCGGCAGCAGGCCGATCTGCACGAAGACGCCCTCGAGGTCGATGCGCTGCGACTCGCCGCTGGCCCGATCGGTGTAGAGGAGGCCATTGACCTTCTGCCCGTCGCCCGTGACCTCGGTGGTCAGTGCCTGCGTGATCACGCGGACGTTCGGCAGACTGAACAGCTTCTTCTGCAGCACCGCGTCGGCGCGCAGGCTGGCTTCGAACTCGAGCAGCGTGACATGGCCGACGACACCGGCGAGGTCGATCGCCGCCTCGACTCCCGAGTTGCCGCCACCGATGACGGCCACCCGCTTGCCCTTGAACAGCGGGCCGTCGCAGTGCGGGCAATAGGCGACGCCATGGCCGCGGTACTGCTTCTCGCCGGGGACGTTCATCTCGCGCCAGCGGGCGCCGGTGGCGATGATCACCGTCCGGCTGCGCAGGCTGGCGCCGCTGGCCAGGCGCACCTCGGCGAGGCCGTCGTCGCCGGCGGCGACCAGTGCCTCGGCGCGCTGCAGGTTCATGATGTCGACCTCGTACTCGCGCACGTGCTCCTCGAGGCCGGCAGCGAGCTTCGGACCGTCGGTCGCCTTGACCGAAATGAAGTTCTCGATCGCCAGCGTATCGAGCACCTGGCCGCCGAAACGCTCGCTGACGACGCCGGTGCGCACGCCCTTGCGCGCGGCGTAGATCGCGGCCGCGGCGCCGGCCGGTCCGCCGCCGACGATGAGGACATCGAAGGGCGCCCGCGCCGAGACCTTCTCCGCCTCGCGCTGCACGGCACCGACGTCGATCCTGCCGACGATCTCCTCGAGCGTCATCCGCCCCTGCCCGAAGGGCTCGCCGTTGAGCAGAACGGTGGGCACGCCCATGATCTGCCGCTCGCTGACCTCGGACTGGAACAGCGCGCCATCGATCATCTGGTGGCTGATGCCGGGGTTGATCACCGACATCAGGTTCAGTGCCTGCACGACGTCGGGACAGTTGTGGCAGGAGAGCGAGATGAAGGTCTCGAAGTGGAACCTGCCGGGGATCGCGCGGATCTCGTCGAGCACGCTCGCCTCGGCCTTCGGCGGATGGCCGCCGGTCTGCAGCAGGGCGAGGATCAGCGAGGTGAACTCGTGCCCCATCGGGATGCCGGCAAAGCTGATGCGCGCCGCCTCGCCGAAGCGGGCGACGGCGAACGACGGCCGGCGCGCGGCATCGCCATCCTGGCGGACGCTGACCTTCGCCGACAGTTCGGCGATTTCCTCCACCAGCGCGAGCATCTCGCGCGCCTGGGGGCTGTCGTCGAGCGAGGTGACGAGTTCGATCGGCTGCTGGATCTTCTCCAGGTAGGCGCGCAACTGGTTCCTGATGTTGCTGTCGAGCATGACTGATTCTCCATTGACGAGTGGCATGGAAAAGGGGCCGCCAAGCTGTGCTTCACGGCCCCTTTGCGCTGGCACCCGCGGGTGCTGCCGGACTGCGGGCCCGGCAGCAGGCGTGCAGCGGCGGCTAGATCTTGCCGACGAGGTCGAGCGACGGTGCCAGGGTGGCCTCACCCGGAGTCCACTTGGCCGGGCAGACCTCACCCGGGTGGCTGGCGACGTATTGCGCCGCCTGCACCTTGCGCAGCAGCTCCCTGGCGTCGCGGCCGATGCCGAGATCGTGGATTTCGCAGACCTTGATGACGCCGTCCGGATTGACGACGAAGGTGCCGCGCAGTGCCAGGCCCTCTTCCTCGATCATGACGTCGAAGTTGCGGGTGATGTTGCCGGTCGGGTCGCCGATCATCGGATAGCGGATCTTCTTGATCGTCTCGGAAGCATCGGCCCACGCCTTGTGCGTGAAGTGGGTGTCGGTCGACACGGCATAAACCTCGACGCCGATCTTCTGGAAATCCGCGTACTCATCGGCCAGATCGCCGAGTTCGGTCGGGCAGACGAAGGTGAAGTCGGCCGGGTAGAAGACGACGACGGACCACTTGCCCTTCAGGTCGGCATCGGAGACGGGGACGAACTTGCCATTGTGAAAAGCGGTGGCTTTGAACGGCTTGATTTCGGTATTGATCAAGGACATCGTGAGCTCTCCTTCGAGTTCGGTGGATGAAAAGAAGCGACGGACGAATCGTAGTGCAGCCGGCAGAATTGTTCCAATTGATTCTGGTAATTCGTGTCATAGCCCGGGGCTATTCGGTGCCGCAGCGGGAACGGACGGATCCGGCGCGCGCCGCCGGGCGGCCGGGCGGCGGACGGGGAAGCGGGAGCAGCGCCCGCATTGACGGCTGACGACGATTTCCGTGATACTCGGGGCTCTGCCGATGACCACCAGACCCCGTTCGGCATGGTGACCCCGCCAAGGCATGCCGGCCGGGCACCTGCCGGATGACCGGGGCCGGTCCGGGCAGCAGCACGGCACGCGGCCGTTCGCCGCGGGCAACCTTGTTTCAGGATCAGGACCGGTGAATCTCGCTTTCCCTGCACGACCCTTGCCAGCATACCCGCTGGCGAACGTACTGGCGGAGCGGCAGCGATGAGCATGGTCGATGTCATCGATGGCGCCAGCTATCCGCGGCTCGACCCGATCGCCTGCCCGCTCTGCGGCAAGCAGAGTCCGGCGCGCGTCATCGCCGCCCGTTTCAGCATGCTGACCTCGGTCGCCGAGTGCCCCGCCTGCCGCCTCGCCTACCAGACGCCGAGGCCGTCCGAGGAAGCCTCGCGCGCCTACATGAACTGGCGCTGGTCCTCCGGCGACAGTTACGTGACCGATTCGGAGAACAAGCGCCGCGCCGCGCGCGCGAAGTTGACGCATGTCCAGGAAGTCCGGCCCCTGCCCGGCCGACTGCTCGACTTCGGGGCGGGTTCCGGCGCCTTCGTCCGTGCCAGCCTGGACGCCGGCTGGCAGGCAATCGGCGTCGAACAGAGCGAATCGGCGATCGCGCGCGCCCGCGAGTACTACGGCGTCGAGCTGCAGGATTCGCTGCCCGACGAGGAGTTCGACGTGATCACGATGTGGGACGTCGTCGAGCACCTGCGCGACCCGCTGGCGGTGCTGCGGCTGCTGCACGGCCGCTTGCGCAGGGAAGGGGTCCTCCTGATGGAAACCGGCAACTACGAGAACTGGCGACGGATCCTCGAGGGCGAGCGCTGGAGCCTCTACCTCCTCGACCACCACTTCTACTTCTCGCCGGCCAGCCTGGAAACGGTCGTCACACGTGCGGGCTTCTCCGCCTTCCGGGTACTCGACGTCGATCACTCGGCGCCCTCGCTGCGCCGCACGCTGACGCGGCCGCGCTGGGGAATGCGCGCCTGGCGGACCTACTTCGCATCGAAGCGGGCGTGGCCCGAGCACGGCGACATCAACGTCATGGTCGCCGCGGCCACCGCCTGAGAGGGCGGCCGGCTGGCCGGCCGACTGCCCGCACGGCGAGCGGCGACGAACGAAGAAACAGGCGGGAAACCGACTCTTGAAGCCGATCAGACTCTACTGGTGGCAGGGCGAAGGCCGCGATGATCCCACCCGGCAGAATTTTGGCGACTGGCTGTCGCCATTGATCGTCGGCATGGTGTCGGGGCGGCCGGTGGTGCATGCGCCGGTCGCCAGCGCCGACATGCTCGCCATCGGGACGATCCTGAAGCGGGAACGACAGGCGCGGCGATTCCTGCTGCCGCGCCGTCTGCACATCTGGGGCAGCGGCGCCGGCGACGCCAGCGAGCGATTCCCCGGCCGCCACCACTATCACGCCGTCCGCGGCCGCCACACGCTGGCCGCCATCGCCGGCGGCGGCCAGGAGACAGCGCTCGGCGACCCCGGACTGCTCGTCGGCCACTACTGGAGCGGCCGGCCGCGGCCGCCGAAACGGCACGCGCTCGGCGTCATCCCGCATTTCGTCGACCAGGAGAGCGCCGCCGTCGCCGAGGTGCTGCGCAAACCCGGCGCGCGGCTGATCAACGTCTTCGCGCCGATCGACGAAATCCTGCACGAGGTGCTGTCCTGCGCGCTGGTGCTGTCATCGAGCCTGCACGGACTGATCATCAGCGACGCGCTCGACGTCCCGAACCGGCGCATGATCATTTCCGACAACATCCGCTCGAGCCTCAAGTTCGCCGACTACTACTCGGCCTTCGGCCTCGCCGAACCGACCCCGCTCGACGCGCGGCTGCTGCGCGGCAACGAAAGCCCCGAGAGCCTCGTCGGCGACTATCGCCGACCCGACGTCGACAGCCGTTGCGCCGAACTGCTGCGATCGTTTCCGGACGTCGTCTGAGCGGCCGCGACGGAACCGGCGCGAGCAGTCGGGGATGACCGGCGCGAGCGAGCGAACGACGAGGCCTGCCAGATGGGCAGACGAAGGCGAAGGCGGGGTGTTGCGCAGCATGTTGTGCGCCGCCGTAGCCAGCCGGCCGTGGGCGTGAGCGCGTGGGCCGCGCCGCAGATCGGTGGCGCAGTGGATTGATTCACAACCTCCGGCAGCGGCGCTCATCGGGCGAGCGCCTTCGTGTGACCGGAACGTCACCTTGCCCTGCGTGCTGGATCAGGCCACCTGTCTGGGCAGGGGAAGTTGAAATCTTCCCGCAACGACACCGGCGACGGTCAGGTCTTCGTCAAGCTCTTCCCAGCGCAGCGCATGTCCATCGACTTCGACCCGAACCTCCTTGAGCTGATCGTCAGACGCCTGGCAAAGAATGCGAAAACGGTCTGCCGGAAAACCGAATACCCTTCCGTCGGTCAGTTCGAGATAGATGAACCTCTTTTCAGACCAGGCCCTGATGGCCACAAGTTCGGTTTCAGTGATCATGGTATCTGCCGATCAATGGTTGTTCGTTTTCAAAGACAAACCGCTCGATTTCCCGTAAATCCCCGGGCGCCAGACCGCGGTTGCCGGCGGAGTGCACCGATCGCCCCGACCTGCCGTACCATCCCGTGCTGACAGACAGCGCTCGGCAGGAGACCCCGCATGGCCCGCATCATCCCCGACGGCTGGCGCGAACTCTCGGTCACCGGAGGCGCGCAGCGCGAGATCGAAACCCTCGCCATTCTCGCCGACGGCCTGCCCGAGGCGTATTCGGTGTATCACGCCGTGCACTGGACCGCGACCGAAGGGCGCCACGCCATTTTCGGCGAGATCGACTTCGCCGTGGTCAACCTCGCCGGCGACATCCTGCTGATCGAACAGAAGAGCGGCTTCCTCGGCGAAACCGCCGCGGGGCTCGTCAAACAGTACCCCGGTCGGTCGAAGAGCGTGCCCGTGCAGATCTCGCGCATGGTCGGCAACCTGCGCGGCAAGCTCGCCAGCCGCGCCGACATCCCCTCGGTGCACACCGACGCCCTGCTCTACTGCCCGGATTACACGGTCAGGAACCCGGAAACCGCCGGCCTCGCTCGCGAGCGGATCGTCGACGCCAGCGCGCGCGAGCACCTCTGCCGCATCATCCAGGAACTGCTGCCGGCGCAGGCGAAGACGCCCGCCACGCCGAAAATCCACGCCTTCCTGCGCGACCTGATCCAGCTCGACACCGACGTCAGCGCGCTGATGGGGCATGCCCGCAACCTGGTCACGCGGGTTTCCGGCGGCCTTGCCCAGTGGGCGCGGCGGCTCGAATTCGAGCCCTTCCGGCTGCGCATCACCGGCACGGCCGGCTCGGGCAAGACGCAGCTCGCGCTGGCCGAATACCGCGCCACCATCGAAGCCGGCAAGCGACCACTCTACGTCTGCTTCAACCGCCCGCTGGCCGATCATTTCAACCGCATCGTCCCGCCCGGCGGCCTTGCCTGCACCTACCACCAGCTCTGCAACCAGCGGCTGCGCGACGCCGGCGAGACGCCGGACTTCAGCGCACCCGACGCCTTCGAGCGCCTGCAGCAACGCGCCGCGGCGCTGCCGGTGGGCGCCGCCTTCGTCTTCGACACGATCATCGTCGACGAGGGCCAGGACATCTCCGAGACGTGGCGCGATTCCATCTTCCGCCACGCCCGGGCCGATGCGCGCCTCCTCTGGCTGGAGGACCCGATGCAGAACCTCTACGGGCGCCCGCCGACGCCGCTGCCGGGCTGGGTGACGCTGCGCTCGCAGAGCAACTACCGCAGCCCGCGGCCTGTCGTCGAACTGCTGCGTCGCCTGCTCCCCGGCGAACCCGCGATCGAGGCCGCCTCGCCGATCGCCGCCGACGAGATCGAGTGCCTCGACTATGCCGACACCGCCGGCCTGCTCGCGCGCGTCAAGGAAGCCATCCGCATCTGCTACTCGGCGGGCTTCAGGAAGCACGACCTCGCCATCGTCAGCTACCACGGCCGCGAGCGGTCGCAGTTGATGGCCCTCGACCGGCTCGGCCAGACCAGCCTGCGCCACTTCACCGGTGACTACGATCTCTTCGGGCAGCCGGTCTACACGGATGGCGACGTGCTGGTCGAATCGGTCTACCGCTTCAAGGGCCAGTCCGCGCCGGCGGTGATCCTGGCCGAGATCGACTTCGAGACGCTTGACGACCAGGCCGTGCGCAAGCTATTCGTTGGCGCGACGCGCAGCTCGATGAAGCTGATCCTTGTCGTGCACGAGAGGTCCGCCGCGCGGCTGCTCGAGCGCATGGGCTGAGCGATTTTCTGCGGGAGGCTCATCGCCCGGGCTTGGCTGTGGTTGGCCTGCCGGCATCGGCCGGCAGTGGCGCTGGAAGGACAGGAGGTTCGGTGACCGCCAGGACACCCTCGGCACCTCATGCAGCCGCTCAAGCTGGCGCTCGTGCCGCTGTCGCGCAGAAGCGGCCGGTCCTGATCCGTGTGCAGACCGTGGATGCGCCGGCAAGCGCCGAGAAGGTACGCAAGCCATACCACCTCTCTCATGGAGAAGTTGTCACCATCCCGCATCAGGAGAGCGGCGGTCGGGGGCGTCGCCGTCTCCCTGCTCGTTGTGGCTGATCGCTCCAGATTCGCGGAACCGAGCGAATTGTCGAGACTGGTGCTGCCGTGCGGCCCTTTTTCGGCGACAATCGCTTCTCTTCGCCAGAAACCCTTGCCACTGAAACGAGAGACAGCGTCGTGCCTCCCGCTTGGTCGTGCCCATTCTGTAGCCTCCCAGAGTCACGGGTCGTGGATGAAGACGACTTGGCCTTGGTCGTACGCGACGCTTTCCCGGTATCGCAAGGGCACACCCTGATCGTTCCTCGACGCCATGTTGCTTCATTCTTCTCGGTCACCCAAGAGGAACGGGCCAGCATCGTGCGGCTCCTGGATCGGGCGCAGGTAGCGCTTAGATGCGACCACGCACTGGACGGCTACAACATCGGGATCGATGATGGGCTTGCGGCTGGGCAGACAGTTCCCCAGCTGCACATTCATCTGATCCCCCGCTACATCGGTGACCACGACGATCCACGCGGTGGTGTACGCTGGGTGCTGCCCGGCAAGGCGAAGTACTGGTCATGAACAGAGATGAGATCATTCACGCATTCGACCGCATTCGAGTATGGCAGCGCGGCGACAGACGGGCAGTGCACAAGCCACTCCTCGTCCTGTATGCGCTGGCGAGGGTCCTGAATGGAGACGCTGCGATGGTGGATTGGAACATGGCCGAACCACGCCTCAAGGAACTCTTAGAGGAGTTCGGACCGGCCGGATCGAGCCAGACCCGTCACAACCCCTTCTGGCACCTCCAGACCGATGGTCTCTGGCAGCTCGATGGACCGCCGGAACTACTGGCTCGCCCTGCTGCAGCAACCCCGACCCTTGCAGAGCTCCGCAAGAGCCACGTGCTGGGAGGGTTCCCTAAGGCTTTGCGCGCAGCCTTGGCGGGCGACCCCGGACTGGCCGCCACGATCGCCTCCCGCATCGCCGATGCGCACTTCCCGGAATCCATCCGCAGCGATGTGCTGGCGGCGGCGGGCCTGCCACCAGATATCGCCGACGAATCGCCACGCGGCGAGCAGCGTCGCCGTCGCGACCCCGCGTTCCGCGAGAAGGTCCTTTGTGCCTATCAATACCGCTGCGGCGTCTGCGGCCATGATCTTCGCCTCGGGCGACAGACGGTCGGCCTTGAAGCCGCTCACATCCAATGGTTTCAGGCAAAGGGTCCGGACGAGATTCCAAATGGTATCGCCCTCTGCTCACTCCACCACAAGGTGTTCGACCTCGGTGTATTCACCGTGCTTCCCGAAGCCTACCAGATCGTCTTCAGCCAGCATCTCAATGGGAACGACGAAACCACCAGACGATTCCTGTCATACCAGGGCGCCGCTTTGATCCTGCCACAGGCCCGGGAGTATTTCCCGCAGGCCGAATTCCTCAACTGGCACAGGGAAGAGGTATTCAAGAAACCGGGAAGAGGATCAGCCGGCCCATGATCACCATCCTGACGTTACAACCCATTCCGACTCGCTGCCTGGCCCACACCAGACGAGCTGGGGCAGCCCACAGCCTGAGACTGATCCCGAGCAGCAACGCGGGAGAGATGGTCGGCCCGCAATATGAACGGCCTGGCCTGGGGTTCAGCGCCCAGGACATCTATGCTCTGCTGAGCATGCGGCAACTCATTTCGAACCTCCACGTCGGCTGCGTAGTCGGCCCGCAGCCCCGGCCCATGCTCGCGCGTTGCATCGCCTCACTCGGCAGCGCCGACAAGCCGGCCGATGAGGTGCAGCGCCGAATTCGGATCCCGACGTTCGGTACTCTCGAATTCCACCGTGATCAATCATGCTGCGGCCCTGCAAGGCTTGGCGCCACCGGCCCGTCCCGTGGCGTGGGGACAAAACGCTCTTGCGTGACCGCAAGGGCAGCACTCGGGCCCTCGGCGTCAAGTAGAGGGCGAGGGGCTCCTTTTCCGTACGAACTTGCGCCGTCTCCCTGTGCCACGAGCACGCTCAAGGAGGATCACCCAAAACGCGACTTTCCACAAGGTAGGGCATGGCGATCCCGGTAATTGATCTCTTTGCCGGCCCGGGTGGACTCGCGGAGGGATTCGCCTCTCTGCGGGATCACCAGCGCCAGCCATTCTTCGAGATCGGACTTTCCATTGAAAAGGACCCTGTGGCACACCGCACACTCACGCTCAGGGCCCTGTTCAGGCTCCTGCGGGGCACCAGCCATGTAAGGCACTACTACAGCTACCTAAGGGGCGAGATGGACGAACGCACTTTCCGCGGGATTCCTGCCGTGGCAAGTGCCTTCGTCCAGGCTGCCGCTGAAGCGCGATGCCTGGAACTGGGCAAGTCGGATGAGAACGGCATCGACAGCGCGATTCGCGTTGCCCTGAAAGGACAGGAGACCTGGGTACTCATCGGGGGCCCGCCCTGCCAGGCGTATTCCTTGGCGGGGCGCTCCAGACGCGCCAGGGACAACGACTTTCACAGGGACGAAAAACACTTTCTCTACAAGGAATACCTGAGAATAATTCAAGTGCATCGACCCACCCTCTTCGTAATGGAGAACGTCAAGGGACTGCTCTCATCGAAGCACGCCGGCCACCCGATGTTCGAGAGGATCATTGCGGATCTATCCATGCCTACGGATGGTCTTGAATACGACATTCGCTCCTTTACCAAGAGGGGTGAGGGCGGTTCGCTGGAACCCGCCGACTACCTTATCCTTTCGGAGCGCTACGGGATCCCCCAAAACAGGCACCGCGTGATACTGCTCGGGGTCAGAAAGGGTCTGGGCATCCCACAGCACAATTTGCTGACACCCGTATCTCCACCGGTCACGGTCGGACACGCCATTGATGATCTTCCACGAATCCGCAGCAGGCTGTCGCGGGGTGACTCAGTGGAGGCTTGGCGCAATGCTGTCCAAGCTGCGCCTGCCTATGTCAAGGGATGGCGGACGGAAAACGAGTCTGCCATGATCGAGACAATGCGCGCCTTTGGCACTGCGGCGACCAGCACCACGAGCGGCGGTGCATTCGTCTCGCGGGACTGCAAAAGGCCCAAGAAACCGACCCAACTGCAGCGATGGGTGCATGACCCCAGCTTGAAGGGAGTCTTGCAGCATGAGGCACGCGCCCACATGGCATCCGATCTCGCCCGCTACCTGTTCTCGGCCAGCTTTGCTCATGCCACGAGTTATTCCCCACGGCTGAACATGTTTCCTCCCAACCTGCTTCCCGATCACATCAATGTTCATGTTGAACAGGGATCGGAAGCCATCCCGTTCAACGATCGCTTCCGCGTGCAGTGCAGAAACGAGCCCGCCACCACGGTGGTGGCACATATTGCGAAGGATGGGCACTACTATATCCATTACGACCCCACCCAGTGCCGAAGTCTCACGGTAAGGGAGGCCGCACGCCTCCAGACCTTCCCTGACAACTATTTCTTTTCGGGCAATCGCACGGAGCAGTACACGCAAGTCGGCAACGCAGTGCCTCCCCTGCTTGCCCACAGGCTGGCGAGGATCTTGCGCAGCCTCCTGAACGAGATGCACAGGCGGAAGGGGACTCCGGCCAACAACTCTGTCGTGAAGGGGCAAGCCGAGCGGGAATGGCGGAAGCTGTCGATAGAGATTCCGGTGCTTGCCGAAGCGGATCAGCCCGTAACCTGACCAATCACCAGAACGTCCTCGTTCCCATGCAGCCACTTCTCGACACTCTCCGCTGTGCCTTGGACCGAGTGCTTCAAGGCGCACTCCCAGACGACAGCCACGCGCCAGCCAAGTCCGTGAAGCATCTCAGCATGGCGGGAGTCACGAGCAACATTCTCTTGGAATTTCTGCCGCCAGAAGTCGGCATTGGCCTTGGGATTGGTCGTGTAGCGGCAGCCTTCATGTCGGTGCCAAAAACAACCGTGGACGAATACCACCGCCCGGTGCTTTGGAAGCACGAGATCGGGGCAGCCGGGCAGCGTCGTCACATGAAGTCGGTAGCGAAATCCTCTGGCAAAAAGAAGGGAACGAAGCACCCGCTCGGGCTTGGTGTTCTTTCCGCGAATGCTCGACATCATGCGGCTGCGCTGCGGCGTGGTCGGAACGCGCACTGTCTTGGGTACCTTCCCGCTTGGATATCCAGAGAAACGGCAGCCTCGCACGTCTGCCCGCCGGTGCGGGCGGATCACGGCGGCCAGGGCAAGTTTTTGGAGCTTACCATGTGCCTGACTCGGAGGAAGAGTCTAGGGGGGGCTGATGGCTCATGATCTCAGTCACCCGCCGAGCGCCGCCTGCCTTTCGGAATCGATGCGGGACCTTGGTTACTCGCTTGAGACTGCGATTGCCGATCTGATCGACAACAGCATCTCCGCCGGTGCCGACACCATCGAGATCGTCTGTGATGTAGTCGGGGAGCGTCCCGTTGTGGCCATCCTCGACAATGGTAGAGGAATGACAGACGAGGAGTTGATCAACGCGATGCGTCACGGGACCGGCAACCCCAGGCTGCTTCGGTCACCGCAGGATCTTGGACGCTTCGGTCTTGGCCTGAAGACTGCCTCGTTTTCCCAATGCCGTTCTCTGACCGTCGTGAGCACACGGGATGGAGCGGTCAGCGGGGCCGAATGGAGCCTGGATCGCATCGGTGCATCCAACGACTGGATCCTCTCCATCCTGGACGATGCAGACATTCAGGCGTTGCCCTATACGGAGCGACTCGGCACCCGAGGCACAGCCGTCATCTGGCGACAGCTCGACCGATTGATGGAGGATGAGGCCGGTGATCGGCGAGACGAGATCGTCTACGAGAAGCTTGAAGCCGTGGGCAGACATCTGTCGCTTGTCTTCCATCGGTTCCTATCAGGTGAGGTCACGGGGCATACCAAGGTTTCGCTCACCATCAACGGTCACCCGATTGCGGCATTCGATCCATTCTGCAGGAAGAATCCAGCCACCCAAGTGCTTCCTGAGGATATCGTCCGCATCGGCGAGGCTGAGGTGCGGCTAAATCCTTACGTGCTGCCGCACCACAGTCGCCTGTCTGCAACCGAGTATGCGTACTACCAGGATCGCAGCGATTTCATATCCAATCAGGGGGCCTATGTCTATCGAAACGGTCGCCTGATGGCATGGGGTGACTGGTTCAGGCTGGTACCAAAGGGTGAGGCCACCAAGCTGGCACGGGTACAGATCGACTTTCCGAATAGCCTGGACGAAGCTTGGACCATCGACATCAAGAAATCCCGTGCCCGTCCACCGCATGCAGTGCGAGAACGTCTGCGTCAAATCATCGACACGATAACTGATCGCAGCGTCGCGGTGCATCGAGGTCGTGGGCAGAGGCTGTTCCAAGAAAGCCAGGCTCCGCTCTGGGAGCGCTACGCCGATCACGGAGGCATTCGTTTCGCGATCAATGGGCAACACCCACTCATCGCATCGCTGCTTACAAGACTCTCGCCCGCGAATGCGGAGCTGCTTCGCGTCCTGCTCGATTCGATTGCCGCCTCCCTGCCCGTCGAGATGATCTATTCCGATTACTCAACCCGTCCCCGCGAGATCAACCAGAAGTCGATGGATCCGAGCCAGACGCTGGAGCGCCTGAAGGGCCTCCGACAGGTGCTCTTTGGTGACGGGCCGGGTGATCCGAGTGCCTTTCTCCAGATCGTGCGCTCGACCCGTATTTTCGATGGCCAGATCGAACTGGCCAAGAAATTCATCAGCGAGAACTTTCGATGAACATGACAGCCATCACGGAAGAACGGAACATCGCCAACGCCCTCATCTCAGGCCTAGCGAACATGAGCGAAACCCCAACGCGCGAGCAAGTGGAGGAAAAGGCTAAGCAGATCGCCACGATATTCGGCTACAGGGGGGATTTGCGCAATATCGTCTCCGAGGTGTTGATCTCGATGGACACGCGCATGGGGGCGGGCGTTTCGCTGGTCGATGTCACGGCCAAGCACGACGACCAGTGGGTCCACAAGCGCAAAGAGATCAATTGGACCTATACGAAATCCTATGAGGAATTTCTTCGCAATGAAGGCTGGCCTCCGCAGATGGTCCAGTCGCTGAGCGATGTGACGACCCGCATTCTGGGTCACCTGCAGGATCCGCTGAGCGAAGGCACAACATGGAACCGCCGTGGCCTTGTCATCGGCCATGTACAGTCGGGCAAGACGGCCAATTACACGGGACTGATCGCGCGTGCCGCCGATGCGGGCTACAAATTCATCGTCGTCATTGCCGGCATTCACAACAATCTAAGGAAGCAGACGCAGCAACGAATCGATGAAGCCTTCATTGGCCGATCAAGTGACCCCGAGAATCGCCGCAGTATTGGCGTCGGGCTGGCGCCAGGCTATCCGCATCCGGCAACGCTCACCAACATCAACCAGGACTTCAACAAGCACACGGCGGCGAAGAGCGGCTGGAAGATCAACGATTTCAGCAAACCGATCATTTTGGTCATTAAGAAGAACGTTACGACGCTCACGGCATTGCACAAGTGGCTGAAAGAGCTGAACGCCGAGGGAGATGGCCGGATTTCCGATGTGCCGATGCTGCTGCTCGACGACGAAGCAGACAACGCATCGATCAACACGAACAAGGAAGACTTGGATCCGGCCAAGACGAATGCGATGATTCGACGCATCCTGGGACTGTTCGCCAAGTCGTGCTATGTCGGCTACACGGCAACGCCATTCGCCAACATCTTCATCAACCCGGATGCCTATGACGATGATGTGCGGGAAGAGCTGTTCCCACGCGACTTCATCTATTGCCTGGATGCGCCAACCACGTATTTCGGTGCCGAGAAGGTGTTCCTTAACGAGGAGACCAGTCAATCGATCGTGAGGCCGATAGACGACTGCGAAGACATCCTTCCGTGTATGCATAAGCGCGACGATCCTGTCCAAGAGCTTCCACCCAGCCTTTACCGCGCACTCGACGAGTTGATCGTGGCCCGTGCCATCCGAAACCTGCGTGGGCATAGCGGCAAGCATTGCTCCATGATGATCAACGTGTCGCGCTTCGTACCGGTGCAGAAGGCCGTGCGTGACTTCGTCAGTCTCAGGGAGCAGAGGCTCCGGGAAGCGGTCCTTGCCAACTATGCGATGCCGGAAGATGTTTCCTCAAGAAATGCATACATGCAGGGCCTGAGGCGGGCGTTTGACGCCGAGTACGCCGCCGCTGGCTTCGCTTGGGCCGATGTGAAGGCTGCCCTCAACGCGGTCTTCGAGCATTTGCACGTCTATGTCATCAACAGCAAGAGTGACGAGGTGCTGGACTACGCCCGCTACGAGAAGGAAGGTGTCGGTCTGACCGCGATTGCAGTTGGTGGCCTGAGCCTTTCACGCGGCCTGACCATCGAGGGACTGACTATCAGCTATATGTACCGAAATACGAGGATGTACGACACCCTCATGCAGATGGGACGCTGGTTTGGCTACCGGCCGGGCTTCGAGGATCTCTGCCGTGTTCATCTTTCACGCGACTCCATTAACTGGTATTCCTATATTGCCGATGCCGCCGAAGAGCTTGTTCAGCAGGTCAAGCGGATGCGGCGTGATGGCCTCAGCCCACGAGATTTTGGCCTTTACGTTCGCTCGCATCCAGACAGTCTGCTGATAACGGCGGCCAACAAGATGCGATCCGGTCAAGAAGTCACGGTCGAACAGAGTTTCAGTGGGCGACTGCGTGAGAGCACCTCTGTCTCCACTGATCCCGAGGTGAATGCCAAGAACTTCGCGCTGATCGCGAATCACTGGAAGAGCGGCTTCGGTGGGCGCCCGGAGGAGCCGACGGAAAAGGGCGTCATCTTCCGGGACGTGCCGGTCGACGTGATCGAGGAGTTCCTCACCAAGTTCGAGTGTCATTCGGACTTTGCTGGCGTGAAGTCGCACTTGGTGAGCTATCTCGAACGGATTGCGATCAAGCGTCCGTTGGCCGATGTTCTCCTGATTTCTCCTGAAGGTGGCTCAGGCGGTGAAGGCCCGTTCACCCTAAGAAATCAGCTGCGCGCGGTGGGGAAGGGTCAGCCGAACGGTACTGCGTGGCGCCTGAACAAGGACAGGGTTGCCTCGCGCGGCGACGAGAAGCTTGGGCTCAGCGACGGACAACGCAAAGAGGCCGAGGCACTGGCTCGTGGTAACGATGGCACAGCAGCGGTATCGGACACACATTACCGTATGGTCCGAAACAAACCGCTCCTCATGATTCACAGCTTGGAACCCAAGGCCGGGTCGGTTGCGGCACCGATCGCCGCTTTCGGAGTCAGTTTTCCGTACGGAGATTATTCGACGACCATCAACGTTGTCGTCAACAAGGTCTGGCTCCAGCAGATGCAGGGTTATGCTGACGATCCTGACGAGGAGGAGGACTACGATGCCTGATTCCTCGCCGTGGGATGACATCGCGGTTCCAAGGACGGACTTCAACGTCCGCCAAGTTGCAGGAAATACGGCCGTTCCCTGCTTCTGGGGGCGTGATGCCAATCACACCTGCCTGTTCATCGTGGAGCTCGAGGGTGACCACACAGCCCAGTATAGGAGGAACGCAGTCACGGTGAACGGCATCGACATCGATCTGCGTTCCGGGGACCATGGCCAGCAGCGCTTGCTCCTCGCTCTCGAAAGACAGGTCGATCGCGATTTGTTCGAAGGGCTCTGCCGCACGCTTGCGTCCTCGCTAGAGGATGCAGCCGACTCGGCGAGTTCGCTCGCAGTTTCGCTGGCACATGTCCGTCGATGGAAGACCTTCTTGGCCGGTCGAAGTCAGCACCTGTCCACCGAGCAAGTCCGCGGCCTCTTCGCCGAGATCACCTTTCTGCTCGAGTTGCTCGACGTGCAGGGGTCGAGCAATGCCGCTGTCGAAGCGTGGCTGGGTCCGGAAAGGTCTCATCAGGACTTCATCTTCGGCAATAGAGCCGTGGAGATCAAATCGCTCACGGGCGCGGAACGGAGTACGGTCCGCATTGCATCCGAAGACCAACTCGAATCACTGAACGATGAGCTGTTCCTGCGCATATACCGACTGAGCAGTCTGACTGACGTGGCAGGGGCACGTTCGCTCAATCAGATCGTCACCACAACCCAAGCGCAACTCGGTGACGCGGATGCCGTCGAGTCCTTCGACCGAAAGCTGGTAGCGCACGGATACGCGCCACTCCCCGATTACGACCAACCTCGCTTCGTTATCAGCGAGGTGCGCAGCTACCGCGTCAGCGACGGATTTCCGCGTCTCGCGCGCTCGCACCTGCCAACCGGGCTTTCCAGCGTTTCCTACGACATCAGACTTGAAACGATCGCACCCTTTGAGTGCGACGGCGCCACCGTTTTCGGGGAGAATTGATGGAACAGACCAGCGACGAGTTCTTTCACGATTTCCGACAGGAACTGCTCGCCGAGGCCGAGGCCAACGGCAGCTTTCAGCTTTCTGCGTTCATGGAGACCGTCGCGAATGAGCTTGTTGAAACGGGATTCGCTGATGGGTTTGAGTTATGCCACTTCCGGGCACGGCGCGGCATGCGAGTGGACGGCTACTGGTTCAATGACGAAGGTGTACTTGACCTCTTCATCGCTGACTTCGATTCCCGCGACCAACTATCATCCCTGAGCAAGACGGAAGCGGACGCCGCCTTCAGACGCGTCGCCAACTTCTTCGAGGCCGGTGCCAACGAGGGCTTGGCTGACCAACTGGAAATCACGTCGCCGGAGTATGGCCTTGCCAAGCAGATTGCCGAGAGGAAGGCCAAGGATGCCATACGCCAACTAAACCTTGTTCTCTTCTCAGAACGCACACTCAGCGACAAGATCCAATCCCTTGTCGATTCAGAAGTAGCTGGGATACCCACTACTCACCATATCTGGGACATCTCGCGCCTTCAGCGACAGCGGAGCTCTCGCAGCCACAAGGAGCCGCTCGATATCAATTTCGAGCAGATGTTCGGCAAGGGGATCCCCTGCCTACCCGCCCATCTCGGAACAGCTGCTTACCAATCCTATCTCATGGCCATCCCCGCGGAAGTACTGGCAACCCTGTACGAAAGATTCGGAGGGCGACTCCTCGAACAGAACGTTCGAACGTTCCTGCAAGCCCGAGGCGGTGTGAACCAGGGAATCAGGGCCACGATCCTGAACGACCCAGGGATGTTTTTTGCGTACAACAACGGGATCGCCGCCACTGCGGAGAGTGTCGAAACTCAGATGTTGAATTCCGCCCTTGTGATCACGAGGATTGTAGATCTCCAGATTGTCAACGGTGGCCAGACCACGGCATCCCTGTTTCATGCACGGAAGCGGGACAAGGCAGACCTTTCGACGGTATTCGTTCAGTTGAAGCTTTGCGTAATCGACAGCCTCCAAAGCGAATCGGTTGTCCCAAGGATATCGGAGTATGCGAACACTCAGAATAGGGTGAACGCAGCGGACTTCTTTTCGAACCACCCGTTCCATGTACGCATGGAAGGGTTCTCCAGGCGCATCTGGGCGCCCGCGCAAAAGGGAGCGCAGAGAGAGACGCGCTGGTTCTACGAGCGCGCACGGGGTCAGTACGCTGATGCACAGTCGAACCTAACGCCGGGCGAACGTAATCGTTTCAAGGCTGAGCACCCCAAGGCGCAGATGTTTACCAAGACGGACCTCGCCAAGTTCGAGAATGTCTGGGACGAGCACCCTCGATGGGTAAATCTGGGTTCACAGAAGAACTTCGCCCGGTACGCTGCGCGGATCGGCGCCGAGTGGGAGCAATCATCCGATGCCTTCAACGAGTTCTATTTCAAGAGGGCCGTCGCACGCGGCCTGATCTTCCGTTCCACGGAGCGCATCGTTTCGGCGCGGCCGTGGTACAACGGCGGATACCGCGCAAACATTGTGGCCTATACACTTGCGGTAATCAGTGAGATCGCGAAGCGCAGAAAGGAGAGCGTCGACTTTCTGCGCATCTGGAATGTACAACAAGTCAGCCCCGTACTCGAAAATGCCATCGCCATCGTATCTGGGGTGGTCAACGACGATATCCGAGCACCGCCTCAGGGGATTTCCAATCTTTCCGAGTGGTGCAAGAGGGAGGCGTGCTGGACGAGAATACAGGCCCGCATCGATTCGATCGTCAGTCTCCTCCCCCCCGACTTCTACGATGGACTAATTTCGCTTGACGATCAGAGTGCGACCGTGCGAACCGCGAAGCAGACGCAGCGGATCGACAACGGGATCGAGGCCCAGAAAAAGGTGCTGGCTGTTCCCGCGGCAGAATGGGTTCGTCTTCATCAGCGCCTGACGGAAAAGAATCTGCTCACGCCCAAGGAAATAGGGGTTCTGAAGGTGGCGATGCAGATCCCTGTAAAGCTCCCAACGGAGAAGCAGAGTGGGGTCCTCCTCAGCATCCTCCACAAGGGCCGGCTAGAAGGTCTTTTTATCACGCAACACTAACCAAGCTGGCGTATATTTCATTTCCGCAGCCTGATCCCGCTATGGCTCAGGCTTGGCGGCGCCCCCAAAACGTGTGCTCCCGTGGCCAGGGCCTCCGCACTCGGATGACATATTCCCTCTTGTCATGCCCGAGAAAGGAAAATCGTTTACATTCATGATCTTATGCCAGTAGCTTGTAAAC
>DDUX01000155.1 GCA_002345025.1 Candidatus Accumulibacter iunctus | reverse complement strand
CGCCACACCCCCCACCCACATCCCCACCCCCCCCCCCCCCCCCCCCCCCCCCCCCCCCCCCCCCGCCCCCCCCCCCCCCCCCCCCCCCCCCCCCCCCCCTTCGACCCCGCCGCGCGCGAGCTGACTGCCGAAGCGGCCCGCGCCGCCGGCTGCGAGCGGATGATCCTGCTCGAGGAGCCGCAGGCGGCGCTCTACAGCTGGATCGAGAAGAGCAGCGGCGGCTGGCGCAAGCAGGTGCAGCCCGGGGACATCATCCTCGTCGTCGACGTCGGCGGCGGCACCAGCGACTTCTCGCTGATCGCCGTCGTCGAGCGCGCGGGCAACCTCGAACTGCACCGCGTCGCCGTCGGCGAGCACATCCTGCTCGGCGGCGACAACATGGACCTGGCGCTCGCCTACGCGGTCGCCGGCAAGCTGTCGGCGCAGGGCAGCAAGCTCGACGCCTGGCAGTTGCGGGCGCTGACGCACGCCTGCCGTTCAGCCAAGGAGGCGCTGCTCGGCGATCCCGATCTGGCGTCCGTACCGCTGGTCATCGCCAGCCGCGGCGCCCGGCTGATCGGTGGCTCGCTGCGCAGCGAGCTGACGCGCGAGGAACTGAGCGCGACGCTGGTCGACGGCTTCTTCCCACCGGCGGCGATCGGCGATCGGCCGCAGGGCCGCGGCCGCGCCGGCCTGACGCAGCTCGGCCTGCCGTACGCGCAGGACGCCGCTGTCACCCGCCACCTCGCCGCCTTTCTCGCCCGCCAGGTGGCAGCGACTGCCGACCTCGAGGGCTTCAGCAGCCGCCTGCCGGCCGATGCCAGCTTCCTGCATCCGACCGCCGTCCTCTTCAACGGTGGCGTCTTCAAGTCCGAGCTGCTCGCCGAACGGACGTTGACGATCATCAACTCGTGGCTCGCCGCCGAAGGTGCAGCGGCCGCACGCCTGCTCGAAGGCGCTGACCTCGACCTCGCCGTCGCCCGCGGCGCCGCCTACTACGGCTACGTCCGGCGCGGCCAGGGGGTGCGCATCCGCGGCGGCACGGCGCGCGCCTACTACGTCGCCGTCGAGTCGGTGATGCCCGCCGTTCCCGGCATGCAGCCGCCGGTGCAGGCGCTGTGCCTGGCGCCTTTCGGCATGGAGGAAGGAAGCGAGGCGGCGTTGCCGGCGATGGAGTTCGGTCTCGTCGTCGGCGAGCAGGTGCGCTTCCGCTTCTTCGGTTCGTCGGTGCGCCGTCAGGACCAGGTCGGTACGCTGCTCGAAGAGTGGGAGCCGGACGAACTGCAGGAACTCGACGAGATCCAGACGACGCTGCCGGCCGACGGACGCGCCGTCGGCGAGGTGGTGCGCGTCCGCCTGCACGCGCGCGTCACCGAAGCCGGCACGCTCGAGCTCGAGGCGCTGCCGCACGACGGTCCGCAGCGCTGGAAGGTTGAGTTCGACGTGCGCGCCGGCGCCGGCGACTGAGCCCCGCTGCGGCGGGGCCGGCATGAGACGGTGCGCCGCGGCGGCAGCCGCGCAGGCGGGAACGCAGCGGCGACAGCAGCGTTGACATGAACGACGAGGGCGGGTCGGAAACCGACCCGCCCTCGTCATTCGCGGTGCAGAAAGGGCTACCGACGACGCGTTGCGGCAAGGCCAGCCATGGTCAGACCGAGCAGCAGCAGCGTGGCGGGTTCCGGTACGTCGTTGAAGACGGTCGTCCTCGTGTCGAGCCCGAGCGCGATCGATCCGTTGCCGCCGGGAACCTCATTCTTGACGACCAGCGCGAGGGAACTGAACTCGCCGGCAATCGGTGCGAAGGAAAGCGCGATGTTGGTCAGGCCCGTGCCGTCCGCAGACGACCAGCTCCAGTCACCGACATCGACGTTATTGACCAGCACGTCCCAGTTTACGGAGTCTCCGGACGACAGGTTGTTGAAGCTCACGTTGAGATCCATCGACAGCGAACTGGCGCCGAACAAGCCCGTGCCGGGGTACGCCTGCGAGACCAGGTCTCCGCGTGCAACCGACCAGAAATAGCCGATTTGCGTCGGGCCGATGAGGCCGACCGATCCGACGACGGTCGCTGCACTCGTCGGGAACTGGACGGTGACGCTCGCCGCGTGCGCAGCTCCGGCAGCGGTGACGGTCAGTGCGACGGCTGCCGCGATGTTGCGCAAAGAATCTTTCATTTTCCCTACCTCCTGATGAAGAAAAAAGTCGAGCGTTCAGTCCAGCGACCGCAGGGCATTGAGCACGCTGCCCAACCACCCCCCGGCCCGTCGAGCGCGTCGTCGAGAAGCCGCGCCGATCACCCACAGGCGAACTAAAAGCAAGGGTTATGCCAGCCGTTCAAAAGGATATATTTGTCTCGTTAATTCCGTGGGATGGATTGCTCAGGCTTCGCCCTGGCCGTTGTCCACAGGAAGGGGTGTAAGATTTTCCGACAGGCCGCCCGCTCAGCCCTCGGCGATCGAAGCGTGGCAGCCGGCGACGAGCGCTCGTAGACCAGCCGACCAGCCGCAGGTGCCACGGCAGCCACCGACCGCAGATGCTGTCTGGCGGTTGCGGCAGCGGCCGGGTGCGGCGCGCGCGCCACTTTCACGCTAACGTTCATGACTTGCGACACACCCCTGATGATGAAAGTCATGACCGTTTCCCTCATCCCCGGCCCTTCTCCCGCGCACGGGAGAAGGGAGATTCGCGAGTCGCTGACGCGGCTTTCACGCTAAGATCCCGCTTCCTTGACATGAGACTGGACCTGTCGATGACTCTGCGAGACTTGCTGGGATGCCTCACCGTGCCGGATTTGAAGGATCTGGTGGGCTACCTGCCGGATGGCGCCAAGATCGCACGGAAGGACGACCTGATCGAACGGATCGTCGTCGCCATGCTCGGTCCCGAGCTGAAGGCAGTCTGGGCGCTGCTTGACGAGACGCAGCAACTTGCCGTCGGCGAAGCGGCGCATCACCCGCTCGGCGAGTATTCCGACCGGCGGTTTCGCGCCAGATACCAGCGCGCACCGGCTTTTCACATCGCCCCGGTGAAGTCGTACAGCTATTCCGCAGGCAAGCGGACTGCCTTGTGCCTGTTCATCCAGTACGCGCCGGATGAGGGCCGCTACGTCGTGCCGACCGACCTGCGGCCGCGCCTGCAGGCGTTCGTGCCGCCGCCCCCACCGCCAGGCATCGAGAGCTCGGAAGCCCTTGCCGACGACCCGTGCCTGACCGTCCGCCTGACCGAACGCGATGCCTTGCAGGACGTGGTGATCATGTTGCGCACCATCGAGCAGGCGCGCGTTCAGGTCAGTGACAAGACGGCGCTGCCGGGCGCCGCCACGCTGCGCCTGCTCGGCGACAAGCTGGCGGGTGGCGACTACTACCCCGAGGAAGTGAAACAGCACGAGTGGGACCAGGAAATCGGCCCGATCAAGGCCTTTGCCTGGCCCCTGCTGTTGCAGGCCGGCGGTCTGGCGGTTGGCGTGTCAGGCCGCCTGCAACTCAGCCCCGGCGGCGTCAAGGCCGTCAGCACGCCGCCGGCGCAAGTGCTGCGCGGGCTCTGGCAGAAGTGGCTGAAAAGCACCCTGCTCGATGAATTCAGCCGCGTCGACGCGATCAAGGGACAGAACTCCAAGGGGCGGGTGATGACCGCCGTCGCTCCCCGGCGGGCGGCCATCGAAGCGACCCTGCAGGCGTGCCCGATCGGCCGCTGGATCGCCGTTGGCGCGTTCTCGCGCTTCATGCGGGCGACCGATCGGGTCTTTGCCGTGACCCACGATGCCTGGAAGCTCTACGTCTGCGATCGCCAATATGGCAGCCTCGGTCATGCGGGATGGGGCGGCTGGGACATCCTGCAGGATCGCTACATCCTCGCCTTCCTGCTCGAGTACGCGGCGACGCTCGGCGTGGTGGATGTCGCCTACCAGCATCCCGCCCGGGCACGCTCGGACTACCGGGAAGTGTGGGGTACCGACGATCTGTCGTTCCTGAGCCGCTACGACGGCCTCAGCGCCTTTCGTGTGACGCCGCTCGGAGCGTACCTGCTGGGTCGCGAGCCGGCCTACCAGCCGCCCGCCGTTGCCAGCAGCGTCGCCTTGTCATTCTCCCCCGGGCTCCAGCTCGACATCCTGCGCGGTGTTCTGGCGAGCGAGGAAACGCTGCTGCTCGACAACTGGGCAGTCCCGCTGCAACCCGGAAGCTGGCGGCTCGACCACGAAAGGTCGCTGTCGGCGATCGAAAAAGGCCACGACATCGCCGAGCTGAAGGGCTTTCTCGAAAGCGCCGGTGGCCTGCCGCTGCCGGCGCCGGTCGAATCGTTCATCGGCCTCTGCCAACGCAATGGCAAGGCGCTGAAGATGCTGGGCAGCGCCGTGTTGATCGAGTGCCGCGACCCGGAAACCGCGGCGCAGATCGCCGGCCGGCCGGAGACGTCGTCGCTGTGTCTGCGCGCCGGACCGAAGACGCTGGTGGTCCGTACCAGCCAGCTCGCCAAGTTCCGTGAACGGGTCCGCTCGCTCGGCTTCGGGATGGTCGCCTGAAGCGACGCGTTGCTTGCGCGGGCACCAACCGCGGATGCCGCCTGGCGGCGAACGGTCATGACTGTCGACACACCCCCGATGGTGAAAGCCATGACCGTTTCCCGCATCACCGGCCCGTCTCCCGCGCTCGGGAGACGGGCGGTTCACGAGTCGCAGGCGCGACTTTCACATCAAGGTTGCCCGGCGCGCAGTTGCGCGATGCGTTGCGCCACCAGCAGCGACCACTTGTCGAAGGCATCGCGGGCGTAGGTCCAGGCCTCGAACGAACTGAGGTAGCCGTTCGCCCAGGTCTGCGCCGCACCGACCGCCGACGCATTGGCATCGACCGCGTACTTGCGGCCGATCTCGGTGTCGCGGCACTCGCCGAGGATCCGGCCCGAGGCGCCGTCACGGAACTGCATCTCCATGCCCGTCTCGCCCATGTACGGGGTCGATCCCGCCGGCCGGCCGGTGGCGGCACCGGAGCCGGCCTCGGCGACGAAGCCGTAGGGAATCAGCGTCCCCGCCAGGCTGTCGGTGACCTTCGTCGGCACGAGATCGGTGAGTGCCACGCGCAGGACGACGACCCCCGCCCCCGGCTGCTTGGCGATCTGCATCTGCGGCTGCAGCGCCTTGACCAGCGCGTGGTGGAAGTAGTCGGTGAGCGTCGCCAGGTCTTTCGGATCGAAGGTCTGCTGCCCGCCGTCGCCGGGCTTGAGCGAGACGGCGATCCGCGACACCAGGATCGCGCCGTAGCGCGAGGCATCGAGAGCGGGGTCGCGCCAGCACTCGATCCCCTGCCCCCATGCGGTCGGTCGCAAACGCGCATAGTCCGAGAGAAAACCGCTGCGCGTCAGCCGTGCCGTATCCGAGGCGACGGTGGTCGTGCCGCTGCCGAGCAGGTTGCCGTCGCTGGCGCAACCCGCAAGGAGTGCGCAGCCGGCAAGGGAGATCGCGCCGATGGTGCGGCGGCCCGCCGCATGAAGAACCTGTGCTCGCTGCATTGTTTGCCTCCTGAAGGAAGAGTGACGCGGGCAATGTTAGCACGTGCGCCGTTGTCGCTCGACAGCGGCGAATGCGCCAAATGGGGCGAATGCCGCGGACGTGGCGGACGTGGCGGATGTGGCGGCGCCCGGCGACTGCTCCCCGCTCCTGGCGCTCGCTTTTACAGCCGGCCGGCCGCCGCCGACAAACAC
>DDUX01000058.1:15341-20074 GCA_002345025.1 Candidatus Accumulibacter iunctus | reverse complement strand
GGTTGGCGTTGGTCTCGCTGACGCTGTCGCCAACGTTGTCGAGGTAGTAGGCGTCGTTGCCGTCGCCGCCGATCAGGCTGTCGGCGCCGGTACCGCCCCACAGCGTGTCGTTGCCGGCGCCGCCATCGAGGGTGTCGTTGCCGGCGCCACCGTCGAGGAAGTCGTTTCCTTGTGCGCCGGAAAGGACGTTGGCGTTGCCGTCGCCGCGCAGCAGGTCGTTGTAGGTCGAGCCGGTGAGGTTCTCGATGCTGAGCAGCGTGTCGCTGCCGGAGCCACCGGTGGCTTGCGCACCGGCGACGGCGAGGCTGACGGTGACGCCGCCGGTGGCGCCGTAGAGATAGCTGACGGTGTCGCTTCCGCCGGCGCCGTCGAGGACGTTGTTGCCGGTGCCGGCGTAGAGGAGGTTGTCAATCGTGTTGCCGGCAACGCTCGCGGTGCCGGCAGCGAGGATGCGGCCGATCTCGATGTGGGCGCCGAGGGTGTAGGTGGCGAGAGTGGTGTGGACGAGGTCGGTGCCGCCGGCGGCTGCAGCGTTGGTCTCGACGACCTGGTCGCCGGCGTGGTCCACGTAGTAGAAGTCGTTGCCGTCGCCGCCGGTCAACGAATCGGCACCGGTACCGCCGTTCAACGTATCGTTGCCGCTCCCGCCGTCGAGTGTATCGTTGCCGTCACGCGCTTCGAGGAGATTCGCCGCCGAATTGCCGATCAGAACGTCGCCGCCGGAGCCACCGATGGCATTCTCGATCAGCACGCCGAAAGCGATCGCCAGATTGTCGGTCCCGTCGTAGGTGGCCGCGGGACCGGATGCACCGGCCGGCAGCGGGTCCGACTCGATGCTGATGCGCGAGAAGTGGCCGGAACGCAGATCGAGCGTACAGGCACGCGAAAAATTCGCCACTGACAGCGTGTCGATCCCGCCGGCGTCCCAGATGGTCATCAGGAAGGGCGACTCGGGGTTGAAGGAATAGAGGTCGTCGCCCGCGCGGCAAGTCATGTTCGCGCCGTAGAGATACTGGATGGCGGCGATGTCGTAGAGCATCGGCGTCTGCGGCGTCACGGTGAAGTAGGTCCACGAATAGGATCCGCCGCCGTGATCGACGACGTCGCGAAAGAGGCCGTGTGGGTGGCGTTCGTAGGCCATCAGCGTGTACTGCTGCGAGTCCAAGCTCGGCGGCAGCACCGGCTGATCGTCGAAGGGGTGCTTGAGACCGAGGCTGTGTCCGATCTCGTGCAGCAGCGACGAGAAGTCGTTCGTCCCGACCGTCCAATCGGCGCCCGCGCGGGAAGAATTGATCCAGATGTCGCCGCCGGCTGGCCAGTAACCGTTCGGATACAGTGACCACCCCCAGTAGGGCGCGATGGCGGGATCGGCGGTGTGGGCGAGACGGATGTCGCCGACGTCGGCTGTCGTTTCGGCGATTTCGACGAAGCTCAGGTTGGCGAGGTCTGCCCACATCTGTAGCGCCAGCCGTGCTGCCGCCTGGTTCGCCGGACTCAGCGCAGAGGCAGTGGCGGTTTCATTCTGCGGCGATCCGTAGGCGCCGGCCGGAGCCCAGACGGCTGCTCCGGTTGCTCCGGGGAAGCTGTAGCCGACGGCGACGCCGCTGCCGGCGCCGGCGTTGCCCCATTTGGTGCCGCCGAGAAGGGCATCGAGCAGGTCGTCGCCCGAATCGGCAACGGCGCTGACCGGCATCGTCGAAGTGGGACTGGTCATGCGCCGAATCTCCTGGTGGATCGCAACGAAGCGTCGCTAGCGGGCCTTTGCGCCTGGGGTCGCCGAGGCGCGGCCGTCGGCGGCGCGCTGTGCCGGCATTCAGCCAATGACGTGATAGCCCCCATCGATGTGCATCGTCTGGCCGGTGATCAGCTTCGCGTAGTCGGAAGCGAGGAAGGCTGTCGCCATGCCGACATCCTCGATGCTGACGAGCATGCGGCGCGGAGCGCGCGTTGCGGCGATCTCCATCAGTTCGTCGAAGCGGTCGATGCCGCTGGCGGCGCGGGTCCTGATCGGTCCGGGCGAGATCGGGTGCACGCGAATCCCTTTCGGTCCCAGTTCGGCGGCGAGGTAGCGTGCCGACGCCTCGAGTGCCGCTTTCACCGGCCCCATCAGGTTGTAGCGATCGACCACCTTCTCGGCACCGTAGTAACTCATCGTGAACAACGAGCCGCCGTCCTTCATCAGCGGTTCGGCGAGCTTCGCCATGCGGATGAACGAGTGGCACGAGACGTCCATCGCCATCAGGAAGCCGTCGCGCGAACAGTCGGTGACGCGGCCGTGCAGATCGTCGCGTGGGGCAAAGGCAATCGAGTGCAGGCCGATGTCGAGTTGCCCCCAGGTCTCCCCGATGGCCTCGAAGACGGCCTCGAGCTGCCCGGGGATGCGGACGTCGCAGGGGAGATAGAGCGCCGGGTCGACGCCGAGGTGATCGGCGAGCGCCTGCGTGTAAGGCTTGCTCTTTTCATTGACGTAGGTCATCGCGACACTCGCACCGAGGGCGCGGAAAGCGAGCGCGCAGCCATAGGCGATTGACTGGTTGTTGGCGATGCCGATGACCAGCGCTTTCTTGCCCTCGAGCGCGCCGGCAGGGCCCTTCACCGTCTCGGCAAGGTCGCGAAAGAACTCTTCGGTCGGGTTCAGCTGGGTCATGGTCGGTTCTCCGTGGTGGACGATGGGCAGGGCTTGCCGGCAGACGGTGCTGCGTTTCTGGCGCTGCGTCACGCCCGGTGCGACGTTCGCGCCGGCCTGCCGCCGGGTGCTCCTGGCCGGTCGGGAAAACCCGCATGCCGGCGTGCGCATTGTAGCGCAGCCACTGCCGGTCGCGTTCGCGCGCCAGTGTTGCAGGAGGCCCGGTGCGCGCGTAGAGTGTGCAGCGGGTGCCGCCGATGGCGGCCGCGGCCGGCGCCCACGGCCGCGGCAGCACTGCCATCGTCGGCGGCGGCATGGGCAACGAACCTGAGGAATCATCGAGATGAACAGAAGACTGGCAGTCGTTCCGGCGATGGCGTGCGCACTGGCGTTCGCAGGTTGCTCCGGGATGAGCACGACCGAGCAGCGCACCCTGAGTGGCGCCGCGATCGGTACCGGCGTTGGCGCCGCGGTGGGCGCGGTCACCGGCGACTGGGGTTGGGCAGCGGGTGGGGCGGCGATCGGCGCCGCCGGCGGCTACCTCTACGATCAGCAGAAGCAGAAGGAACAGCGCGCTTACGAGCAGGGCGTACAGACGGGCAAGTCGCAGGCGCAGAAGAAGTAAGCGGTGTCGCGCCGTCGCCGGCGGCTGTCGGGCGGACCCGCGTGGTCCCGTGGAGGAGGATGAAATGGGAATTCTCGACTGGTTCAGGAACCGGGCGGCGCAGTTTGACGCGGAACGGGTGTCGGACGAGACGCTGCACTGGGCGGTCGACAAGGCGATCGCGCTCACCAACCCGCGGCTGAAGCTGCTGCCGGATTGTCACAAGCGCCTGGTGCCGGCGGTCGCGACGACGATCGCCTTCCTGCGCGCACAGGTGCACGTCCTGCCGGCGGTGCGACCGATCTCCCAATCGGCATGGTCCGCCGATCCCGCGCTGCGCGCGTTTTTCGTCGCGCCGACGGACGTTGCGCTGCTCCTCGGACGTGCGGAGAGCCTGCGCGCGCTGTTCGACAGCTCGCCCGAACTCGACGAGGCGTACCTGGTTCTCGGCATGGCTTTCGCTGAGCAGCGGGTGTTTGGAATGGCGCTGCACGGCAACGTCGTGCAGCGCGATGTCGCCCAGACGAGCGTCAGCTTCAGCGACCACCGGACGCGCATCTGCGACCGTGACGAAGCGCTCCTGCGCCGCGCCATCGGCGTGCAGGTGTTCGAGTATCTGGTCGGTCACGCGCTGGCGGAGATCGGCGAGGAACGGACCGAGAGGCAGGAGCTGCAGGGAAACCGCTCGTTGCTGCGCGCGCGCCTGCGCTTGCTGCAGCAGCACGGACCGGGCCTCGGATCGATGTTTGGCGAGGGGCCGGCGGCGCCAGCCGAGCAGGCCCGGCTGGAGTCGGAACTGCTGGAGAACGAGCGGCAACTGCAGGCGATCGGCGGCGGCGAGTCGGCCCTGGAGGCCGAGCTCGAATGCCTGCAGAACGTGCTGGCAAAGCCGCAGGATTGCCTGTTGATCGAGCCGAAGCAGTCGCGGCTCAGTCCGATGAACGTCGTCCTCGAGCAAGGGAGCAGCGAGCCGGCGGTCGAAGTCGATTTCGCCGTCGCCACCTTGCGCGGCACGCCGCCGATGCGCCGCGCCTTCGTCATCGGGCGCGTTGCGCGCAGCGAACTGCCGGCACCGCAGCAGATCAATTTTGCCGATGCCTCGCGCTACCTGTGACGTGGCTCATCGCTGACCGCTGCCGCGCGCTGGCCGTGCTGCCCGGCCGCCGCCGCCGCTGCCCGCGTTGACAACGGGTGGCAGCAAAGCTTGCCGCGTAAGCGGGCGACTTCAAGGTATAATCCGCCGCCACTCGGGAGCCGGCTCGTTCCCGGAGCCGGCTTGCCGTTCTTCGCGGTCGCAATGACGCTGCCAGCCGCGGCCGACAGCCGCCGTCGGCGGGGCGTCTGTCGGGCGTCAGGAGCGATTCTGCGAGTCTCCGAAAGCAATTCCGCCGCCTTGCAGGCGCTGCTGCCGCGTCGCCGGGGGGGCCGGGATGGCATGCGCGACAAGGGCAGTGAAGCCTGCAGGGCAGGCAACTGGAAGTCTAACGGTCATGACTGTCGAGA
>DDUX01000058.1:0-15006 GCA_002345025.1 Candidatus Accumulibacter iunctus | reverse complement strand
CTGACGCGACTTTCACATTAACGAGGTCGTTCGGGATCGCTTGATGCAGGCCTAATGCAGATGCAGCACATTCGTAACTTCTCCATCATCGCGCACATCGATCACGGCAAGTCGACGCTTGCCGATCGCATCATCCACCTTTGCGGCGGCCTCTCCGACCGCGAGATGGAGGCGCAGGTGCTGGACTCGATGGACATCGAGCGCGAGCGCGGCATCACCATCAAGGCGCAGACCGCTTCGCTGCAGTACCGTTCGCGCAGTGGCCAGGTGTACAACCTGAACCTGATCGATACGCCAGGCCATGTCGATTTCTCCTACGAAGTGTCGCGTTCGCTGTCGGCCTGCGAAGGCGCGCTGCTGGTCGTCGATGCCTCGCAGGGTGTCGAGGCGCAGACCGTTGCCAACTGCTATACGGCGATCGAGCTCGGCGTCGACGTCGTGCCGGTGCTGAACAAGATCGATCTGCCGTCGGCAACGCCCGACAAGGCGCGGCAGGAGATCGAGGACGTCATCGGGCTCGATGCTTCGGAAGCGATTCTGGCGTCGGCGAAGACCGGGCTCGGCGTCGAGGATGTCCTCGAAGCGATCATCGAGCGCATTCCGGCGCCCAAGGGCGATCCCGAGGCGCCGCTGAAGGCGCTGCTGGTCGATGCCTGGTTCGACAACTACGTCGGCGTCGTGATGCTGGTGCGGGTTTTCGATGGCGGTCTGCGCAGCAAGGACCGCATTCGCCTGATGGCGACCGGCTCGACCCACCTCTGCGAACAGGTCGGCGTGTTCACTCCGAAGGCGCTGCCACGCGATGTGCTGCGGGCGGGTGAGGTCGGCTACGTCATCTCGGGGATCAAGGAACTGCAGGCGGCCAAGGTCGGCGACACGCTGACCCTGGCCGACAGGCCGGCAGGCGCGGCGCTGCCGGGGTTCAAGGAGATCAAGTCGCAGGTCTTCGCCGGACTCTATCCGGTCGAGTCGAATCAATACGACGCGCTGCGCGAGTCGCTGGAGAAACTGAAGCTCAACGATGCTTCGCTGCGTTACGAGCCGGAGGTGTCGCAGGCGCTCGGCTTCGGTTTTCGCTGCGGCTTCCTCGGCCTGCTGCACATGGAAATCGTCCAGGAGCGGCTGGAGCGAGAGTTCGACCAGGACCTGATCACCACCGCACCGACCGTCGTCTATGAAGTCCTGCTGCGCGATGGCAGCCTGATCTGCGTCGAGAACCCGGCCAAGCTGCCGGATCCGGGCAAGATCGAGGAAATCCGCGAGCCGATCATCACCACCACGGTCTTCGTGCCGCAGGATTATCTCGGCAACGTCATCACGCTGTGCAACCAGAAGCGCGGCAACCAGATCGACATGCACTATCACGGCCGGCAGGTGCAGCTGGTCTACGAGATGCCGATGGCGGAGGTGGTGATGGACTTCTTCGACCGGCTGAAGTCGGTCTCGCGGGGTTACGCTTCGCTCGACTACGAGTTCAAGGAGTATCGCGCCGCTGATGTCGTCAAGCTCGACGTGCTGATCAACGGCGAGCGCGTCGATGCCCTGTCGATCATCCTGCACCGAGCGAACTCGGTCTATCGCGGGCGCGAGCTGGCGGCCAAGATGCGCGAACTGATCCCGCGCCAGATGTACGATGTCGCGATCCAGGCGGCGATCGGCGCCAACATCATCGCCCGCGAAAACGTCAAGGCGATGCGCAAGGACGTCCTCGCCAAGTGCTACGGTGGCGACATCACGCGCAAGAAGAAGCTGCTCGAGAAACAGAAGGCGGGCAAGAAACGAATGAAGCAGGTGGGCTCGGTGGAAATCCCGCAGGAAGCCTTCCTCGCCGTTTTGCGGGTGGGCAAGTAGAGGAGTGGGCAAGTGAATTTCGCGTTGATTCTGTTGGTCCTGCTGCTGCTCACCGGCGCCATCTGGCTGCTCGATACTCTGGTGCTGCGCAAGCGGCGGCCGGCCGACGCCAAGGATCCGTGGTGGGTCGAATACGGGGCGAGCTTCTTCCCGGTGATCCTGATCGTCTTCGTGCTGCGTTCCTTTCTCGTCGAACCGTTCAAGATTCCGTCCGGCTCGATGATTCCGACGCTGCAGGTCGGCGATTTCATCCTCGTCAACAAGTACATCTACGGCATCCGCCTGCCGGTGGCGAACTGGAAGATCATCGACATCGACAGCCCGCAGCGCGGCGACGTGATGGTTTTCCGCTATCCGGACGATCCGTCGCTCGACTACATCAAGCGCGTCGTTGGTCTGCCGGGCGACGTCGTCGCCTACCAGAACAAGCGGCTGACCGTTAACGGGCAGCCGGTGGCAACGCAGCGGATCGACGATTACCTGCACGCCGAGCGGCTTTACTACTCGCGCCAGTTCGTCGAGAAACTCGACGCCGCCGAGTACCGGACGCTCAACGACGTCGATGCGCCGCCGTACATCCCGGGGCCGTCGCAGTTTCCCAACCGCGACAATTGTTCCTACAATACGGCAGGTGTTGTCTGCAAGGTGCCGTCAGGCCAGTATTTCGTCATGGGCGACAACCGCGACAACAGCAAGGACAGCCGCTTCTGGGGCTTCGTTCCGGAGCAGAACATCGTCGGCAAGGCGTTCTTCATCTGGTTGAACTTCAGTGACCTGTCGAGGATCGGCTCGTTCAGGTAAGGAGCTCGGATTATGAATCGTCAGCGCGGTTTGGCGCTCTCGGCCCTGATTCTCTGGGGCGTGGTGATCTCGCTCGTGGCCATCGTCGGTATCAGGGTCATGCCTGAAGTCATCGACTATTACAAGATCAAGCGGGTGGTCAAGGTGGTTGCCTCCGAGTCCTCGGGCAAGACCGTGCCCGAGGTCCGGCAGGCGTTCAGCAAGTACGCCGAGGTCGAGCACATCAAGACGATCGGGCCGGCAGATCTCGACATCTTCAAGGAAGACAATCAGGTGGTGATCGCTTTCGCCTACAACCGGCGCGTTCATCTCGCCGGCAACGTCAGCCTGTTGCTCGAGTTCCGCAACTCGACGACGGGTCGCGGTTACGGCCCATGACCTTTGCCCGGCTGGAGCGGGCGCTCGGCTACGTCTTCCGGGATCAGGATCTGCTGCAGACCGCGCTCACCCATCGCAGTTATTGTTCACCGCACAACGAGCGGCTGGAGTTTCTTGGTGACGCGATTCTCAATGCCGTGATTGCCCGCAGCCTGTTCACGCGATTCCCGGAATTGCCCGAAGGCGATCTGTCGCGCCTGCGCGCCACTCTGGTGCGTCAGGACAGCCTGCACCAGCACGCACTCGCCCTCGCGCTGGGGAGTTACCTGCGCCTCGGCGAAGGCGAGCAGAAGAGTGGCGGGCAGCAACGACCGTCGATCCTCGCCGATGCCCTCGAGGCTCTGTTCGGCGCTCTCTGGCTCGATGCCGGCTTCGACGCGGCGAGCGAGGTCATCGTCCACCGCTACGATGCGGTCCTCCGGCAGTTGACGCCGGGGCAGGGGAGAAAGGACGCCAAGACGCGGCTGCAGGAACACCTGCAGGGGATCCGGCTCGCCCTGCCACAGTACCTGCTGGCGGGGACCGAGGGCGAGGCGCACGCGCAGCAGTTCCGCGTCGCCTGCCTCATCGACGGCCTCGGCATCCGCACCGAGGGGCGCGGCGCCAGCCGGCGCGCCGCCGAACAGATGGCAGCCGAGAACGCACTCGCCGCCCTGGATCGCCGGTGAGCAGCCTCTGCTCGGGTCAGATCGCGATCGTCGGTCGGCCGAACGTCGGCAAATCGACGCTGCTCAATGCGCTGGTCGGCGAGAAGCTGAGCATCGTTTCGCGGCGCGCGCAGACGACCCGTCATCGCATCATCGGCATTCTGACCCGCGCCGACGCGCAGTATGTCTTCGTCGACACGCCGGGCTTCCAGACGCGCCATGGCAACGCGCTGAATCGCGCGATGAACCGCGGCGTGCGGCAGGCGCTGGCCGAGGTCGATGTCGTCTTTCTCGTCGTCGAGGCCGGCCGTTTCGACGAGCGTGACCGCAAGGTGCGTCAGCTGGTGCCGGCCGACCGGCCGCTGATCATCGTCGTCAGCAAGGTCGACCAGTTGCCCGACAAGACACAGCTGTTACCCTTTCTCGCACGCCTGGCGGGCGAGGGCGCGTTCACGGCGATCGTTCCGGTCAGCGCGACGCGCGGCGATCAGCTCGAGGTGCTGCTGGCCGAGGCACGCAAGCATCTGCCGAACGAGGGGTTGCTGTTTCCCGAGGACGATCTCACGGATCGCAGCGAACGATTCCTGGCCGCCGAGTACATTCGCGAGAAGGTGTTTCGCCTGATCGGCGACGAGCTGCCTTACGCCGTTGCGGTCGAGATCGAGCGCTTCGTCGTCGACGGCAGCCTGCGTCGCATCAGCGCGGCGATCCTCGTCGACCGCGAGGGACACAAGCCGATCGTCGTCGGCAGGGGCGGCGAGGTCGTCAAGCGCATCGCCTCGGAGGCGCGGCAGGACATGGAGCGCCTGTTCGGCGGGCCGGTCTTTCTCGAGGTCTTCGTCAAGCTGAAGTCGGGTTGGGCCGATGATGAGCGGATGCTGAAGACGCTTGGCTACGATTGATGTGAAGGTCGCGCATGCGACTCACGAATCTCCCCTCCCCATCGCGGGAGGGGTCGGTGGAGAGGGAGACGGTCATGACTTTCATGATCGGGGGCGCCTGGAAAATCATGATCGATAGGCGACAGAACCACTGATGACTGGCGGACGACTCGGCGGGTGAACCAGCGGCACAAGGTCGATGGGCAGCCGGCTTTCGTCCTGCATGCCTACCCCTACAGCGAGACCAGCCTGATCGTCGATGTCTTCTCGCGCGACCACGGCCGGGTTGCCCTGCTGGCGCGCGGCGCCCGCCGGCCGCGGTCGCTCATGCGCGGGGTGCTGCTCGCCTTTCAGCCGCTCGAACTGGCCTGGGCCGGTCGCGGCGAAGTGCAGACGCTGGTCCGGGCCGAGTGGCAGGGCGGGCAGCCGCTGCTGGGAGGAAAGGCATTGTTCTGTGCCTACTACCTCAACGAGCTGCTGATGCACCTGCTGCCGCGCGCCGACGCCCATGCCGCCCTGTTCGCGGTATACGCCGAGACCTTGCGCCGCTTTGCCGATGGCGCGCAGGAGTCCGATCTGCGTCGTTTCGAGCGGGTGCTGCTGCGCGAGCTCGGCTATGGGCCGACGCTCGAAGCCGATGTTGCCGGGGCGGCGGTCGAGGCCGACGCCCATTACGCTTACGAGATCGAGCGTGGTCCAGTGCGCCTGCCCGCTCCGGCTGCGTCGCCGCTGACGCTGAGCGGCCGCACGCTGCTCGATCTCGCACGCGAGGATTTTTCCGATCCGCGTTCGCTGGCCGAGGCAAAGCAGCTGATGCGAACGTTGATCGGGCACCATACCGGCGGCAGGAGTCTCGTCAGCCGCCGGATTTTCAGGGAGTTACACGAACTATGATCGAACTTGGCGTCAACATCGACCACGTGGCGACGATCCGGCAGGCGCGTTGCACCTACGAGCCGGACCCGGTCTGGGCGGCAGTCGAAGCGCATCTCGGTGGCGCCGATGGCATCACCATCCACCTGCGCGAGGACCGCCGTCACATTCAGGATGCGGACGTCGAGAAGCTGCACGCGCTGGCGCAGATCAAGCTCAATCTGGAAATGGCGGCGACCGACGAAATGGTTGCCATCGCCTGCCGCATCCGGCCGCAGATGGCGATGCTGGTCCCCGAAGGCCGGCACGAGGTGACGACCGAAGGCGGGCTCGACGTCGTTGCGCAGCAGGGCAGACTGCGACAGGTGGTGGCCCGTCTCGCCGATGCCGGCATCGTCAGCAGCGTCTTCATCAACGCCGAACTGGCGCAGGTCGAGGCGGCGGCGGCAGTCGGCGCCCGCGTCTGCGAGATCCACACCGGCCCCTACGCGCATGCCTTCTATACCCAGGGTCGCGATCCGGAGAGCCCAGCCGTGCTCGCCGAACTCGAGCAGGTCCGCGTCGCCGGCGAGGCCATCCGCCAGCTCGGGATGCGCTTCAACGCCGGGCACGCGCTCAACTACTTCAACGTCCAGCCGGTCGCGCAGCTGGGCGGAATCCGTGAGCTGCATATCGGCCATGCGATCATCAGCCGGGCGGTCTTCGTCGGCCTGCGCGAGGCGGTGCGTGAGATGAAGCGCCTGCTGCGCGAAGCACAGGCACAGGCACGGGCGCGCATTCTATGATCGTCGGCGTCGGCACCGACATCGTCGCTGTCGCGCGCCTCGGCAGCCTCTATGCGCGCCACGGCGAGCGCGCACTGAACCGCATCCTGTCGCCGCAGGAACGGGCCGAGTTCGCCGGCGTGCGCGATCCGGCGCGCTTTCTCGCCAAGCGCTTTGCCGCCAAGGAAGCGCTGGGCAAGGCCCTCGGCATCGGCCTCGCGGCGCCCGCCACCCTGCCGAGCATCGGCGTGGCGCACGATGCGCGTGGCCGGCCGCTTTTTGAATACGCGCCGGCGCTCGCCAGTCACCTGGCGCAGCGCCGGCTTGTCGCCCACCTGTCGATCAGCGACGAGAACGATTACGCCGTCGCCTTCGTCATCATGGAACAGTCATGAGCACGATTCGCCAACTTGCACCCGGTCCGCTGATGATCGACGTCGCCGGCTGCAGCCTGTCCGAACTTGAAAGAGAGCGCCTGCGGCACCCGCTGGTCGGCGGCCTGATCCTCTTTGCACGCAACTACGAGTCGCCGCAACAGCTGGCGCAACTGACCGCCGAAGTGCATTCGCTACGCTCGCCGGCACTGCTGATCGGCATCGACCACGAGGGCGGCAGGGTGCAGCGCTGTCGCAGCGGCTTCAGCCGTCTGCCGCCGATGCGCCGCCTCGGCGAGTTGTGGGACCGGCAGCCCGATGCAGCGCGGCTGGCGGCGCGGCGCATCGGTTACGTGCTGGCGGCCGAGCTGCGCGCCTGCGGTGTCGACCTGTCGTTCACCCCATGCCTCGATCTCGACTGGGGGCGCAGCGCGGTCATCGGCGATCGCGCCTTCCACGGCGACCCGCTGGCGGTCAGCGAACTCGCCGGGGCGTTGATCGACGGCCTGCAGCAGGCGGGCATGGCTGCCTGCGGCAAGCACTTCCCGGGTCATGGCTGGGTCGCCGCCGACTCGCATGTCGAGCTGCCGATGGACGAGCGCCCACTGCCGGAGATGGCGCCTGACCTCGAACCCTATCGTCGGCTGCGGCTCGACGCGGTGATGCCGGCACACGTCATCTATCGGCTGCTCGACGCCCGTCCGGCGGGTTTCTCGCCGTTCTGGATCGACATTTTGCGGACGCAACTCGGTTTCGAGGGGGTGATCTTCAGCGACGATCTGTCGATGGCCGGCGCCAGTTTCGCCGGCGGCATCGTCGGCCGCTGCACGGCGGCCTGGCAGGCGGGTTGCGACCTGCTGCTGGTCTGCAACGCGCCGGATGCGGTCGGCGAAGTGCTTGCCGAATGGCGGCCGCCGGCGGATCAACGGCGGGCGCGGCGGGTCGCCCGACTGTTGCCCTCGACCGCTGCCCTCGACCGGGCCGCGCTGCAGGGCGATCCGGACTACCTCGCTGGCGTCGCGGCCGCCAGCTCGCTCGTCGCCTGACGGTGCCCGCCAGGCGCCGCGCCCGGCGCCTGCGCGCCGGCGGGGTGTTCCTCAGTTCGCCGCCGCGTTGCCCGCTGCGGCTTGTCCGACGGGCCGGTAGGGCAGGTCGATGACGCAGCGGAAGCCAAGGTAATCGGCACCCCTGGTCTCGGCGGAACTCGCCCAGCGCCACGACGAACGGACTTCGATCAACGGATTGAGGTAGGACCCGCCCTTCATCACGTGCTGCGTGCCCTGCCAGATCGACCCGGTCATCTCCCAGAGATTGCCCGCCATGTCGGCCACCCCGTAGGGGCTGTCACCGGCAGGGAAGAGCCCCACTTCGGCGATGCGCTTCTCGCCGCTTTGCTCCTCACCCTGGAAACGTGTCGGGTCGGCGTCGTTGCCCCACGGCCAGACGCGGCCGTCGCTGCCGCGCGCGGCCTTTTCCCACTCCTCCTCGCTGGGGAGGCGGCCACCGGCCCAGCGGCAGTACGAATCGGCATACGCCCAGGTGAGGAAGCGGGCGGGCTCGCGCGGCGTGCCGCGCGGCTTGCCCGGCGGCGGCCAAGTGCCCGGGCAGACCCCGTCGCGCTCGGAGCGGCAACTGGCAGTGAAGCGGGTGAACTGTTCACTGGTCACCTCGTGCCGATAGATCAGGAAGCCGTTCAGCCAGATCGTGCGTCGTGGCAGGTCCTGGTCGTAGAGCGTGAGATAGCGTGCTCGAAGCCTTGCGGCCAGTTCGCGGCGCTCGTCCGGGGTCGATCCGAGCGTCACGCAACTGCCCGGAACGGGTTTCAATTCGGCATCGTCGAGCGGGTTCGTCGCCGGCGGTGAGCCGTGGCGGGCGAGGCTGCGCAGCGGTGGCAGCCAGAGCTCGAGCGTGCCCGGTGCCTGCTTCGCGAAGCGGGTGCCGGAAAGGTCAAGGATGCCCATCTCGATCGCGTAGCCCAAGGTCTCGAGCACCTGTTGCGTCGTGGTGGCCAGGGCTTCGGCGCGTGGACGGTCTGCGTCATTGAAGAAGCGCACGTCGCCGCAGGTGGCACCGTCCTTGATCAGCTCGGCCGCTTCCATTGGCACGCCGAGGGCGCGCATGGCAAAGTCCAGAGCTCCCATGACTTCCTTGTCGCTGGCGTCCTTGTACTGCGGGTAGATGCGGGCGCCCTTGAAGAGCGAGGGGTCGAGCGCGTAGCGGTTGGCGTTGGCGGCATTGAACGCCAGCGCGGCGCTGCGCTCCTCATTCTTCGCCTGCAGATCCTTTTCGCGGTAGAGGACGAAGCTCGCCGCCGCGATGGTGGCGACGATGAGCGCTGCTGCGACCCTCATCCGCAGGCTTCGCCGGCGCAGCCGTGCTGCCTGTTGCTGTCGCTCCTGCTCCTGCCGCTGGCTGCGAGCGATATAGTCCTTCTCTTCGTCGCTGAGGTGTTCCGCCCATTGCGCCAGCAGTCGGTCGGCATCACTCAGGCGGTAGCCGGCGAGCAGGAACTCGGCGTCACCGGAACGGCTCTGCCATCTGGCCATGCTGGCGCCGAGGCGCTGCCGCAGCTTGAGCGACTCGCCGTTGTCGGCGATCAGGGTCGCCAGAGCAGTCGGCGCGGAGTCGCCGGGGGCGAGCAGAAGACTGATCTGGAGTTCGCCCGGCGTACTTCGCCAGACGTTGATCAGGCGCCTGTCCATCAGCCACAGCAGCGCTTCGGCGCCGAGCACGGCGAGATTGGCTTGCGTATGGATGCTCTCCCAGACCACTGGTTGCCAGCGGACCTGGTCATCGTCGGCGACGACGGCCAGACGCAGCAGCAGGCCGTTCGCGGCGGCGCGCAGCGCTGCGGGAACCTGCGCCAGATGCTCGGCAAGGTGGGCGGCGAAGAGTCGGGGAACGCCGCCGCAGTCGTCGTAGCCGGCGTTGGTGAGAAAGCCGCGCACGGATTTTTGCCAAAGGCGGCTCAGCACCATCTGCGCCAGCGGCAGGGCGCCGGGGCCGGCGCCGGCATCCTGCGTGATCCGATCCAGCAGTCCCGGCTCGAAGGCAAAGCCGCTGCGGACCGCCGGCGCCTCGATCGCCCGCCGGACGGTGGCCGCGTCAGGAGCCGGCAGCATGCAGACGAGGTCGCAGACGTTGCCATAGACCGGCATCAGCGGCCGGCGGTTGTCGCCAGGCGAGCAGGGGCAGGTCGTGGCCGACGAGCAGTACCGGGCTGGCTGGCGAGGCGGCTGCGATCCGCGCCCGCAGGGCGGCGGGCAGCCAGTCGGCGCCGGCCGGCGGGTAGAGCGCTGCCGGATGGTGGTCCCAGTCGTTCACGATCAGCAACTGCCCGGCCGGCGCAGCAGCCAGTCGTTCGGCGAAATCGGGCTGGCTGCCTTGCAGGCTCAGCATCCCCAGCGGCACCCCTGCGCTCAGGCCGCCCTGACGCAGCCTGGCCATCAGCGCAGCCACCAGCGATCCCTTGCCGACACCGGTGGCGCCAGCGAACAGGCAGAGGCCGCTGCTGCGCAGGCGGGCCGCCAGGGTGTCCACCAGATCGGCCGGCAGCTCGATCAGTTGTACCGTGCCCTCGCCGTAGGCGTCGAGGCCGGGATAGGGATTCTCGGCGGGCGCCGTGTCGGTGATCGCGTCATTACTGCCGGCAGACCGGCTGCGCAGCACTTGCGACAGGTGCGCCGGGGCTTCTCCGTCGGCTGGCCACGAGCGCAGATCGGCGACCTGCAGGTCGGCCGCACCGCGCAGCGAGAGCGAGAAGATGTCCTCGTCGGCGCCGGGCAGCAGCACGGGCACGATGCGGATCGGCTGGTTCGAGCTGCGAGCGATCTCGATCTCGCGCTTCTGCCAGACCGAGACGCCACCCTTTCCGGCACAGACCAGCAGGTGGCGACTGTGGTGCAGCGCCTGTGTGGTGGCCTCGGCGATGCGGTTTCCCGGGGTCAGCGCCGAGGGATCGACGAGAACGGCAAAGCCCGCCTTGCCGAGGGCCTTTGCCAGGGCCTGCGCGACGTCCTGATCGGCGACACCCGCAGAGAGGAAGGCGTCGTAGCCGGCGAAGCGCAGCGTCGGGTCGAAGCGCGTTTCCTCGGCTCTGCGCGGCGCTGCCGTCGCCTTGCCGGCGAGCGAGTCGCGGATCGCCGCCAGAGCTTCGTCGTGGCGGGTGGCGAGCGCTTCGCCTGGTATCGCCAGCAGGGTCAGCGCGTCGGCCAGACGTTCGAAGGCGCTGCCGATGAGGCGACGTTCCTGGCGTCGCTCGGGATCGCTGACGACGATTTCCTCAAAGGCGAACTCCGGCTGGTAGGGGAGGGTCAGGTCGCGGAACGACAGCCCCGCTTCATTGAAGGCTGCCGGCTCCTGGTCGAGGAAGAAGCTGTCGAAACGCCGACTGAACCGGTCAAGCAGGGCTTCGTCCTGCTGCTCGATACGCGCCGGCACGACCACGAGGTCGAGCGTACGGCCCTTGCGCAGATCGCTCACCTCGCCGGAGCGGAAGTCGCGCACGACTTCGCGTGTACCTTCGACGTTCTGGTGGTTGGCGGCGCACAGCATGACTATGGCGTCGGCCAGCAGGTAGGTACAGACGCCGCCCATCTCGGTGACGCCGGTGCGCGAATCAACGAGAACGACATCGTAGGCCGGCCGCGATGCCTTTGCCTGCGCGAGCTGCGTGCGCAGCCAGGTGAAGAACGCCTGTCCCTCCCAGTTGTTGTAGAAATCCTGCCAGTCAAATGTGCGCACGGCGAGGGCGTACTGGCGGTACTGCGCGGCAGGTTCGCGCTGGCCGGCGGTGATCAGGTGGAGCTCGCCGCCGCTGGGCAGCGGTCGCTGGTAGATCGGGAAGATGAAGCGATCGAGTTGCCGGAACTCGGCCGATTCATCGAGCGGCGCCGCGCTGGACAGGCTCTTCTTGAAACTCTGCAGGAGATCGATCAGCCCCCGGTTGGCGAGCGCGGCAGTCCGCTCGACCTGGAAATACCGTTCGAGTCCCGGTGCTTCGAGATCGAAGTCGATCGCCAACACCCGCAGGCCACGCCGGGCGAAGATGTCTGCGACGTTGGCCAGGGCCATCGAGCGGCCGACGCCGCCCTTGAAGGAATAGAAAGTGAAGAAGCTGGCCATCGCTCACAGCCCTCCCAGGAGGCCCTTGCGGAACTCCTCGCGCCGATTCGGATCGGCGCCTTGAGCCTCGCTGCCTGCCAGCGCCTCGGGTAGCGACTGGCGAAGCCAGCGGCGCGCCCGGGCCCGGCTGTTGATCGCCAGTTCACAGCGCGGATCGAGCTTGTTGCTGAAGCGGTCGACGAGCATGTCGATGCGCAGCGGGCTGTCGACCAGGCTCTCCAGGCTGCACACCGCCGGGTCGAGGCCGGAGAGAGTGGCGACGGTCACTGCCGGGTCGGAGAGGAAGACGTTGCCCTTGCCGTGCAGCGCCGGATGCAGTGTGGACAGCTCGTCGACCAGCACCAGGCAGCCGCGTCCACGCATCGCAGCCAGCAGCGGCCAGTCGGGGGCGTCCTGGCGAAAGGCATCCGGCTCGAAGGGGTAGTAACGCAGGCGGATGTGGTTGCCGAGCAGGGCGCTCTGATCGCGCTTCGGCACGACGCGCTGCTCGTTGATCGTCGCCACCAGTTCTTCAAGCAGCGCCTTGACGCTGCCGCCGCCAAAGGGCTGCCAGTCGTGGCGACAGGTCCCGTAGAAACTGACCCAGTCGCCCTTGCTGCTGAGTCCGGCGATCACCGACTGCAGGAACTCGTAAGGCTTGCGGCCGAGTTCGTCGCGCACCAGCTCCGGCCGCTCGGCGATCGCGCGGGCTTCGTCGCGCGTCATCGCGAGCACCGAGTAGGCAAGGCCGACCAAGTGCGGGTTGTCGATATCGCGATGGGCGGGTGCGGCGCCGGGAAAAGCCGCGATCAGGTGGGCGATTTCGCCGCCGACGGCGGTGCCGCCAGCCGCCAGCCATTCGCCGACGCGGAAGCTGGCCGTCGCGGGTGGCCAGGAAGCCGGCAGATCGGCCGCCTGGACACCGTCGAGCAGGAGCGCGTAGCCGCCGAGGCGGGCAGCGAGCATCCTGCTCAGACCGTCGCCGGCGGTGGTGTTCTCGCGCAGGCGTGCGAGGCCGGGTGGCGACACGAGGAGGGCGACGCAGCGGGCGCGTGACAGGCTGCGGTCGACCGCCAGCCGGTCGGTACCCGCCATTCCCGGCTCGGGAGCGAAGAGCGCGCTGCCGGCCTGCCAGTCGGCCGGCAGCGCGCCGCACAGACGTTCGAGAGCGGCATCGTCGCAACCGCGCACACCGACGACCAGCAGCCCGATGTTCAGCTGCCCGGGGTGCGGTGCCGCTTCGTTGAACATGCCGCCGCGCCGGAGGTCAGGCAGGCGATCCTCATCGACGCGCGGCAGCGCCTGCGTGATGCTCAGTGCGAGATCGGTGGGACTGCCAACGAGCGCGCAGGTATGTCGGGTCTGCAGTTCCTCGCGCAGGGCGCGCAGTTTCCTGTCGGCGTCGTATTCACCCTTGGCCGAGTCGAGATCCTTGCCGGCGATGTCCTCCAGCGGCCGGATGAACAGGAAACACGGCTTGCCGCTGCGCACCGCTTCGCGGTACTCGAGTTCGGTGATCGACTTGCCACCATAGCCCTCGGGGCAGTAACCATAGCGGCCGGCGAAGATGCCGAGGTAGATGTCGGCTTCGCGGACGTCGCTGAGGCACTGCGCGGCTGGCGGCTGCGGCGAGGCGCGGTAGCTGTCCTTGACGCGGTAACCCGCCTTGAGCAGAGCCTTCATCGCCTCGTCGCGAAACGGGGCGAGGTCCGCCAGGGTGGAAGAGAGATACACCAGTTTGCTCATCTGCTCCTGTCCTTGGGCCAAGCCGCCAAGCCGCGGCAACGGCAGCGCGTGGTCGTCCTGCCGCTGTCACGAGCCGGGCGCCGACGCTGGCGGAGTCGTCGCCGATGATCTGGCCGTCTGGCGTCTGCGCCGCCTGGCGATGAACGCCGATGTTCCGCTGCGGCGGCCCGCATCGATCGTCGCGCATCGCCGGGCACGTCCGGCCGGCAGGGTGGCGCAGCACCTTCGCCGCGCCCTTCGCCGCTGCCGCTGACCGACCGTGTTAGCTGAAGACCTTCCACTTGCGCGCCGTTGCCGAGCCGAAGAGCTGCGGGTTCTGCGGCAACTGGTTGGTCGGCAGGCAGGCCGGCGTGATCGCCCTGAACCACTGGGTGTAGGAGGCGCTGGCGCCGACCTTCGCCAGCGTCTTCAGGGCATAGTAGGTGAAGGCACCATTCGGCCGCGCATTGAAACGCGTATCCCAACTGTACTGGGTATCCAGGCACCCGGCCATCAGCAGGTCGCCACCGGAGCGGGCGATGCCACCGGCGAGCCGGCGCGGCATCGCCGCCGGCAGGTCGACATCGCCCATCCATGCCTCGGGCGGCAGGAAGCGGGCGCGCGGCATGCCGGGATCGAGCTCGGAGGTGTTGCCACGGGTCACCGAACCGGAGTGGCAACTGTCGGAAATCAGGATGATGCGAACGCCGGTGGCGCGCGTGGACAGCAACGCGTGCAGTTCATCGTCGAGCAGCGCCTTGCCCTGGCCGATGTCCCACGGGCAGAGGGCTTCGTCACGCTGATCAGGCTCGTCGCCACTCTGGTCGGGTACCCAGGTACCATGACCGGAATAGGTGATGGCCACCGTATCGCCGGCGACCGCCTTGCCGACGAGCCCGCCCATGGCGGCAACCATCGCCGCCTTGGTGGCCTGGGAATCGAGCATCCTGAGGACACTGAAGCCGCGCGCGGCGAGTGCCGCGGCCCAGTCATTGGCGTCGTTGACGCAGCCGGAGAGGTCGTTCTGCGTGCCGGGATAGTCGTTGATGCCGATACATAGTGCGTGCTTGCTCATCGGGACTCTCCTTCGTCGGGTTGGGAACTGCAGGCAGCGCAGGCTGCGGGTCGACTCGGCGCGACATCGCCCTGCCTGCCACGGTTGAAGGATAGTCGATATCGAACGCTCGCCAAGGCCTTTTCTTGATCCGGCACGGCGACACCCTGGCGGCACGAGCGGGCGGGCGCCGCCCGGCGTCGGCGCATCACGCATCGCTTCTGCTGCGACGGCAAGATGCATTGCCGTGAGCACAGGCTGCCGGGTTGGGGGTAAGCTGAGCACCTCGCCCGCCTTCTCCCCCCCCTTGCCGATGATCGACTCCATCCTTCTTGTTGCGACGCGCATCAGCACCTTCGTGCAGCAGCAGCCGCTGACCAACGCCAGCGGCTTCTTCTTCGCACGCGACGGGCGGCTGTTCCTGGTCAGCAGCCGGCATGTGCTGATTGACGAGCCGAGCCGGCATTTCCCCGACCGGATCGAAATCGAGTTGCACGTCGATCCGGCCAATCTCGCCGAGTCGAGGAACTTCTCGATTCCCCTGTACCGCGGCGG
>DDUX01000055.1:37552-37747 GCA_002345025.1 Candidatus Accumulibacter iunctus | reverse complement strand
AAAGTCTTCGCGCTCATCGTGGCAAGGGCAAACGAAGGGCCATGACTTGCGCGACACCCCCGATGATGAAAGTCACGACCATTTCCCTCTTCCCCGGACGTTCTCCCGCGCACGCGGGAAGGGCGATTCGCGACTCGCGCGACGCGCGCTCGACATCAAGGGCGTGGTCCCGTTGGCGGGGGGGGGGCCGGGGGG
>DDUX01000055.1:28476-37545 GCA_002345025.1 Candidatus Accumulibacter iunctus | reverse complement strand
TCTCGGCCAGCAATGCATCGCGCTTGCTGCCGAAAACGTGCCGCAGATCGCGCGCCAGCGAGCGCAGACGGCGCTGGTCGGCCGCCAGGCAGTCGGCGAACTGGCTGGCGGGCACGGCAGGCGTCCGGGCGGCGGTGGGAAAAGGCTTCGCGCTCATCGTGGCAAGGGCAAACGAAGGGCCATGACTTGCGCGACACCCCCGATGATGAAAGTCACGACCATTTCCCTCTTCCCCGGACGTTCTCCCGCGCACGCGGGAAGGGCGATTCGCGACTCGCGCGACGCGCGCTCGACATCAAGGGCGTGGTCCCGTTGGCGGGCGCGGCGCAGGCGCGCCCCGAACGCGACGACTCGAAGGCTGTGATGACATCAGGCCGATGCGGGCTCAGAGCAGCGAATCGAGTGGGCTGCGAACGCCGCGCCCGCCACGCTTGAGCACGTGCGTGTAGATCATCGTCGTCGCCACGTCGGCATGGCCCAGCAGTTCCTGCACGGTGCGAATGTCGTAGCCGCTGTCGAGCAGATGCGTGGCGAAGGAGTGGCGCAGCGTGTGCGGCGTCGCCGGCTTGTCGATGCCGGCGGCGGCGACGGCCTTCTTCATCGCCCGCTGCAACTGCTTTTCATCGAGGTGATGGCGGCGTTCGACGCCGCTGCGCGGATCGACCGAGTAACTTGCGGCGGCGAAGGCATACTGCCAGGGCCAGCTCGTGTCGGCATTCGGGTACTTGCGTTCGAGCGCATCGGGCAAGTAGACGGTGGCCTTGCCCAGCCGCAGGTCGTCGTCGAAAATCAGCTTGCGCCGCCGCAGGTGCTCGCGCAGCTCGCCAGCGACGGTCTCGGGCAGCATCGTCACCCGGTCCTTGGCGCCCTTGCCGTCACGGATCAGAATCTCGCCCTGCGCGAAATCGACGTCCTTCACCCGCAGGCGAATCACTTCCATCAGGCGCATCCCGGTGCCGTAGAGCAGGCGCGCCAGCAGGCCATGAACTCCTTCCATCCGCTTCAGCACCCGCTGCACGTCGCCGCGGGTCAGCACTACCGGCAAACGCTCCGGCCGCTTGGCGCGCACCACGTCGTCCAGCCAGGGAAGCTCGACCCCGAGCACATGCCGGTAGAGGAACAACAGGGCCGACAGAGCCTGGTTCCGCGTCGCCGAGGCGACGTGCCCTTCGACCACGAGATGGCTGAGAAATGCCTCAACCTCCGCTGCCCCCATCTCGCGCGGGTGCCGCTTGTGGTGGAAGAGCACGAAGCGCCTGACCCACTGGACATACTGTGTCTCGGTCCTTATGCTGTAATGGCGCAAGCGAATCTGCGCGCGAACTTGGTCCAGCAGCCTGGGCTGCGCGGTGTCAACCTCGGGTTGGGCTGGTGCATATTCCGCTGGGGGTGGTGGTTTTCCCGGATCGATGGCGGTGTTCATGTCGGGCGAGTCCTTGCCTTGAAGATCAGTATGATGCGCGAACACGGACGGATTATACACCGGGCGCAGGGTGGTTCTGCACCGGCGGATGCACCGCAGGGCGGCGGGGTCTACGCCAGATCTGGTGTAGACTGAACCTTAGGCATCACAAACACACGACTTCTATGATCGACGCTCAATGGCTCCTCTTTCTCATCGCTTCGTTAGCGGTCATCGTTACTCCGGGACAGGACATGATTCTCGTCATGTCAAGGTCGATCACTAACGGTACCCGAACGGGTGTGGCTACCGCTGCAGGCGTGAGTGTTGGATTGGTTGGCCACACCGTGTTGGCAACGCTTGGTCTCGGCGCCCTACTTCGAACGTTTGAGTGGCTCTTTACTGCCATCAAACTTTTCGGCGCAGCCTATTTGCTCTACTTGGGTGCTCAACTACTGCTTACACGGAGCACCGCGCTTACAGCTATCGAGTCCCTTCCGCAGTCGAATCTTCGGCTCTTTGTTACTGGAGCAGCCTCAAATATCAGCAATCCCAAGATTGCTGTCTTCTACTTCGCCTTTTTGCCTCAGTTCGTAACATCAGGTGCCATTAATCCCACTCTCACTATCCTCGCGCTTGGCCTACTGTTTGCCGTCCTTACCTTCCTTGTTAAGGGGCCAGTAGCTTTGTTTGCCGGGCGCCTCTCATCCTGGTTCCGGTCGCGCCCCCGCGCACTGCTTTGGCTGTATCGCATCAGCGGGTTGGTAATGGTTGGTCTTGCGGTACGCCTTGCGCTTGCGAAGCGCAGTGATGCCTAACGAGTAAGCAACTGTCTTTCGAGTCAAGCGGTATGAAGAGAATCGTCCCAGGCTTTAGCGGTTCTGACCATGGCGTTGAGGATAGTCAGGAGCTTGCGCATGCAGGCGACGATGGCAACCTTTTTGGGTTTGCCTGCGGCGACGATGCGGTCGTAGAACTGCTTGATGGCGGCATTGAATCGGATGGCCGCGAGCGCTGCCATGTAGAGTCCGCGGCGCACCTGCCCGCGTCCGCCGAAGATGGCGCGCTTGCCACGCATCTGGCCGGAATCGCGATTGAAGGGTGCCAAGCCGATGAGGGCGCTAATTTCCCGGCGCGACAACTGCCCCAACTCGGGTACTTCGGCGATCAAAGTGGCGACGGTGGTTGGGCCGATACCGCGCACGCTGGAAAGCCGCATGGCCAAGTCGGGATGATGGGTCGATGTGCTTGGCAAGTTCAGTCTCGACCTCATCGAGTTGGGTGCGAATTGCCATACTCATGGCCTCGATGCTCTTCCTGGCAGCGGCGTGACCGAGCGACAGCCGTTGGCGCTCGGCCACCTGCATGGCGACGAGTTGCCGCCGGCGCGCCACCAAGGCCTGCAACGCCTGCTGCTCTGGCGTTGGCAAAGCAGTGACGAAACGATCACGCTCGGGACTGCGAGCCAGCACCTGAGCGAGTTCAGCCAAGGCCTTGGCGTCGATGCGGTCGGTCTTGGCGAGATAGCCCATGGCTTTGGCGAAGTCCCGCGCCTGGCGCGGATTGATGACGGCGACAGCAAAGCCGGCGGCTTGCAGGGCGCAAGCCAAGTTGCTCTCCAGGCCACCCGTGGCCTCCATGACGATCAAATCGACCGCCTGCCCGGCCAAGTTGGCAAGCAGCGTATCAAAGCCCGCGTCGTCGTTGGCGAAGGTCTTGATGCTGCCGCTCACGCCAAGCGAAGGGTCGAAGGTCTGCTTGGCAAGGTCAACGCCGATAACGATTGATTCAGGCACGTTCCTCTTCTGCATCCTTGTCAATGCGATCTTGGGTCCAACAACTGTTCGGGCTCCAAAGGAACGGTCGCGACGATGCGCCATAACGCTTATTCACGGGCTTGGTGTCCCAGGATAGAACTGGCTGCATTGCCGCGCCCGAAGCCGCCGATTGCACCCTCGACAAGGCTTTTCCTTGACAGTGCTGCAACCCTTCCCTATACTGCGCGGCTCTTGAGGGTTGGTAGCTCAGTCGGTAGAGCAGTGGACTTTTAATCCATTGGTCGAGGGTTCGAATCCCTCCCGACCCACCAAGGACAACAAGCGATGAAGCCCGGCTCACAAGGTCGGGCTTTTTTGCTTTTCGGGCTCGCGTCAGGCGCGCAGGTTGCCAGGACGGCGGCGCGGACGCCGCCTCCTGCACGTTGTGCTGCGTCGGGTCAGGCCGGGGCAGAGCCCGGAGCGGAACCGGCGCCGCCTTCTTCTGCGGTCACCGCCTTCATCGACAGGCGGACGCGGCCCTTCTCGTCGGCTTCGAGAACCTTGACGCGCACCTTCTGACCATCCTTGAGGTAGTCGGCCACCGCATTCACCCGCTCATTGGCAATCTGCGAGATGTGGAGGAGGCCGTCGCGGCCCGGCAGGATGCTGACGATGGCGCCGAAGTCGAGCAGCTTGAGCACCGTGCCGTCGTAGATCTTGCCGACTTCGACGTCGGCGGTGATCGACTCGATGCGTGCGCGGGCGGCGTTGGCGGCGTCGCCGCTGACCGATGCGATGGTGATCGTGCCGTCATCCTTGATGTCGATGGTCGTTCCGGTCTCTTCGGTGATGGCGCGAATCACCGCGCCGCCCTTGCCGATGACGTCGCGAATCTTCTCGGGGTTGATCTTCATCGTGTACAGGCGCGGTGCGTAGGTCGACACCTCCTCGCGGTGGCCGGCCATCGAACCCTGCATTTGCCGGAGGATGTGCAGGCGCGCTTCGCCGGCCTGCGCGAGGGCAACCTGCATGATCTCCCGGGTGATGCCCTGGATCTTGATGTCCATCTGCAGCGCCGTCACCCCGGCCTCGGTGCCGGCAACCTTGAAGTCCATGTCGCCGAGGTGGTCCTCGTCGCCGAGGATGTCGGTCAGGACGGCAACGCGGTTGCCTTCCTTGATCAGGCCCATGGCGATTCCGGCAACATGCGCCTTCAGCGGCACGCCGGCATCCATCAGCGCCAGCGAGGCGCCGCAGACACTGGCCATCGAGCTCGAGCCATTCGATTCGGTGATCTCGGAGACCACCCGGAGGGTGTAGGAGAACTCCTCCGGCGACGGCAGCACGGCGAGCAGGGCGCGCTTGGCCAGCCGTCCATGGCCGATCTCGCGCCGCTTCGGCGAGCCGACGCGGCCACATTCACCGGTTGCGTAGGGAGGGAAGTTGTAGTGCAGCATGAAGCGCTCGCGGTACTCGCCGGACAGCGCGTCGATGATCTGCTCGTCGCGGCCGGTACCGAGCGTCGCGACGACGATCGCCTGCGTTTCCCCGCGCGTGAACAGGGCGGAGCCATGCGCCCGCGGCAGGACGCCGGAGCGGATGGAGATCGGCCTGACGGTGCGCGTGTCGCGGCCATCGATTCGCGGCTCGCCGGCCAGGATGCGGCCGCGGACGATGCGTGCCTCGACCGCGTCGACCATCCGGCGGACGGCATTGGCGTCGGGCGCGTCGTCGTCGGCGGTCAGCGTCTCGACGGCATAGGCCGTGATCTCCTTGATCCGCTGCGTGCGCAGTTGCTTGCTGGTGATCCGGTAAGCCTCTTCGAGTTCGCCCTGCACCAGCCCCTCGAGCTTGCTGTGCACCGCCTCGTTCCGCGCGGCAGGGGTCCAGTCCCACTCCGGTTTGCCGGCCTCGTCGGCCAGTTCGTTGATCGCCTCGATTGCCGCCTGCATCTGCTGGTGGCCGAAGACGACGGCGCCAAGCATGACATCCTCGGGAAGCTCCATGGCTTCCGACTCGACCATCAGCACGGCCGCCCCGGTCCCCGCGACAACCAGATTGAGCCGGCTCGACTGGAGCTGGGTGCTGCTTGGGTTGAGGACATACTGATCGTCAACGTAGCCGACGCGGGCGGCGCCGATCGGTCCATCGAAAGGGATTCCCGAAATCGCCAGTGCCGCCGAGGCGCCGATCAGCGCCGGTACGTCGGGGTCGATCTCCGGGTCGAGCGACATCACCATCGCGACGACCTGGACCTCGTGGTAGAAGCCTTCCGGGAACAGCGGGCGCAGCGGGCGATCGATCAGACGCGAGGTCAGCGTCTCCTTCTCGGAGGGGCGGCCTTCGCGCTTGAAGAAGCCACCGGGAATTCGTCCGGCGGCGTAGGTCTTTTCGATGTAGTCGACGGTCAGCGGGAAGAAATCCTGCCCCGGTTTGGCCGTGCGGTTGCCGACGACGGTGACCAGAACCACCGTCTCGCCCATCGAGACCAGTATGGCGCCGCCAGCCTGGCGCGCGATCTCCCCGGTTTCCAGCGTTACCTGATGCGCGCCGTAGGCGAAGCTCTTCTTGACGATATTAAACATTTTTCCCTTTCTCGATGATCTGGCGCGCGCCTGCCCACGACTCCGGCAGGCGATTCAACCGACACGCCCATTTGCCAACCAAGCTGCTGCAGCACGAACAGCGGCCAGCCCACCGGGGGGCTGGCCGCTGACGGCTTTCGAGTTTGCCTGCACATGCCGACCGCGTTGCGGTTCGGTGAGCAGGCCTACTTGCGCAGGCCGAGACGCTGAATCAGGTTGCGGTACGAATCAACGTTGGTGCGCTTGAGGTAGTCAAGCAACTTGCGGCGGCGGCTGACCATGCGCAGCAGACCGCGACGCGAGTGATTGTCCTTCTTGTGTTCCTTGAAGTGGCCGGTGAGGTCATTGATGCGGGCGGTCAGCAGGGCCACCTGGACTTCCGATGAGCCCGTGTCGCCAGCGACACGCTGGTAATCCGTCATGATCTGCGCCTTTTGCGCAACACTTATCGCCATGTCAAACTCTCTTTCCTTGGAATCGGCGCCGCCCCGGTTTGATAGAGCCAACGCCCGGTTGATGAATGTGCTGCATCGCTTGGCGAAGCGAACCGCGGATTCTATCTGCTGCCGGTGTGAACGGCAAGGCTGCTGCGCCCTTTTCAGCCCATTGCGGCAGGTCGCGGTCGCCAGTGGGCGGTCCGTCGTCGCCGGCAGTTACGCCAGAGCCCGGCCAACGACTTCGCGCACGTCCGGCGACAGGTCGGCGCCTGCCTGCAGCTCGCTCAGCGCCGACCGGGCATACGCCTGCCGCTGCGCATCGAAGCGGCGCCAGCGGTCGAAGCGCCGCGTCAGGCGCGCTGCCACTTGCGGGTTGAAGCGGTCGATGTCGGCGATCTGCCGCGCGAGGAAGCGGTAGCCGGCGCCGTCGGCGGCATGGAAGCGAACGTGGTTGTTGCCGAAGCTGTTGAGCAGCGAATAGACCTTGTTTGGATTGTGCAGATCGAACGAGGGATGCGCGAGCAGGCCTTCGACGACCGCCAGGGTCTCCGGCAGCCGGCTCGACGCCTGCACCGCAAGCCACTTGTCGATCACCAGCGCCTCGCCCTGCCAGCGTTCGTGGAAGGTCGCCAGCGCCTGCCGGCGCTGTTCGCAGTCGTGCTGCGCGAGGACGGCGAGGGCGGCGAACTGGTCGCTCATGTTGTCCGCCGACGCAAACTGGCGCATCGCCAGCGTCTGCATGGCGTCCGTTGCCAGTTCGCCGAGATATCCCAGGCAGAGGTTGCGCAATGCCCGCCGGCCGGCTGCTGCCGGCGTTGCCTGGTAAGGACCGTCGGTCGCCAGGGCCTCGTAGCACTGCGCGAGGCTGTCGTGCAGCCGCTCCGCCAGGAAACGGCGGAGGCCGTTGCGCGCGGCATGCAGCGCGTCCGGGTCGACGACCGCCATCTCTTCGGCCAGCGTTGCCTCGCCGGGCAGCGTCAGGACCTCTGCCGCGAAGGCGGGGTCGCCGTCGGCATACCGCAGGATCTGCCCGAGGGCGTCGGCGAAGCCTGCCGGCCAGTCGGTTGCGCGGCCGGCAGCGGCGTCGGCGGCGCCGGCGAGGATCAACCGGCCGGCGAGGCGCTGGCCCGCTTCCCAGCGATTGAAGGGATCGCTGTCGTGGGCGAGGAGGAAGTTCAGCTCGTCATCGCGCCAGTCGTGATCGAGGATCACCGGCGCCGAAAAACCGCGCAGCAGCGATGGCACCGGGGCGGTCGGCAGGCCCTCGAAGACGAATTGCTGCTCGTCCTTGGTCAGCGACAGGACGCGCGTTGTCTGGCCGCGATCCGGCGCATCGCCCTCGCCGGCGAGATGCAGCGGCAGATCCCGGCCGTCGGCATCGACCAGGCCGATTGCCACCGGCACGTGGAACGGCGGTGCCGCGCCGCTGGCGGTCGGCCGCGACTGTGACAGGCTGAGGACATAGCGCCGCGTCGCCGGGTCATGCCGGCCGCTGGCGCGCAGGTGCGGCGTGCCGGCATGGTCGTACCAGAGCTTGAACTGCCGCAGGTCGACGCCGGCGGCGTCGGCCATGGCGGCGACGAAGTCGTCACAGGTGACTGCCTGACCGTCGTGGCGCCGGAAGTAGAGATCCATGCCACGCCGGAACGCTTGCCCACCGATCAGCGTCCGGATCATCCGCACCACCTCGGCGCCCTTTTCGTAGACGGTGCTGGTGTAGAAGTTGTTGATCTCGATGTACGAATCGGGCCGCACCGGGTGGGCCATCGGGCCGGCATCCTCGGGGAATTGCGTGGCGCGCAGCGCGCGCACGTCGCGAATCCGCGTCACCGCGCGACTGTGCATGTCGGCACCGAATTCCTGGTCGCGGAAGACGGTCAGTCCTTCCTTGAGCGAGAGCTGGAACCAGTCGCGGCAGGTGACCCGGTTGCCCGTCCAGTTGTGGAAGTACTCGTGCGCGACGACGCGGTCGATGCTCTGGTAATCGCCGTCGGTGGCGGTGTCGGCGCGGGCGAGAACGTACTTCGTGTTGAAGATGTTCAGCCCCTTGTTCTCCATCGCCCCCATGTTGAAGTCGCCGACGGCGACGATCATGTAGTGGTCGAGGTCGCATTCGAGGCCGAAGACCTCCTCGTCCCAGCGCATCGAGCGCTTGAGGGCGTCCATCGCGTGTGCGCACTGGTCGAGCTTGCCGGGCTCGACATAGACGGCCAGCGCGACCTCGCGGCCGCTGGCGGTGGTGAAGCGGTCGCGCAGGACGTCGAGGCGGGCGGCGACGAGAGCGAACAGGTAGCACGGCTTCGGGAAGGGATCATGCCAGCGCGCCCAGTGGCGATCCGGCCCGTCGTCGCCGCTGGCGACCGGGTTGCCGTTGGCCAGCAGAACCGGCAGGCCGGACTTGTCGGCGTGCAGGGTGACGACGTAGGTCGACATGATGTCCGGCCGGTCGGGGAACCAGGTGATGCGGCGGAATCCCTGCGCCTCACATTGCGTGAAGTAGCCGTCCTTCGAGCGGTACAGTCCCGACAGGCTGCTGTTGCGGTCGGCGTCGATGCGCACCAGCGTGCTCAGCACCAGGGCGTCCGGTGGATCGGCGATGGTCAGCGATGTTTCGCTGCACAGGTAGTCGGTGGCGGCGAGCGTTCTGCCGTCGATCGCGAGGGTGATCGTCTGCAGACCGTGGCCGTCGAGTTGCAACGGCTGTGCGGCGGCGACCACGGGGTTGCGCCGCAGATGCAGCCGGCTGCTGACGAGAACCTCGCCGCTGCGGAAATCGACGTCGAGCTCGACGAGGTCGACGAGGAAGGGCGGTGGGGTGTAATCCAGACGATGGATTCTCTGCGGGACTGGGGTGTTCATCGCTCGTGCATGTCCTCGTGGTGGCGCTG
>DDUX01000055.1:27804-28153 GCA_002345025.1 Candidatus Accumulibacter iunctus | reverse complement strand
TGGGCGGCGATCTCCGTCGCCATCTGCCGGTAGCCAGCGGCATTCGGGTGGATCGGGTCGGCCTTCAGCTTCGGGTCGGAGAGGACGCCGGCGATGATGCCCGGCAGCAGCGGCAGCTTTTCCTCGCTGGCCAACTCGGCGTAGATCCGGGAGTCCGGCAACTGCCCGGTGACGGCGCCGATCAGTGACAGCCGTGGAACGGCAAGAACGACGACCTGTGCTCCCGCCTGCCTGCTGGCGCGGACGATCGCCCGCAGGTCTTCCTTGACCTCTGCTTCCGGCCGTCGGCGGAGGAAGTCGTTGCCGCCGAGTTCGACGATCACCAGCAGTGGCCGTGTCGCCTGCAGAG
>DDUX01000055.1:27562-27682 GCA_002345025.1 Candidatus Accumulibacter iunctus | reverse complement strand
CAGCGGCGGCGATTTCCCGCAGCCGGCGAGGCAGGCGACCGCCAGCAGCAGGAGCAGGCGGATGATGGCGGCAAACGACGGCTCGGTATTGCGAGGGTTCACGGCAGCTCGTCACGGTGC
>DDUX01000055.1:15236-27491 GCA_002345025.1 Candidatus Accumulibacter iunctus | reverse complement strand
TGAACGCGCCAGCCGCTGCTCGCCGCCAGCAGGCTGGGGTAGTCTTCCCCCGGCGCGGCGCCGGTACCCTGGGTGATGCTATCGCCGAAGGCGAGGACCGGACTGCCGGCCGGCAGCGCCGCCAGCGGCGGCGATTTCCCGCAGCCGGCGAGGCTGGCGACCGCCAGCAGCAGGAACAGGCGGATGATGGCGGCAAACGACGGCTCGCTATTGCGAGGGTTCACGGCAGCTCGTCACGGTGCAGCAGGAAGACGTACTGGTCGCCGGCGCTGGTTTCGAGCCAGGTGAAGGGTGCCTCCGGGAAAGCGGCTTCGAGCGCGTCGCGGTTGTGGCCGATCTCGACCACCAGTAGACCGCCGGGTTCGAGGTGCTGCCGCGCACCGCCGAGGATGGCGCGTGTCAGGTCGAGCCCGTCGTCGCCGCTGGCAAGTGCCAGCGCCGGTTCGTGCCGGTATTCGGCCGGCAGGCTGGCCATCGACGCCGCCCGGACGTAGGGCGGATTGGCGATGATCAGGTCGTAGCAGCGGCCGCCGAGGCTGGCGAAGAGGTCGCCCTGAAACAGGCGGACGCGGTCGCCGAGCTGGTAGTCGGCGACGTTGCGCCGGGCGACGGCGAGGGCGTCGGCAGACAGGTCGACGGCATCGACGCTGGCGGCAGGAAAGGCTTGCGCGGCAATGATCGCCAGGCAACCCGAGCCGGTGCACAGGTCGAGGACGCTGCCGATCGCCTGCGGCTCGTCGATCCAGGGTGCGAGTTGCTCGTCGAGCAGTTCGGCAATGAACGAACGGGGGACGATCACCCGCTGATCGACGTAGAAGCGATGCTCGCCGAGCCAGGCTTCGTTGCTCAGGTAGGCGGCCGGCAGCCGTTCGCTGACCCGCCGGTCGATCAGGCGCAGCGCGCCGGCGCGCTCGTCGCTGGTCAGCCGGGCGTCGAGGAAAGGCTCGAGCCGGTCGAGTGGCAGGTGCAGGTGGTGCAGCAGGAGGTAGACGGCTTCGTCCCAGGCGTTGTCCGATCCGTGGCCGAAGAACAGCTCCGCCTCGTTGAAGCGGCTGACGGCGAAGCGCAGCAGGTCACGCAAGGTGATCAGCTCTTTGCCGGCGTGCTCAGGCATCGGCGGGCAGCAACTGCTCGAGGATGCGGCGGTAGATCGCTGCCAGTTGCGGCAGGGCGGCGACTTCGACGCATTCATTGACCTGGTGGATGCTGGCATTGACCGGGCCGATCTCGACCACCTGCGGACAGATGGCGGCGATGAAGCGGCCGTCGGAGGTGCCGCCGCTGGTCGACAGCTCGGGGGTGATTCCGGTCTCGTCGCGGATCGCCTGCAGCGCCGCTTCGATCAGGGCGCCGCGGCCCGTCAGGAATGGCCGCGCGCCGAGCGTCCAGCTGATGTCGTAGCTGAGGCCGGCGGCGTCGAGGACGGCGCAGAGGCGACGCTGCAACTGCTCCGGCTCGCTGGCGGTGGCAAAGCGGAAATTGAAGTCGACGACGACGCTGCCCGGGATGACGTTGCCGGCGCCGGTACCGCCATGGATGTTGGAGACCTGCCAGGTGGTCGGCGGGAAGAACTCGTTGCCTTCGTCCCAGACCATCGCGGCAAGGGTGGCGAGCGCCGGCGCCAGCAGGTGGATCGGGTTCTTCGCCAGGTGCGGGTAGGCGATATGGCCCTGGATTCCCCTGACGGTGAGCCGGCCCGAGAGCGAGCCGCGGCGGCCGTTCTTGATCGTGTCGCCGAGGCGGGTGTTGGCCGTCGGTTCGCCGACGATGCAGTAGTCGAGCACTTCGCCGCGCCGGGCGAGGGCATCGGTGACGGCGACCGTTCCGTCGACCGCATCACCTTCCTCGTCCGAGGTGAGGAGAAAGGCGAGCGAGCCGCGGTGTGCCGGCCGCGCGGCAACGAAGTCTTCGGCCGCAGTGACGAAAGCGGCGAGCGAGCCCTTCATGTCGGCAGCGCCACGGCCATAGAGCAGACCAGCGCGCTGCGTCGGCTGGAAAGGGTCGCTCTGCCATTCCGTCGCTGGCCCGCTGGGGACGACGTCGGTGTGGCCGGCGAAGCAGAGCAGCGGTCTCTGGTCGCCGCGGCGCGCCCAGAGGTTGCTCACCGCGCCACGGCGGATGAACTCGCAGCGAAAGCCCGCAGGGCGCAGGCGGTCGGCGATCAGATCCAGGCAACCTGCGTCATCGGGGGTGATCGAACGGCGGCGGATCAACTGTGCGGCAAGCGCCACGGTCGCGTCTTCGCCTGCCGCCTGGTTGCCGGCGTGCGCCATCACGGGGTCCGCCTCAGCCGCTGGCGGCATCGTCAAGGCTCAGGCTGAACTCCTTGTACGACGGGCTGCCGGGGTTGGTCGCCAAGGGGTCGAAGCTGGGTTCGCGCGGCTTCTCGTCCATCGCGATGTTGCCGGCAGACTCGTGGTTGTTGATCAGCCAGGACAGGTTGGTCGGCGAGTCGGCGTTCTGCAGCGCTTCCTGCAGCGTGATCGCCTCCGAGCGATAGAGCCGGAACAGGTCCTGTTCGAAGGTCCGCGACCCCGGCGCCAGGCTCTGTTCCATCGCATCCTTGAGCGCCGTGATGTCGCCAGCCTCGATCAGCTCCTGCACATGGTAGCTGTTGAGCAGGACCTCGACGGCCGGTATCAGCTTGCCATCCTTGCGCTTCACCAGGCGCTGCGAGACGATCGCCTTGAGGGTGACCGACAAGTCCATGTACAACGTCGAGCGGGTGTCGATCGGGAAGAAGTTGATGACCCGGTTGAGCGCGTGGTAACTGTTGTTGGCATGCAGCGTGCCGAGGCAGAGGTGACCCGTCTGCGCGTAGGCGATCGCCGCCTGCATCGTTTCCCGGTCGCGGATCTCGCCGATCAGGATGCAGTCGGGCGCCTGCCGCATGGCGTTCTTCAGAGCGCTTTCCCAGCCCAGGGTATCCATGCCGATCTCGCGCTGGTTGACGATCGACTTCTTGTGCCGGAAGAGGTACTCGATCGGATCCTCGATCGTCAGGATGTGCCCGCTGCAGTTGGCGTTGCGGTAGTCGAGCATCGACGCCAGCGTCGTCGACTTGCCGGAGCCGGTCGAGCCGACGATCAGGATCAGCCCGCGCCGCTCCATCACCAGGTCAGCGAGTACCGGCGGCAGCAGCAGTGATTCGAGGGTCGGGATGTTGCCCATCACGTAACGGATGACGATCGAGATCGACGAGCGCTGGCGGAACAGATTGATGCGGAAGTTGCCGAGTTTGGCGACGCCGCAGGAGAGGTTCATCTCCTTGTTTTTCTCGAAGGCCTCGACCTGCTGCGGATTCAGGAGTTCGGCGGCGATCTTGTCGATCATCGCCGGCTCCATGATCTGCTGGTTGATCGGGATCGTCGTGCCCTGGATCTTGATGTGGATCGGCGCGCCGGCGCAGATGAAGATGTCCGACGCCTGGCGCTCGGCCATGGCGTTGAAGAGTTTGTCGAGGATCATTTGCTGGCCGCTGCCTGAGGGCTGCCGGGAACGGATCAGTCGCCGCGCAGCAGGTCGTTGATGCTGGTCTTGGCGCGTGTCTTGGCATCCACCTTCTTGACGATCACCGCGCAGTAGAGGCTGTGGCTGCCGTCTGCTGCCGGCAGGTTGCCGGAGACGACGACCGATCCCGGCGGCACGGCGCCGTAGCTGACGCTACCGGTTTCGCGGTCGAGAATCCGCGTCGACTGGCCAATGTAGACGCCCATCGAAAGGACCGAGCCCTCGCCGATGATGACCCCTTCGACGACTTCCGAGCGCGCGCCGATGAAGCAGTTGTCCTCGATGATCGTCGGGTTCGCCTGCAGCGGCTCGAGCACCCCACCGATGCCGACGCCACCCGAAAGGTGCACGTTCTTGCCGATCTGTGCGCACGAACCGACCGTTGCCCAGGTATCGACCATCGTGCCCTCGTCGACGTAGGCACCGATGTTGACGTAACACGGCATCAGCACGACGTTGCGGCCGATGAACGAGCCGCGCCTGGCGGCGGCCGGTGGCACGACGCGGAAGCCGCCGCGCGCGAACCGCTCGGCGTCGTAGTCGGCAAACTTGTTCGCCACCTTGTCGTAATAGCGCATCGCGCCGCCGTCGAACACGCGGTTTTCCTGCAGGCGGAACGAGAGCAGCACCGCCTTCTTGAGCCACTGATGCGTCACCCACTTGCCGTCGATCTTCTCGGCGACGCGCAAGCGGCCGCCATCGAGTTGCTCGATGGCGTCGGCAACGGCTTGTGTCACGGCGGCCGGGGCCGCATCGGGCTGCAGCGAGTTGCGGTTCTCCCACGCCTCGTCGATGATCTGCTGGATGTCGTGCATGTCTGCCTTCCTGAGCTTCCTATGATCCAGAAATGAATGAGCGGATGCGCCCGGCTGCCTCGAGACAATCTGAGAGCGGCGCAACCAGTGCGATGCGGACGAAGCCGGCACCCGGGTTGATGCCCTGCGCGGTACGCGCCAGGTAGCTGCCGGGCAGCAGCAGCACATTATAGTCGGCGAAGAGCCGACGGGCGAAGTCGGCATCGCTGCCCGGCGTCCGCGCCCAGAGATAGAAGCCGGCGTCGGGTTGCGTCGTGGACGGCAGGACCTGCGCCAGCAGCGGCGTCACCGCGGCGAACTTCGCACGGTACTGGCGGCGGTTCTCGCGCACGTGCTCCTCGTCATTCCAGGCGGCGACGCTCGCCGCCTGGATCGCCGGATTCATCGCGCTGCCGTGGTAGGTGCGGTAGAGCAGGAACGACCTGAGGATCGCCGGGTCACCGGCGACGAAACCCGAGCGCATGCCGGGGACGTTGGAGCGCTTCGACAGGCTCGAGAACATCACCAGCCGCTCGTAGCCGCGGCCGAGCATGGTCGCCGCCTGCAGGCAGCCGAGCGGTGGCGCAGCTTCGTCGGGAAAGATCTCGGAGTAACACTCGTCGGCAGCGATGACGAAGCCGTAGCGGTCGGCGAGGGCGAACAGGCGGCGCCAGTCGTCGAGCGTCAGCACCTTGCCGGTGGGGTTGCCCGGCGAGCAGACGAAGAACAGTTGTACGCGCTGCCATTCGGCATCGCTCAGCGTTGCGAAGTCAAACGCGTAATCGTTGTCGGGCAGGGTGTTCAGGAAGCGCGGTTCGGCGCCGGCGAGGCAGGCCGCTCCCTCGTAGATCTGGTAGAAGGGATTCGGGCTGACGACCAGCGGCGTGTAGCCGCGCGCCGGATCGACGATCGTCTGGGTGAAGGCGAAGAGCGCTTCGCGCGAACCGTTGACCGGGATCACACCGCTTTCCGGATCGATGCCGTCGAGCTGGTAACGACGCGCGAGCCAGGCGACGATGCTGCGCCGCAGTGCGGCCGTGCCGAGCGTGGTAGGATAACTCGCCAGGCCGGCGAGGGCGGCCGTCAATGCCTCGCGGATGAATGCCGGTGTCGGGTGCTGCGGCTCGCCGATCGACAGCCTGATCTCGCGCAGGTGCGCTGGCGGCGTGACGCCGGCGAGAAGCTGGCGGAACTTCTCGAAAGGGTAGGGCTGCAGTTCGCTGAGGTGGGGATTCACTGGCCTGCGGGGGTCGTGGCGGGACGGCTGATTATAAGGGGCATCGAGCAACGGTGAAAGGAAGCGCTGTGCAGACGGCAGCAGCCGGTGCGGCGGCGGCCGACAGCAGGGCGGCCGTCGCCGCCCTGCTTGCTGGCGCGCTGATCTGGGGGCTGATCTGGTACCCGTACCGGATTCTGCGCGATGGCGGGGTCGATGGCGTGCTCGCGTCGACGGCGAGCTATGCCCTTGCCTTCGCCCTTGGCTGGCTCTGCTGGCGCCGTTCGCCAGGCGCCGTCGCGCCGTCGTGGATGCTGCTCTGGCTGGCTCTGGCCGCCGGCACATGCAACCTCGGCTACGTTCTGGCGACGCTGCACGGGGAAGTGATGCGTGTCCTGCTTCTCTTCTACCTGGCGCCGCTGTGGACCGTGCTGCTGTCCCGCCTGCTGCTCGACGAGCGCCTGCATGCGGCCAACGCGCTGGTCATCGGCCTGTCGCTCGCCGGAGCGGCGATCATGCTCTGGCAACCCCGGCTCGGTCTGCCGGCGCCGCACGATCTGGCCGACTGGCTCGGGCTGCTCGCCGGTCTCGCCTTTGCCCTGTTCAACGTGCTCTCGCGCCGCGCCCGGCAGCTCAGCAGCGAGAGCAAGGTGCTGGCCGCCTTCGCCGGTGTCGTGACGATGGGCCTGCTGCTTCTGCTCGCCGGTGCCGGCAACTGGCGGCTGCCGCGCGACCCCGCGCTGTGGCTGCTGCTCGCCCTGCTCGGCGGCGTCCTGCTGCTGGCCAACCTCATCGTCCAGTTCGGCCTCGCGAGGGTGGCTGCCAACCGCGCCATCGTCATCATGCTGAGCGAACTCGCCGTCGCCGCGCTGGCCGCGTGGCTGTTGGCGGACGAGGCGCTGGCGCCGCGCGAGTGGGTCGGCGGCGCCATCATCATCGCCGCCAGCCTGTTCACGGCGCGTCGTGCGGGGGCGTCGCCGGCCTGAAGCGCGGGGCTGTGTCGCCGACGCCCGAAGCGGAAGTCGTCGCCGCTCGGCTGCCGTTTCCCCGCGGCACCACCTCAGCTCGCCGCGGCACCGCAGCAGCGCTTGTACTTGCGGCCGCTGCCGCAAGGGCAGGCGTCGTTGCGTCCGACCTTCGGCGCCTGCCGGCGGATGGTGCCGACGCCGCGCTGCGCCAGCCAGAAGCGGTAGATGTTGCTCACCGCCTGCGGCAGCTGGTCCTCGCACTCCTCGCGCACCTGCTCGAGCTCCTCGCCCGCCGGCCACTCCTCGTTCGCCTCGCGGGCCGCCTTTTCGGCGTCGCCGACGAGCAGGTAGAGCGGGAAGAGCTGCTCGTCGAGATAGGCGACCTCGTCGCTGTCGGGGTGGTCGTCGTTGGCACCGAGAAAATCGAACCAGTCGTCGGTCGCCGTATCGACGCCCCGCAGGTAGCCCTCGCACCAGGGGACATAATCGCTCGCCGCGTCCTCATCCTCATCCTCCGGGTAGAGCAGCAGGAGGAGCGGCTTGCCGCTCGCCAGTTCGGCTTCCAGGCCGCTGGCCAGACGGCGCAGCAGATCGGCGGCCTGGCGCGCAACCTCGTTGCCCGGCTCTTCCGGGCAGCCGAGAACTTCCTCGAGCCACTGCGACTCGGGGATCGGTTGCGGACCCGAGAGTGCCGCGCACAGGTAGCCCTGGCACTCGTCGAGGCGCATCGCCTGTGGCAGCGCCGGATCGTCGAGCAGTTCCTCGAGTCGCAGCAAATGGTGGTCGGGGATTTGTGCCTCGATGCTCATGGTTTCAGTTCCGGGTGCTGGATTGGCAGGGAAAGTCGGCAAGCTGCACCGCCGGCGCCGGCGTCCAGCCGGCCATGCGCCGGTCGGCGACGACCGTCGTGAAGATGCCGCCGCGAACGTAGAAACGGGCGGTCAGCCGCATGTAGCGCGGCTGCGTGGCATCCGCCAGCCGGTCGAGGATGCGGTTGGTGACATCTTCATGAAAGCAGCCGGTGTTGCGGAACGACCAGATGAAGAGTTTGAGGCTTTTCAGCTCGAGACAGCTCCGGTCCGGGATGTAGTCGAGGAGCAGCGTCGCGAAGTCGGGCTGTCCGGTTTTCGGGCACAGACAGGTGAATTCGGGGATCTCCATGTGGATGTGGTAATCCCGCCCGGGCGCCGGATTGGGGAAGGTGGCAAGCGCATCTGCCGGGTGTTCGTTCATGGTTGGTGTCGCTGCTCGCGGTCAGGAGGTGAATCGGGCGGTTGGGGTGCTATTATAGACACCCATCATGGCGTTTCGCCGGCCGGTTGCGCTTGGTCCGCAGCCGGCGTGCCGGTGGATGCCGGCGCGACACCTCGCCCCTGACCACCTCTTTCCCCGTGCCCGTCGTCGTCACGTGCCAGTTCATGCGCCTGACCAAACTGAAACTTGCCGGCTTCAAGTCCTTCGTCGATCCGACCACGCTGGCGCTCCCAGGGCAGCTGGTCGGAGTCGTCGGACCGAACGGCTGCGGCAAGTCGAACGTGATGGATTCGGTGCGCTGGGTGCTCGGCGAGTCGAAGGCTTCCGAGCTGCGTGGCGAATCGATGCAGGACGTGATCTTCAACGGTTCGAGCACGCGCAAGCCGGTGTCGCGGGCTGCCGTCGAGCTGGTCTTCGACAACTCGCTCGGACGTCTCGCCGGCCAGTGGTCGCAGTACGCGGAACTGTCGGTCAAGCGCCTGCTGACGCGCAGCGGCCAGTCCGAGTATTACATCAACAATCTGCACGTGCGCCGCAAGGACGTGACCGACCTCTTCCTCGGTACCGGCCTCGGTCCGCGCGCCTATGCGATCATCGGTCAGGGAACGATCTCGCGCATCATCGAGGCGAAGCCGGACGAGTTGCGGGTGTTCCTCGAGGAGGCTGCGGGCGTCACACGCTACAAGGAAAGGCGCAAGGAGACCGAGCGCCGGCTGGCCGATACGCGCGAGAACCTGGCGCGCGTCGAGGACATCCGCCTCGAACTGGGCAACCAGATGGAGCGTCTCGAGAGTCAGGCCGGCGTCGCCCGGCAGTACCGCGAGTACAGCGACGAGCTGACGCGCAAGCAGCACCTGCTGTGGTTGCTGCGGCGCAACGAGGCGCAGCTCGAGTGCGACCGGCTGGGGCGCGAGGTGGCACAGGCGGGGCTCGATCTCGAGGCGCAGAACACGTCGCTGCGCGACCTCGAGGCGCGCCTCGAAGAGGCCCGCGAGGCGCACTTCACCGCCAGCGACGGTGTCCATTCGACGCAGAGCGAGCTGTTTGCCGCCAACGCCGAGGTGGCGCGTCTGGAGACCGAGATTCGCCACCGGCGTGAATCGCGGCGCGAGTACGAGACGCGCCTGGCGCAGCTCGCCGACGACCGGACACACTGGCAGGGGCAGGCGGCGAAGCTCGCCGGCGACGCCGAGCATTGGCAGGGACGCCTGGCAGACGCCGACGAAGGTGTCGAGGAAGGGCAGCTGCGCCTCGACGCGCGGCGCGAAGGACTGCCGCTCGCCGAGGAACAACACGCCGCCGCGCTCGACGGGCTCAATCGTCAGCGCGCCGGGATGGCGCAGGTGGAACAGCGCCTGCACGTCGAGGAGGCCAATCGCGGGCACGCGCAGCGCTCGCTGCAGATCGTCGCCAGCCGCCGCCAGCGCCTGGCGCTCGAGCGGCAGGCGATGCCGGTTCCGGACGCCGGGGTGGTCGCCGACAAGCAGGTGGAGCTGGCCGAATTGCGCCGGCGCAGCGGCGAGGCACAGGCCGGCCTGCAGGCGCGACAGCAGGAGCTGCCGCGCCTCGAGGAGCAGCGGCGGCAGGTGCTCGGCGAAGTGCAGCAGGCGCAGAAGGAGCGCGCCGAGGCGAACGCCCGCCGCGCCGCGCTGCAGCAGTTGCAGCAGCGCCTGCAGACGGATGGCAGGCTCGACGACTGGCTGCGCCGGCACGGCCTGCAGCACGGCCAGCCGTTGTGGAAGTCGCTGCAGGTCGAGGCCGGCTGGGAGGACGCCGTCGAGGCCGTGTTGCGCGAGCGGCTATCGGCGCTGCCTGCAGAGCGTGCCGATGCGGCGTGGAGCAAGGAGCGTCCGGGCGGTCGGCAGACCTTCCTGCTGCCGTTGCCGGCGGCGGTGGCGCCGGCGGCGCCGGCGGCCGACCGCCTGCAGGCGCGCATCCATTGTGCCGACGCGGCGCTGGCGTCGATCCTCGGTGACTGGCTCGGCGATGTGCTGACCGCCGCCGATCTCGCGAGCGCGCTGGCAGCACGCGGTCGCCTGCCGGCGAACGCGTGCTGTGTGACGCCCGGCGGCGACATCGTCAGCCGGCAGAGCGTGACCCTGTTCGCTGCCGACAGTGCGGCGCACGGGCTGCTCGAGAGGCAGCGCGAGATTGACCAACTGGCGGCCGTCATCGCCGAGCACGAGCTGCGGGTGGGCCGCGCGCAGGCCGCCCTGGCGGCCGTCGAACAGGCCCTGGCGGATGCGCAGCACGAGCTGCAGGACGCACGCCAGGAAGTCGGCGTGCTGCAGGACCGGGCGCACGCGATCCAGGTCGAGACACTGAAGCTGGCGCAGGCGCAGGAACGTTTTCGCGAGCGGCAGGCGCAGATCGACGACAGCCTGGCCGAGATGGCCGACGAGGAGGAGGGCGAGCGGGAGCGGCTGCTGCTCGCCGAAGAGGCGATCGCCGCGCAGCGCGAGCTGGTCGAGCAGTGGCGCGAAGCGATGGCGGCTGCCCGCCATCACCTCGAGCAGGCCGAGCGCACGCTGCGCGACGAGCGCGAGCTGGTCAATGCCGCCGAGCGCGCGCTGCGCGAGGCCGAGTTCTCGCAGCGCGAATGCCAGGGCAGGCTGCAGGAAATCGCCGCCAGCCGCGAACTGGCGCAGCAGCAGCTTGCACGGATCGGCGACGAACTCGCCCGCTGCGAGGAGACGGCGAGTGCCCTGCAGGCGGAGGATCTCGAGCCGCGCTTGCAGGCGGCCCTCGAGCATCGCGTGACGCGCGAGCACGCGCTGGCGGCGGCGCGCGACGCGCTTGAAGCGGCGGCCGGCGCTCTGCGGGCGCTGGACGAGCAACGCCTGCGGGTCGAGCAGAGTCTCGATCCGCTGCGCGACCGGATCGGCGAGCTGAAGCTCAAGGAGCAGGCGGCCCGTCTCGCCTGCGAGCAGTTCGCGACGCAGCTCACCGAGGCGCAGGCGGACGAGGAGTCGTTGCAGGGCGAACTGGCCGGTGCACGCGCCGGCAGCCTGCAGAACGCGATTGCCGCGCTGCAGCGCTCGATCGAGGCGCTCGGTGCGGTCAACCTGGCGGCGCTCGACGAACTGCAGGCGGCGCGCGAACGCAAGGGCTATCTCGATTCGCAGTCGGAGGACCTGACGCAGGCGATGGAGACGCTCGAGAGCGCGATCCGCCGCATCGACCGCGAGACGCGAGATCTGCTGCAGACGACCTACGACGCCGTCAACCGCAGTTTCGGCGAGCTCTTTCCGACGCTCTTCGGCGGCGGCGAGGCGCGGCTGATCATGACCGGCGAGGAGATCCTCGATGCCGGACTGCAGGTGATGGCGCAGCCGCCAGGCAAGAAAAACTCGACGATTCACCTGCTTTCCGGCGGCGAGAAGGCGCTGACGGCGATTGCGCTGGTATTCTCGATGTTTCAACTCAATCCGGCGCCCTTCTGCCTTCTCGACGAGGTCGATGCGCCGCTTGACGATACCAACACCGAGCGTTTCTGCGACATGGTGCGGCGGATGTCGGCCAACACGCAGTTTCTGTTCATCAGTCACAACAAGATCACGATGGAAATGGCGCAGCAGCTCGTCGGTGTCACCATGCAGGAATCCGGCGTCTCGCGTATCGTTGAAGTCGACATGGAAGAAGCGCTGCGGATGCGCGAGCAACTCGTTTAGGAATCGACATGACGGACTTGCAGATGGGTTTGATCGGCCTCGGGGGCGTTGCCGTGGTGGGCGTCCTGGCCTACAACAAGTGGCAGGAAGTGAAGCATCGCAAACTGGCGGAGCAGTTGCTGAACGCGCGCCAGGCCGATGTCCTGCTCGACGAGACGGGCAGCGGCGGCAGTGGCGGCGAGTCGCGCACGGCGTCGGCCGCCCGCGATGCCGGTGATGCTTCGGCGGCCGCCGCCGGCCGGACCACCCGCGCCGCGAGCGAGCGAGTCGAGCCACTGCTGCAGCAGCCGGACGACGCTCCCGCGGTCAGCGAGGTGGACGGGTCCGCGGGCGTGGACGATACGGCGGCGCCGGCCGGCGCGCGGCGAGCGCGGATCGCCGCCGCGCCGCTCTGCCTGCTGTCGCCGGCGATCGACTATATCGCCGCGATCGAACTCTCCGAGCCGATTGCCGCCTACCAGATCCGCGATGCCCAGCGCGTCGTGCTGGCGCGGCTCGGCAAGCCGCTGCACTGGATCGGTTTCAATGACGAGTCGCGCGCCTGGGAGCCGATTGTCGAGGAAGGCGATGGCGCCTATCAGCACATCCGCGTCGGGCTGCAGCTCGTCGACCGCAAGGGGCCGCTGCGCGACGCCGACCTGTCGGTTTTCCATGTCGCGATCCAGGATCTGGCGATCGAGCTGATGGGGGCCGTCGAGTTGCCGTTGCGCGAACCGGCGCTGCAGGCGGCGGCACAACTCGACGAGTTCTGCGCCGGCGTCGACATCCAGATCGGCATCAATGTCGTCAGCCACGGGCAGGTCTTCGCCGGCACCAAGCTGCGCAGCCTTGCCGAGTCGGCG
>DDUX01000055.1:0-14928 GCA_002345025.1 Candidatus Accumulibacter iunctus | reverse complement strand
GGCTGCTCTACGCTCTGCTCAATCAGGAAACGCAGGGCTTCAGCGGCGAATCGATCCGCAGTCAGACGACGCACGGCGTCACCTTCCTGCTCGACGTGCCGCGGGTCGCCAATGGCGATCGCGTCCTCAGCCAGATGGTCGAGCAGGCGCGACGTTTCGCCGACGCCCTGCACGGGCAACTGGTCGACGACAACCGGCGACCGTTGTCGGAGTCGGCGATCGAGCCGATCCGCCGCCAGGTGTTGCAATACCAGTTGGCGATGGCGCATCGTCAGCTGCCCGCGGGCGGGCCGCTGGCGCAGCGGCTGTTCTCCTGAGTGGTGGTGCCGCGGCGACGGTGCGGCGAATGAGTGCGAGCGAGCGGGTCAGCCGCCTGCGCGCCGAGATCGGCGAGCACGACTACCGCTACTACGTCCTTGACGCGCCGCTGATCAGCGACGCCGAATACGACCGGCTGTTTCGCGAGCTGCAGGCGCTCGAAGCCGAACATCCCGACCTGCTGCGCAGCGACTCGCCGACGCAGCGGGTCGGCGCGGCGCCGCTCGCCGGCTTTGCTGCGGTGGCGCACGCGACGCCGATGCTGTCGCTGAGCAACGCCTTCGGCGACGACGAGGTGGCGGCCTTCGATCGCCGCGTGCGCGAAGGACTCGCTGCCGAGAGCGACGTGATCTACGTCGCCGAACCGAAGTTCGACGGCCTGGCGGTCAGCCTGACCTACGAGCAGGGTGTCCTGCTGCGCGGCGCGACACGTGGCGACGGCAACACCGGCGAGGATGTGACGGCCAACCTGCGCACCCTGCGCAGCATCCCGCTGCACCTGCACGGCAGCGGCTGGCCGCCGCTGCTCGAGGTGCGCGGCGAGGTGCTGATGTGGCGCAGCGATTTCGAGCGGATGAACGCGCAGCAGCGGCAAAAGGGCGAGAAGGAGTTCGTCAATCCGCGCAACGCCGCCGCCGGCAGCCTGCGCCAGCTCGATCCGCGCATCACCGCCACGCGACCGCTGCGTTTCGTCGCCTACGGCGTCGCCGCGGCTGCCGCCGGCGCGCTGCCGGCGACGCACTTCGAACTGCTCGACCGGCTCGCCGCCTGGGGCTTTGCGGTCGCCGCCGAGCGCCGCCGGGTCAGCGGCCTCGCCGCGCTGCTCGCCTGCCAGCGCGAGATCGGCAGTCGCCGCGCGTCACTGCCCTACGATATTGATGGCGTCGTTTACAAGGTTGATGACCTGGCGGCGCAGGAACGTCTCGGCTTCGTCTCGCGGGCACCGCGCTTTGCCCTGGCGCACAAGTTCCCGGCGGCGGAAGCGCTCACCGAGGTGCTCGACATCTCGCTGCAGGTCGGCCGCACCGGCGCGCTGACACCGGTGGCACGGCTGGCGCCGGTCTTCGTCGGCGGTGTGACGGTGACCAATGCGACGCTGCACAACGAGGACGAAATCCGTCGCAAGGACGTGCGCGTCGGCGACACCGTCGTCGTTCGCCGCGCCGGCGACGTGATCCCGGAAGTCGTCCGCGTCCTGCCCGAGAAGCGTCCGCCGGCGGCCTCTGCGTTCGTCATGGCGGCGACCTGCCCGGTCTGCGGCTCGCAGGTGGTGCGCCAGCAGGACGAGGCGGTCGCCCGCTGCAGCGGTGGTCTCTACTGCCCGGCGCAGCGCCGGCAGGCGCTGCTGCACTTCGCCTCGCGGCGGGCGATGGATATCGAAGGACTCGGCGAGCGGCTGGTCGAGCAACTGGTCGAGCACGATGTCGTGCGCACGCCGGCCGACCTCTATCGGCTCGGCCTGCTGGCACTGGTGCAGCTCGAACGGATGGCCGAGAAGTCGGCGGGCAACCTGCTCCTGGCGATCGAGCGGAGCAGGCAGACGACGCTGGCACGCTTCATTTACGCGCTCGGCATCCGCAATGTCGGCGAAGCCACCGCCCGTGACCTGGCGCGGCATTTCGGCAGCCTCGATCGCCTGCTGGCTGCCGATGAAGCGCAGTTGCTGCAGGTTCCCGACGTCGGCCCGATCGTCGCCCAGTCAATCCGCCAGTTCCTCGGCGAGCCGCACAACCGCGAAGTCATCGAGCAGTTGCGGGCCGCCGGCGTCGCCTGGAGCGAAGACGAGGTGCCGGCAGCCGCGCTCGGCGCCGTCGCCGGCAGGACCTTCGTCCTCACCGGAACGTTGCCGTCACTTAGCCGCGATGCCGCGCGGCAGATGCTCGAAGCGGCCGGTGGCAAGGTCAGCGCGGCCGTGTCGAAGAAGACCGACTTCGTCGTCGCCGGTGCCGACGCCGGCAGCAAGCTGCAGCGGGCGCAGGAACTCGGGGTGCCGATCATCGACGAGACGCAGATGCTCGCCCTCCTCGACGGACGGCAGGTGGCGCCGTGAGATGTCTCGTAGAGCCGCGCAGCGCCGGCGGCCGCTCGCGCTACCGGCGGGCGGCAGCGCCATGAGCGACCCGCGGCAGGCCTTGGCCATTCTCGCTGCTGCCGAGCTGATCCACTCCGCCGACAGCGTTGCCGCTGCCGTCAGCCGTGTTGCGCGCGCCATCAGTGAGCGGCTGCGCGACAGCAATCCGCTGCTCCTCTGCGTGATGAATGGTGGCGTACCCTTCGCCGGCCATCTCATGACACAACTCGCCTTTCCGCTCGACTTCGACTACGTGCATGTCAGCCGTTATGGTCAGGAGACCAGCGGCGGCGAACTCACCTGGCGACGGCAGCCGGGTGTCCCGGTGCAGGGGCGAACGGTGCTGCTGGTCGACGACATCCTCGACGAAGGACTGACGCTGGCGGCGATTCGCGAGCGTCTGCTGCAGGGCGGTGCCGCCGCCTGCTACACCGCAGTCGTCGCCGACAAACTGCTGACGCGGAAGAAGCCGATCACCGCCGATTTCGTTGCCCTGACCGTTCCCGATCGCTTTCTCTTCGGTTATGGAATGGACGTCCGTGGTGCCTGGCGCAACCTGCCGGCAATCTACGCCATGCGGGAGGACTGAGATGCTGGGAATCATCGGTGGCAGCGGGCTGGCACAGTTTGCCGGCCTCGAAATCTCGCATCGCCGGCCGGCGCCAACGCCGTACGGCGAGGCTTCGGCAGCGCTCACGTTCGGCCACATCGCCGGTCGGCCGGTGGTGTTCCTGGCGCGCCACGGCGATGCACACAGCCTGGCGCCGCACGAGATCAATTACCGGGCGAACATCTGGGCCCTGCGCGACTGCGAGCCGCTCGGCATCGTCGCGGTGGCGGCGGTCGGCAGCATCCGTGCCGACCTCAGGCCCGGCGACATCCTGATTCCGCACCAGATCATCGACTACACCTGGGGCCGCGCATCGACCTACCACGAGGGCCCGGGCAGTGCCGTCAGCCATGTCGATTTCACCGAACCCTACGATCGACAGCTGCGCCGACGCCTGTATGCCGCCGCGGCGGCGGCGGCGGTGGCGGTCAGCGATGCGGCGGTCTACGCCGCGACGCAGGGACCGCGTCTCGAGACGGCCGCCGAGATCAACCGCTTCGAGCGCGACGGTGCCGACGTCGTCGGCATGACCGGCATGCCGGAAGCGGCACTTGCCGCCGAACTCGGCGTTCCCTACGCAGCGATCAACGTCGTCGCCAACTACGCCGCCGGGCGTGGCAAACCTGGCGAGGGAATCAGCCTCGAGGCGATCCATCAGATCCTCGAACAGGCGATGGAGCCGGTACGGCGGATCATCGAAACGCTGCTGGCGAGCGATGATCATGATTAGGCCGCTGCTGCGCATGGGCGACCCGCGGCTGCTGCGACAGGCGCGGCCGGTCGAGCGCTTCGACGCGCCTGAACTGCACAAGCTGATCGCCGACATGGAGGAGACGATGCAGCACCTTGACGGCGCCGGGCTGGCGGCGCCGCAGATCGGTGTCGACCTGCGGCTGGTGATCTTCGGCGTCGAGCGCAACGCGCGCTACCCTGACGCCGAGCCGGTGCCGCGAACGGTGCTGATCAACCCCGTGCTGACGCCGCTGTCGCCGGAAACCGAGGAGGGCTGGGAGGGCTGTCTGTCGGTTCCCGGCCTGCGCGGCTGGGTGCCGCGCTGGAGCCGGTTGCGCTACAGCGGCTTCGACGACCGCGGGCGGCCGATCGAACGCAGCGTCGCCGGTTTCCACGCGCGCGTCGTGCAGCACGAATGCGACCACCTCGACGGCATCCTTTACCCAATGCGTATGCGCGACCTCAGCCGTTTCGGCTTCACCGATGTCCTCGATGCGGCTGCTGCGGACTGAGCGGCTGTGAAGAAGGTGTCGCCAGCAGGCCGGGATGCCAGGCGCGAGCGAGCCAACGACGGGACCTGTCGAATGGATGGGCGCGGGCCGATGGCAAAGCGCGGAGGAACGGCGGAGTGATGCGCCGTGACGGCCGCCGCGCCACTGGAGGGGGGGTGCGAGGTGTGCCGCCGCCGTGCGGCACAGGGACCCGCGAATGGACCTGATCAAGGGCATCGCGCTCTTTCTTGGCTGGCTCTCCGGCTCGCTCGCCGGCATCGCCGCCATTCTCTATTCCTTTGGCTACCTGGTGGCGCGGGCGCAGCTCAACCTGCTCGGGTTGCAGGGGCTGGTGGCGCAGGATCCGGAGCACTTTCTGCAGGAAGGGGCGAAGTTCTTCGTCGTCCTGGCGGCGGACTACCTGGGCCCGGTCTTTCCCTGGCTCTATTTCGCCGGCTGGCTGCTGCTCGCCGCATTGCCGCTGCTGGCGCTCATCGGCTGGATCTTGGCGCGCCGGCCGGAGGCGCTGCTGCGGCTCCGCGATCGTCTGGCGACGAGCGGTGCGCGCCTCGCCGAACAACTTCCCTGGTCATGGCGCAAGCTGGCCTTTGCCGTCCTCGTGCTGGTCCTCCTGTTGCGCCTGACGACCCATCTCAATCCGTTCGTCGACGTGCTGGCGGTCGCGGACATCCTCTATGCGGCCCCCGTGAGCGGCGAAAGCCGGGGTCCGGCCGAGATCCGGCAATGGCTGACCTCCACCGACCGCGCCGATCTCGTGCTGCTCAAGGGCCGCTTCGGCGAGTTGTTGCGTGGCGCGGCCGAGGTGGCGCTGGTGGTGGTCGCGGTGTGGTACCTCGGTGCCGCGTCCCCCTGGCGGCTGTGGTTGGCGCTGCCCTTCACGGTGGTGCTGGTGGTCTATACTCTGTTGTTGCCGATGGCCTATGGTGTTCTCGTGCGTCCGAACGAGTACCCTCTGGTTGCCGTCAGTAGCGACAGCCCGCTGCTGGCTGGAGTGCGCGGCGAGCTGTTCCTGTTGCGCAAGACCGGCGACGAGTTCGTCTTCTGGGACAAGGCTGCCCGCCGGGTTCTCTGGGTGCCGACGGCACAGGTTTCTGGTGTCAGTGCGCGCGCCAGCCGTCTGCTGTTCAAGGAGTGATGCGATGACGCTGCACCGACCGTACCGCCTGCCCCTCTTCGCTCTCGCCTGGTTGTTGGTCCTTGTCGGCGCGGCCTGCGCGCCGCTACCCGCTGGCGATGCCGGCGGTGCGGCGATCGGCACGCTGCGGGTCGCTGGACCGAATGTCTTCCTCAACGGCGCGCGGGCGCGCGATGGCGCGACCGTGCACGAGGGCGATACCGTCACCACTGGCGCCGCTTCGAGCGCCTTCGTCGCCTTCAACGAGGGTGGCTTCGTCCAGCTCGACGAGAACACCGATCCGCGCTTCTCGTTTCGCGTCGAGACCCGCGGCAGGCAGCGCTGCATCCATATCCAGATCGACATCGGCCAGGTGTTCATCGACAAGGATGTGCAGTGCTTCTCGACTCCCGACGTCACCGGCAATCTCGGCAGCCGGGTCAACATCCGTGTCAGCGGCAAGGAGACGATCGTCACCGTCCTCGCCGGACGCGCCCTGCTGTTCGGTGAGCGGGAGCAGAGCGTCCCGGCGGCGGGGGAGGCCTCCTGGCGGCGTGGTCGGCAGATCGGTTCGCTGCGCATGCTCGACGCGGCGGAACTGGCGGCCACTGTCGGCTGGCGCGAGCGCTATCCCGGCTGGTGCTGCGTCGGCGACCGGCTCGAGCAGCGACTGCCGGAGCAGTGCGACCGGCAACAGTTCTCGTTCGACCGCCGTCAGGCCGAAGCGGGTTGCCGACCGCGGGCAGCGGCCGGCTGGTGCTGTCTCGCCGGCGGCAGGTTGGTGCAGATGCCGGCAGCGCAATGCCGTGGCTTCTTCTCGGCCGATGAGGAACAGGCGCGGCAGCGCTGCCCGGCGCCGCCACGTCCGGGCTGGTGTTGCCAGGATGGCCGTCTTAGCGAGACGACGGCCAGCCAGTGTCGCGGCTTTTTCGCCGACGAACGGCGCGAGGCGCAGCGGCGTTGTCAGCCGGAGACTGGCTGGTGCTGCCTGCGCGGCAAGGCAGTCGAAATGAATGCCGAGCAATGCCGGCGTGGCCAGGGGCGTTTCGCCGACGAGCGCAGCGAACTCGGCGATTGCCGGTTGCGGGTGACCCCGCTGTTGCCCGAGAGGCAGCCGACGCGCCCGCTGCCGCCGAGCACACCGGCCGTCATCAAGTAGTTGATCGGGAGAGATCTTGTGGCCAAGGCTTATCGGGTCCTTTTTGTCTGCATGGGCAACATCTGCCGTTCGCCGATCGCCGAAGCGGTCGCCCGCACCCTGGCGCAGCAGCAGGGCCTGGGGCGCGACCTCGACTTCGATTCGGCCGGCACGCACGGCCACTATCATGCCGGCGAGGCGCCCGATCCGCGCGCGCGGCGGGTGGCGGCGCGGCGCGGCTACGATCTCTCCCGCCTGCGTGCGCGGGCGGTCATCGACGCCGACTTCGATCGCTTCGACCGCATCCTGGCGATGGACGAGGCCAACCTGGCTGCGCTGCGACGGCAGTGCCCGGACGAGAGCCGGAGCAAGCTTGGCCTCTTCCTCGGCTACGCCAGCGGCCTCGGCATCGCCGAAGTCCCGGATCCGTACTACGGGGCCGAATCGGGTTTCGAGCGGGTGATCGACCTCTGCGAAATGGCGGCGCGCGGCTTGCTGGCCGATCTCGCCGCTGCTCGCGAAGGCCTCTGAGCAGCCGCAGCGGTCGATCAGGCCGGCGCCGCCGGCGGGCCGTCGACGTCCGACCAGCGCGCGCGCACCGCCTCGCGCTGGCCGGCGAACCAGAAGAGCGCCAGCAGCGGCCACGCCGAATCGGTCTTCCCCTGTTCTGCCAGCAGCAAGGCCTCGGTCGCTGGCAGGCGGACGACGCGGATGTCCTCGCCCTCGTCGGCCAGGCCGTGGATGCCGCCGGCGTTCGCGCTGTCGATGCGGCCGAGGAAGAGGTGCGTGCGCTGCGAGGTCTTCGCCGGGCTGGTGTAGAAGCTGCTGATCGGCAGCAGATCGAGGACCGTGCAGCCGGCTTCCTCGAGCGCTTCGCGCCGCGCCACCTGCGCCGGCGTTTCGCCGGCCTCGATCAGGCCGGCGACGATCTCGAGCAGCCACGGTCCGCGTTCGTCGTCGCGGGCGCCGATGCGGAACTGCTCGATCATCACCACCTCGTCGCGCAACGGATCGTAGAGCAGCACCGCCGCGACGTCGCCCTTCTCGATCACCTCGCGGACGATTGGCGGGCTCATGCCGCCGGCGAACAGACGGTGGCGCAGGCGCAGCCGCTCAAGGCGGTAGAAACCCTGGTAACAGACTTCGCGTTCGATGATCTCGACTTCGTCCTGACGCATGCTCGACTCCTTTCCGGGATGCGGCGGAGTCTAGCGCAGGCCGGGCCGAGGCGGGGCAGCCGGCGAAACGAATTGACGGCTGCTGCCCGGCTCCATAGCATCAGCAATCTCGGGCAGGCGCCCATTCGTCGGTGAAGTGAAGCATCCATGGTCTCGATCCGTTCCCGGCTCCGGGAACTGAAACAAGTGGCGGTCCGCTTTGCCCCGGGCCTTGCCGCGCAACTCGCCGGCGCGCTCGACGCCCTCCGCCACCCGACCCGGCGCGGGGTGATCCGGGCCCTGCTGGCGCTGCCGGCGCTGTTCCTGCTCTACGTCCTGATCCTGATTCCGTTCACGCCAAGCATCAGCGACATCCGCAAGGTGTCGTCGGAGCAGCCGGCGCAGATCCTCTCGGCAGATGGCAGGAAGCTGGCCGAGTTCAAGCAGTCGAACCGGGAGTGGGTCGCACTGGCCGAGATTTCGCCACACGTCATCGACGCCCTCATCGCCACGGAGGATCACCGCTTCCGTGAGCATTTCGGTCTCGACTGGCGACGCACCATCGCCGCGGCGCTCAATACCTTCAGCGGCGATCGCCAGGGCGGTTCGACCCTGACGCAGCAACTGGCCCGCAACCTGTACCCGGAGGCGATCGGCCGCGCGCCGACGTTGACGCGCAAGATCAAGGAGGCGATCACGGCGCTGAAGATCGAGGCCGTCCACAGCAAGGACGAAATCCTCGAAACCTACCTCAACACCGTGCCCTTCCTGTACAACGCCTACGGCATCGAGATGGCGGCACGCACCTATTTCGACACTTCTGCCCGCCGGCTCGATGTCCTGCAGGCGGCGACGCTGGTCGGCATGCTCAAGGGCAACAGCTACTACAACCCGGTACTCAATCCCGAGCGATCGTTGCAGCGGCGCAACACCGTGCTGCAACAGATGGTCCGGCGCGGGAAACTGGGTGCAGAGGAGCTCGACGCGCTGCGTGAGCAGCCGCTGCGCATCGACTTCGAGCGCCAGAGCGAGCCGCCGGGACCGGCGCCACATTTCGCCAGGCAACTGCGCAAGTGGCTCATCGCCTGGGCCGACCGCAACGGCTACAGCATCGACGGCGACGGGTTGATCGTGCGCACGACCATCGATTCCCGCCTGCAGGCGGCGGCGAACCAGGCCGTCGCCCGCCAGGGCAGAACGCTGCAGAAGATCGCCGACGCCGCCTGGAGCAGCCGCTCGGCATGGAGCCCCGACGCCAGCCTCGTGCAATCCTTCGTCCGCGAATCGCCGGAGTACGGCGCCGCCATCAGCCAAGGCCGGACGCCGCAGCAGGCGATGCAGGAGCTGCAGGCCGACAAGGCCTTCATGCGCGCGCTGCAACGACAGAAGACGCAGATCCAGATCGGTTTCCTGGCGATCGACCCGCGCAACGGCCACGTCAAGGCCTGGGTCGGCAGCCGCGACTTCGAGCAGGACGCGTTCGACCATGTGCAGCAGGCGCGCCGCCAGCCCGGTTCGACCTTCAAGCCCTTCGTCTATGGCGAAGCGTTCCGCCAGGGCGCCAGCCCGAACGACAGGCTGATCGACCAGGCGGTGGAAATCGCCGTCGGTGGCGCCGAGGTCTGGCGGCCGACGGATGGCAGGCCGCCCAGCGGTGAGTCGATGACCCTGGGCGATGCGCTGGCCCAGTCGAAGAACACGATCACCGCGCAGCTCATGCAGCAGGTCGGCGCCGACAAGGTCGCCAGGCTTGCCCGCGACATGGGCGTGCGCGAGAGCAAGCTCGAGGCCGTGCCGTCGCTCGCCCTCGGCACGAGCCCGGTCACCCTGAAGGAAATGGTCACCGCCTACGGCACGATCGCCAACGGTGGCGCCTACCTTGAGCCGCTGCTGGTGAGCCGCATCGAGGACCACGACGGCCGCCTCATCGAGGAATTCGGCCCGGCAGAGGCCGAGGTTGCGCTCAAGCCGGAGGTCGCCTACACGCTGCTCGACAGCATGCGCGGGGTGATCAACCGCGGCACCGGCCGCGACATCCGCAGCCGTTACGGTATCCGCGCCGATGTCGCCGGCAAGACGGGGACGACGCAGGACAACGCCGATGGCTGGTTCATCCTGATGCACCGGCAACTCGTCGCCGGCGCCTGGGTCGGTTTCAACGACGGCCGCGTCACGCTGCGCAGCGACCACTGGGGGCAGGGGGCGCGCAGCGCCCTGCCGGTCGTCGGCGATTTCTTCCGCAGCGCGCTGCGCGCCCGCATCATCGATCCACGGCTGCGTTTCACGGCACCGGAAGAGACGGGTTGGTGGGCGCGCATCAAGCGCTGGTGGCGCGACCTCTTCGCGCCGGAGCCGGTCGCCGCGCCCGAGCGGCGCCGCCCCATGGAAGCGGCGCCGAAGCCGGAGGCGCCCGATGCGCCGGCAGTACCCGCAGCGCCCGCAGCGCTCGCCGTGCCGGAGCCACCCGAGAGCGATCCGCTGCAGGAGAAGATCGACCAGATCCTGCGCGAGAGCGACGACAGCGAAAGGCTGCGCGAGGATGCGCCAGCGGCGGCCGAGGCGGCAGGTCCGCGGTGAGGCGGGCGTGCAGCGTTCTGGTGCCGAAGGCGATCGGGGGCGATCCGGGGCGGTATCGTGGGCAGCACCGGAGGCGAAGACATCGAGCGCGCTTTGCGACAGTTCGGCAGGCAATGGCGCTTGTCTGCCGTCGCCCGGTTGCCGCGGCAAGCGGAGGTCGAGGGCGCTGCTTTTGCCAGTTTGATCGGGCCGTTGCTGAGGTGACCCCTGTCGGGTTGCGGCCATGAGCCGCGCTCAAGTATAGTGCTTGAAACGGAGGCGGTGGGCGAGCTGCTCGAGAAGCCGTCGCGGCGGTGGAGCGGGGGGTGCATTGACGCAATCGACGCAATTGCCGGAATTTTAGTGGACGGGCCGATGGCGTACCTCATTGTTCTGCTGGAAGAATTCAGTTCCGATTGGCATGCATACCGGATGTTGACGCGAAGGTCTGCGTCAAAATGGGCTTGCTCCATCGCGTTGGGCGCTGACGGTGCTGAACCGCTACAATTGAGGAGTGGCTCAATCTACTATCGTCCGAATCCGCAACGGTGTTCGTTCACTGAACTACGTTGTGTCCCACCACGCTGTAGAAGAACTTGACGATGACAACCTTACGATCCTCGATCTCGAAAATATCCTTCTCACCAGCGAAATCGTCGAGCGCCAGCGCGACCGCAAGACGCACGAACGTAAGTTCGTCGTCCGCGGCGCCACAGTCGGCGGACTCCAGGCCGAAGCAGTCGTCAAGTTCGGCCCGCTCGGCAATCTCTTCGTCGTCACGGTCTACCTTGTCTGAAATGCTCTGTGCCTCATGCGGCCATCCCGGCGTGCAACTGCGGAGGGTAACTCGCAGTTCCGGTCGAGGTTCTTCGCTTCTAGTGATAGAGAACATCCCCATGTGGTCGTGTCCTCACTGCGGAGAGTCGTACTTCTCGGCTCAGACACTCCACGAAATCGAACGTATCAAGGCTCTTCGGAAGTCTGTTGCTGTCGACCGCTCTGTCCCGGTTGCCGTGTTTCAGGAAGCGCACGCCCAACCCGGCGCTCCAAGCGACGCTGCGCGATAAGGCTGCGCAGCGCCTCTGAGCTAGCACGTTGGGCCACTTGGAAAGCACCAGAAAGGGGCCAGGGTCGAATCAGCCATTCATGGAAAAGAATGTCACCCTGGCCCCTTTAATGTGCCCTACCCCCACTGCCACGACGGGCGGTTCGTGCCCACGGCGGTAATTCCTCCGCTGCGCCGCCTGGCGACGCCGCAGGCCGCCCCCCGTTCGTGACCCGCCGTGAAGCCCGCGAGGGCGTGGCGAGGGGCTTGCTGTGGGCGATGGCGGTTCCGGCTGCCATGGAGTCGCGCGTCGTTCTACGTGCCGAAGACACCATTCCGGCCCCGCTTTCTGTCAGCCAGAGCGCCCGTTTCGTTCCGGTCACCTGCTCGCAAACGGCAGGCAGCCGCTCGTCTGCCTCTGGCCAAGCCGTCCGAGCGTTACCTGTGGCTTGACCTACCGCGCGGGACGCCTACAATCCCCACAAGTACGGCCGTCGAGGCACATTAGAGGGAAATCAGGAGGGCGCAATGGAGAAGTCTAGCGAGCGACACTTCAAGTCCAACGCTCCAGCGTTTAAAGACCTCTTGGATGTTTGGAAGACCGCCGGAAAACCTGTCGTGGTTTGGGCTGGTGCCGGCCTCAGCATGCCTAGCAGGCTTCCAAGCTGGACCAAACTAAAGACCTCCCTTGAACTGGAACTGCAGCAGAGCATCGTTAGCTCTTGCGACAAGGTCGCGCGCGCCCGTCGCGCCTTGCTTCAGTCGGCGAAGTCGCAGGCATCAATGTGGAAAGCTTTCGAGCTTCTGGAAGAAGGCCTGGGGAAGGCAACAATGCAGGCGACTATCAATCGGGAGCTCCGGGAGGCGCTGCGGTGTCAGGTGCCGGCCGCATACGGTCAGCTCTGGGATCTCCGGATTAAAGGTTTGCTCACGCTCAATATAGATCGGTTTGCATATCGAGCCTTTCAGCGAAGCGCAGTGAGGAATGAACCTCTTCAGGAGCGAAGTGGATTTGAGCTCCGATCGCTCATTGGCGCCATAGCCCGACCTGACGGGAGATTCATTGCCAATCTGCACGGCCAGATCGAAGATCCGATTAACTGGGTTTTCACTGAGAAGAAACTTAATTCACTTTTGAGTCAAGCTCAATACACGGAATTTGTTCGCGATTGTATTAAATATTCTACCATCGTGCTCGTAGGCGTTTCGGCGGGCGATCGCGCCGTAATCGATCACTTCAAACGGGCGCGTCAAGATCTTCTGAACTTTGGTCCGCACTTTTGGGTATCAGACACAGACGATTTTGATATCATTTCCTCAGTTGAAGCATCCGGCATTCAAGTAATAACCTACCGCAACTCCGATGACACTCACTCCGAGTTCCTCGAAATCATTAAGGACCTCCGCCAGTTTACGCCTTCATCGCCCCCCGCCGCGCCGGTACTTTGGGGAATAGCTGAAGCCGCTTCCGTCGGCGGCACTCTACCGCCGGCGGCCGAAATGATGACTCGGTCGCCGAACCAGTTACGGGAGCAGCTTAATGCCGAAGCAAAAAGAATTCTTAGCTCGTCCGCTGCGCAAACTAACGAAGAATTTCTTGACTTCTGCAGAACCTACGCCCGTCCAATTCATGCCGCGTCCTATTTTGAAACTGCTCCGGAGGCGGCAGCTGACGCAGTTCTCGGCTACTCCCTCATAAGCTATCAAAAGGAAGGTGGCTTCGCCAAGGTCTGGCGAGGGCAATCACACGACGGCACGCCCGTAGCCATCAAGGCCTTCCGATACGAAATCCGCGAGCAACCGTGTTTGCTAGATGCCTTTCGCCGGGGAGTCAGATCGATGCGGTTCCTCGCATCACGCCAAGTTCAAGGTATCGTCAAGTTCCTCGCTGCTTCCGAAATACCACCGGTCGTAGTCATGGAATGGGTCGAGGGCGCCACATTGCACGACGTTGTTACTCAAGGAGGGCTCACAGAATGGCATGACAGACTCAGAGTTTTGCATGATCTCGCCAAGGTCATTTACGCAGCTCACAACTCCCCGGAGCGCGTTCTTCATAGAGATCTCAGACCGCAGAACATTATGCTGCGCGATTACTATACTGAGCCCGAGTCGGCTGATATTGTTGTTCTTGACTTCGATCTTTCATGGCACGTTGGGGCTTTGGAGAAGTCGGTCTACGTCTCGGGAGGAACCGCATATTTGGCTCCGGAGCAATTGGCCGCCCAAACAGGAGCGACAACTAGATCGGCTGCCGTTGACTCTTTTGGACTGGGAATGACTGCGTATTTCATGCTGTCAAAGTCCGATCCGACAATCAGCGCGCACGTCCGACAATCGTGGGAGTCTGACCTGAAGCTCCTCGCTGCACAGCATAAATGTAGGGAGTGGAGATCGCTTCCTTCAAGAATGGTACGTCTGATATTGGCATGCACGAAACACCAGCAGAATTATCGAATGTCATTTTCGCAAGTCGTCGGTGAACTGGAAATGATGCGCAATGCGATAGATGCTCCGGCTGAAGTAATAGACCCCCGGATGATTGCTGAGGAAGTTTTTGCGCGGACTGAATTGCTCGAAGGATACGAGATAGACGACGGTTGGCCGAGGTATAAAAGTCATTCTGGTCTGACAGTGGAGGCGAGACCCCTTGTAGCCAGTTCGGGATTGAGAATAGTCGTTCACTTTATGCAGCGTGGCCACGAAAAGTACCAAGGCCTATTTGCCGTAGGGGATTACTTTAAGATAATTCCGACAAAGGTGTCCAAGCCGCTGCTTACAGGAAGCGAGTGCCGAATTTCAGGCGGCGATTTCATGACATCTTTAGACTTCGAGGTGCAACCAGGCGGCATCTTGGTTGAACGCTTACCCAGGGATATGACAGATGTCCTCGATAAACTTATTGGACTAATCTCCCAGTAAATTTTTTGGCAGGCCAGTCGCGTGCAATCGAACATCACAATAAGGCAGAATCGAAGCCGAATCGGGAAGCAGAATGGGTGTGGATCTTTTCGGCCACGGGGAATCGCTTTCTGATCAGAGACATGCTCTATCAATGGATTGTCGAAGTTGCGTGGAATCTGGTAGGTAACGGCTTTCAAGCTGATTACCTATGCGCAGGAGACCCGTCGAGATGACACGAGACACCCAAGAGAGCTGTTTTGACGAGAATCAAAGGGGCCAGGGTCGGATTAAATGCAAATCAATAGCCCAACTCTTCGCTCCAAAGGACGCTGCGCGATAAAGCCGCGCAGCGCCCCTGAGCTTTGACGTTAGCCATTATGACTTTCGCCATTCGCGTCGTGCTGTTGATCGCTGGCATCGCACTGGTCATTGCGCCTTCCTTTCTGCTTCTTCAATTTGCCTACGGCGTGGGTGAGCCACCCGCTCAAAATCAAATGGCCTTCTTTGCTCCCACGCTTGGAATAGGGATAGTTCTAGGAGGCGGCCTAGTTCTTGTAGGGGTTCCCCGTTTGGTTGCAGGAGCAACCACACCGATCATGCGAGTGCTTGCTGGCGCGATGCTTATCGCCCGAGTTCGACAAAAATACGGCTAAGTGATTGTTTGTGCGCAATTCACCGGTTCGGAATTGGCACTACAAGCGTCTGGCGGAGGGCTCGGGCAGGGCGACGGTTTCGAACAGCTCCTTCTGTTGGGGGGTGACGGCGGACAGG
>DDUX01000017.1:41869-65066 GCA_002345025.1 Candidatus Accumulibacter iunctus | reverse complement strand
GATCGATGCGGTAGCGATTGCGGTAGCCGTGTTCGAGGCGAACGGCCGCGCCGGCGCCGTTCTCGAGCCGCGCCTGCCAGTCGCTGGCGGCGACCGTCGCCGGGCGCACCTCGACGCCATGCCGGCGCGCGTCCTGCACCAGTTGTGACGGCGAGTAGAAGCCCATCGGCTGGCTGTTGAGCAGCGCGCAGAGAAAGGCCGCCGGGTGGTGGCGCTTGAGCCAGGCCGAGACATAGACCAGCAGGGCGAACGACGCAGCGTGCGACTCCGGGAAACCGTACTCGCCGAAGCCGCGGATCTGCGCACAGATGCGCTGCGCGAAGGCCTCGTCGTGGCCGCGCTGGCGCATGCCGGCGATCAGCTTCTGCTCGAAGGGCTCGAGCCCGCCCTTTCGCCGCCAGGCGGCCATCGCCCGGCGCAACTGGTCGGCCTCGCCGGGAGTGAAGCCGGCGGCGACGACGGCGAGCTGCATCACCTGTTCCTGGAAGATCGGCACGCCGCAGGTGCGGCCGAGAACGGCGGCGATCTCCGGCGGCATGGCGTCGATCGCCTCCCGGCCGTGGCGGCGGCGCAGATAGGGATGGACCATGTCGCCCTGGATCGGGCCCGGGCGGACGAGCGCCACCTCGATCACCAGGTCGTAGAAGTTGCGTGGCCGCAGACGTGGCAGCATCGCCATCTGCGCGCGTGACTCGACCTGGAAGACGCCAACCGTGTCGGCGGCGCAGAGCATGTCGTAGACCGCCGGATCCTCGGCCGGGATGTCCGCCAGGCGGTAGCCGCAAAGGTCGAGCGCGCGATGGATCGCCGACAGCATGCCGAGCGCCAGGATGTCGATCTTCAGCAGCCCGAGTGTGTCGAGATCGTCCTTGTCCCACTGGATCACGGTCCGTTCCGGCATCGCCGCGTTCTCCACCGGCACCAGGCGGGCGAGGGGGCCGCGGGCGATGACGAAGCCGCCGACATGCTGCGACAGGTGGCGCGGGAAGCCGCGCAGGGTGTCGGCCAGCAGCAGCCATCTGGCGACGCGCGGTGCCACGGGATCGAGGCCGACGGCGTGCAGGCGGGCGGGCAGTTGCTCGCGCTTGTCCCACCAGGCGAGCGAGCTGGTCAGGGCGTTGATCTGGGCCTCGCCGAAGCCGAGGGCGCGGCCGACGTCGCGCAGCGCGCCGCGCGTCCGGTAGGTGGTCACTGCCGCAGTGAGGGCGGCGCGTTCGCGTCCGTAACGGGCGTAGATGTACTGGATGACTTCCTCGCGCCGTTCATGCTCGAAATCGACGTCGATGTCGGGTGGTTCGCCGCGTTCGCGGGAAATGAAACGCTCGAAGAGCAGCTTCGACCGCGCCGGGTCGACCTCGGTGATGCCGAGGCAGTAGCAGACCGCCGAGTTGGCGGCCGAGCCGCGTCCCTGGCACAGGATGCCGCGGCTGCGGGCGAAGTTGACGATGTCGTAGACCGTCAGGAAGTAGGCTTCGTAGGCCAGTTCGCCGATCAGTGCGAGTTCGTGTTCGACGCGCTCGCCGACGCTGGTCGGGACGCTGCCGCCGTAACGCCGCTGCAGGCCACGCCCGACTTCGTGGCGCAGGAACGAAGACGGCGTCTGGCCGGGCGGGACGACTTCTTCCGGATACTCGTAGCGCAGTTCGTCGAGCGAGAAGTTGCAGCGTTCGGCGATGCCCAGTGTTTCGGCAAGCAGCTCCGGCGGGTAGAGACGCGCCAGCCGCAGGCGGGTCCGCAGGTGCCGCTCGCCGTTGGCGAAAAGCGCATGCCCGGCGGCAGACAGCGTGCTGCGCAGGCGGATTGCCGTCAGCGTGTCCTGCAGCGCGCGGCGCCCGCGCCGGTGCATGTGGACGTCGCCGGCGGCGACCGCCGGCAGGCCACTGGCGCTTGCCAGCGCCAGCAGGTCGGCCAGCCGCTGCGCGTCATCGGCGCCGCAATGCAGCCCGACCGCCAGCCAGGCACGCGCCGGAAAACGTTGCGCCAGCCAGCGACCATCTTCGGTGCTGGCGCCCGGCTCGGCGACCCAGAGCGCCAGGCAGTCCGGCACGGCGCCGCTGCAGCCGGCAATGACGCCGGCTGTCTCGAAGTCGCTGCGCAGCAGGCGGTACTCGCCCTTGCGCGAGCGCCGGCGGGCGAGCGTGATCAGTGCCGACAGGTTGCCGTAACCGGCGCGGTTCTGCGCCAGCAGGAGCAGCCGCAAACCGTCCTGCTGCCTGTCGGCGAGGCGGAACTCGGCGCCGATGATCAGCTTCAGCCCGCTGCTGCTGGCGGCCTTGTGCGCCCGCACGACGCCGGCCAGCGACGCCTCGTCGGTGATCGCCAGCGCGCTGTAGCCGAGCGCCAGTGCCGCTTCGACCAGTTCCTCGGGATGCGAGGCGCCGCGCAGAAAGGAGAAGTTCGAACAGCAGTGCAGTTCGGCGTAGTGGGGCGGCAGGTCGGTGGGCATGCGGTGCGGCAGAGAAGGACGGAGTGTCCGCCTGGCAGCGGCAGGTGCCGCAAGCGCTGTATGCAAATACAGCATCGATGTTACCTCGTTTGCTCGCACCTGGGCGTTTTTCGCAGCAGGTCCGCGTCGGTCAGCCGGTCGGCGACGACCGAGGTGCCGCAGTCAGTCTTTACCGGCAGGATGGGCCGCGCCATCATCCTGCCCCCATTCACTCCCAGCGTTGCCCCGGCCCGGCCGCCACCCGCGACGGCGAGCGCATCGTCAAAAGCCCGGGCAATTCGGCAAGGGCAGCAGCTCGACGTTGATACGCGACCGCGTCGTCGGCCGCCAGTACATCGACCACGAACTGCGCGCCGGTGCCGGCCGGTGCATGACGGTGAGCCTCAAGGGCAGCAACGGCGCGACCTACTTCAACCTGCTGCCGCCCGCTTCGCACGATGCCGCGATGGCGATCGGCGAGCAGATCGGCAACCGCTTCGACGGACCGTTGCCGGATGACGGCGTGTAGACCATCCGGGTGTTCCTGATGCGGGCCGCCGGCCGCCGCAACGAGGCGAGCGACTTCACGCTGGTGATCGGCGTCACCGGAACGTCGCTCAAGCTGCTGTTGGCGGGGGCAACCCATGCTGCCGTGGTGTGTTGCGGTCGGGCTGGTGGTCGTCGGTGGCCTCTACCCGTTGACCGATGCCATCCTTTGGCGTCCGGACGCGCAGAGCGCCATCGGCGTCGTACTGACACCCGTTCTGCAGGGAGTCGCCTTTCTCCTCGCCGCTCCACTGGCATGGTGGGCCGCGCGACGGCGACGCGCTGCAGAGGCTTGAGCGGAATCCCGGGCAGCCGCCGCGAGGTCCTGGCAGGAGGATTGGCCGCAGGCGCCGCAGGATTTCCGGCCAGGTCCAGCGTCCGTGCTGGCTACTGCCAACGCGACATGTGGTCAGCGGGGTGGCAAACACCTTCGCAATGGGCCCACCGATCAACCGCGGCCAAGCGGGTTGAGCGCCTTGACGCCCAAAGCTCTGGCCGCGGCGAGTAGCAGTGTGTCGTAGGTAAGCAGCGTGGCGCCGGCATGTCGGCACATCGCCAGGTGCAGCGCATCGCCCGCGCGCAGGTTGAGGTCGAAGCGACCCAGCATCGCCTGCGCCTCAGCCTGGTGTTGTGCGGCGCAGACGATCCGCTCACAGGATTGCCGCGCAAACGCGGCGATCGTCTCAAAGGCTCGCGCCGCCGTTTCCGCGTCCAGCTCCCCACGGCGGCACTTGATTCCCAGCGCCGACGCGCATTCGGTCAGACCCCAATCGCTGAAAGCAAACGGCTCGGGCCGCTGCGCCAGCCACGACTCCACCGCACCCGACGTGCGTTCGCCGACGAACAGCGTCAGAACTACGGCGGTATCGAGGTACACCATCAGAAGCGCGACTCGCGCGACGCCCGCACCAACTCGGTGGCCGCACTGCCGCCTGCCGGGAGCGACTCGCGGAAGGCGCGGATTGCCGTCCAGTCGGGGCTGCGCGGCGCAGGGCGGATCGGCGACAGGTTCGCCACCGGCCTGCCGCGGCGCGTGATGACGAGTTCCTCGCCCTTCTCGACGCGGTCAAGCAGCTCGGAAAGATGGGCCTTGGCCTGGGCAACCGTACAGGTGGTCATGTGTGCTCCTGGTCATCTGGATGACCAGGATCGTAGCAGGGCTCCATCTCCCGTGCAAGCGTTCGCCTCCAGGTTGCGCGCTGGTCTTTCCGGCCGGCGTGCGCATGCTGCTCGAGCATGGCGACAGCACGCAATGGCGAAAGCTGCACCGCGCTCGGTGTCGGCGACCGATGCAACAGCCAGTCGGGCATGCCGGGCCTGGCGAGAACCAGACGGCTGTTGCCGGCGGTCGGTGCCGGCTCGCAGCCGGTGGCCTCGAGCCGATAGCGGCCCGGCGAGGGGATCGCAAAGCGGCGCACCGCGAGGGTGGTCGTGCCGTCGCGGCCGGAGCGCAGCGAACGGGCCACGATCATGCACAACAGGCTCTTGTCCAGCGTGGCGTCTCCCACGACCCGGGAAGACCGCCCCGGGTTCCGTTGAATGTTGGCCATCGGGCCGGCTGCCTTTCCGTGCCGCAACGCCCCTGTGCGGTGATGCGCAGTCGGGGCAGTGGGCGCTGTACCGGCAGTGCGCCGGCTCAGCGGCGCAGGAAGCCGGAACCCTCCAGGTTATGATCCGCTGTTCGATGGGGATGGCGAAAGGAGTGCGACGATGACGAATGGCGGCGGCGCTGGCGCAGTGCCTGGCGCACGCTCGTGGCGTTGTTCCTCGGCCTCGCGCCGCACGGCGTCGCGGTTTTCGAGCATTGGCCGCAGCAGGCGGACTGGCGTATCGAGCGGGGCGTGGTCGCGCCCGAGGCGACGACGGTAGACCTCCTGCGTGTCCACATGACCGGCGACATGGCTTTCAATCCCGCCTCGGTCACGCGCAAGCGCGCCTACCTGACGACTGGCCTGCGCGGCGCCATCGCCGATTGGTTCAAACGGCCGCGGCCGCAGGACGGTCGCCGTTTCCGAGGTAGTTGATGACGTCGGTCGTCGTGTCGCGATCGCCCATGCTCCGGGTCGGGCGACCAAAGCCGGCGTTGTAGTAGGCCTGCCGGGTGTCGTCGCCGCCGTTCCGGGGCGAGGCCAGGTCGACCACGGTGATGTTGCTGAACAGGCCGAGGGTGGCATTGCTGCCACCGATGTTGCCGAACGAATCGTTGCGTGGCGCCCGGTTAATGTGAAAGTCGCGCCTGCGACTCGCGAACCTCCCTTCTCCCGTGCGCGGGAGAAGGGCCGGGGATGAGGGCAACGGTCATGACTTTCATCATCAAGGGTGTGTCGCAAGTCATGACCGTTAGCGCCTGCCGACGCCGGTGCCGGCGCGACAGCGTGTCGTCGCCTGATCCATGCGAGGAGCCTGTGCGGGGATATCTTCCATTCGCTAACCAGTTATCGTGTTGATGGTGAAGTGGTGCAAGCCAGGCGACGGCGGTCAGGGCAGTGACGAGATCAGTGCCAGGCCCGGCGTGCAGGCTGTCCAAACCTGCGTGCGAGGCGGGGGCGGTGGCCGGCTACGTGGTCTGCGGTAATGCCGACTGCGTATGAGCGACTCGACTTTCAGGTGGAGTATCTGCCTGCAGCTCGGGTGGCTGTTATCAACTACTGCACGGCAGGGCGTGCTTTTCCGGCGCGCGATCCGTTGCGCCGGCCACGGCGGATCGCAAGCTGTTGTAGCCTTGCCGCGCCACTGGGCATCGGCTCGTCTGCTCTATTTGGCTACCCTGTCGGTGGCAGGGCTTCTGTTACCGCCGTGCTTGTCTCGCGTCTTGCTCGTCACAGCAGGAGGGAGGCGCGCGGGAGGACATGCCGGCAAGAGCGAATGCACGGGATGAATGCCTCTCCGTCGCGGCGAGTTCCGCCGGCGGTCAGCTCGCGAAGGCGCCCATGCGCACGGGTCCGGACTGACGCAGGACGAGTGGACATTGCCTGTCGCGGGAGGCTCCGAGCGGGGCAGCTGCTGGCATGACACCGATGTGTCTGAGGTGGCCAGCGCGCCCCTCGCCGAGCTCCCCGGCTCCCACAACCGCCGCGACTGTGGTCGCGGCGGGTCATCCCTGTGCCTGACTCATTCGGCCCTGTGTTGCGCCGCCGGGCGCCAGCGCAGCGCCTGTACGCTCTTGTGACCGAGATGGCGCAGCAGCATTCCGGGCGGCATGCGCAGCCACTGGTAGCGGGCCAGGCCGAGGTGTACGGCGATTCGGCGCGCGACCGGCGGCGGCCGGTCGGCAAGTCGGGGCAGGGTGCAGCACGGATAGAGCCAGTCCATCAGCCACACCATGGCGATTGGCGGCGGGCGCAGCGGTAGGCCGTCGGGTACCGGCGTAGCCAGCCACTTGCGGCAGTAGTGCAGGGCGTACCACAACGGCCGCTCGACGCCGTGCCGACCGGCGCGTCTGGTCAGTGCCAGCCAGTCGTCCGCCGATTGCAGGTAGCTGCGCAGCAGGCTGTCGATGTCGACCAGGTCGCGCAGGTTGTCGACCAGCTCGGAATCCTGGAAGAGATGGATCACCGCATGCAGGATCTGGTCGAGCGGGTGCAGTACCAGGAAGCGTTGCCCGGCGACCGCCTGCAGGTCGCCGAAGAGCAGCGCCCGGTCCGGTTTCAGGCGGCCGGTGACCGGGCTTATGGTGTGATGGAGATCGACCTCCATCGGGTGCCCGGGAAAACGCATCGGCGGGATCTCGTGACTCCATTCACGGTAGTAGCGGTCGGCGTAGTCGTCTACCGCTTCCGCTTCCCAGCCGGCAGCCAGCAGGGCGGTTTCGCTGCGTCGCAGATCATCGCGGCTGACGAGCAGGTCGACATCGTTCGGCAGGCGCCCGCGTGCCGTTTCGAGATCCTGGATGACGTAGGCGCCGCCCTTGAGGACGGCGACGCGCACTTCGGTCGGCAGCACGCGGGCCAGTGCTGCCAGCTCCATGCGCAGCAGGTGGACGCGATGCGCCGAATAGATGGTCGCCGAATCGAGGTGGCCGCGAACGCAGTCCGGAATGGCGGGCAAGTGCCCGGGTCGCGACTGGATCCGGTGCGCGAGGACGCCGAGAAGTCTCGCCCGCCGCGCCAGGCGGATCAGCGTGTCCCAGTCGGCGAGCGTCAGTTCGCCGGCACGCCCGGGGTCGGTCAGCAGTTGCAGCAAGGCGCTCGGGCCGGCGTTGGGTCGCTGGTCACTCATGCGCCGGTCCTCGCAGCGGTCGCATCGGCAAGCAGCGTGCGGACGGCATCGACCGCTTCGTCCAGACGGCTGTACTCGAGAGCGAAAGCGGGACAGCTCTCGCTGACATCGGCGACGGCATTGAATGAAGTGGCCCCCAGAAGCTCGTAGTTGAAGCTGTTGAAGGCGAGGTGGGCAAAGGCGTCGGCAGCCGGCAGGCGGCGCGCGCGCAGTGCTGCGCCCTCGCGAAACGAAGGAAAGATGACCAGCTGCGGCCGTGCCGGCAGCCGTCGTGCGTCGACGCTGGCATCGCCGGGAGCAAGGTGCGCCACATCGCCCTTGCGCGTACCCTTGTAGACCGGTCCGAGGATGAGGTCGTCGGCATAGTCGCGAATGACGTCGATCGAACGGTTCTTCAGCGCCAGCGGCTTCAGCATCGGCCACAGCTGTCCGCTTCGCGGGCAGAGGACGCCGAACTCGTCGGACAGCAGGCGGAAACCCCGCAGCATCATCGCTGCCGTCAGCGTGCTCTTGCCGGAGCCGGGCGGCGCCGCCATGATCACCCCCTGGTCGGCCAGTGCGAGGGCGCCGGCGTGCAGCAGGACATGCTGGTTGAAGCGCTGTGCAAAGCACCAGTTGACGCCCCACTCGAAGTGCGCCAGCGCCTGCTCCCGGGGGAAGGGGTCGAAGGGCTGGATGCCGTCGATCAGGAACCGCGACTGCGGGCGCAGGTAGGCGCGTACACCGCTGCCGCGGCGGACCTGCGTATGGAAGTCGGCGAAGGTGGCGTCAGCCAGCGAAAAAGCGCCATAGACGCGCTGCAGATCGGCGACGAAGCCGGCAAGGTCGGAGCCGACGCGCACCACCGCTGCGCCATAGTCGAGCTCGACCGAGGCATTGGCAAGACGCTGGCGGAGGAGAACGGGAGAAAGGTTGCGCAGTCGGGGCGGCTCGGCGGTCATCCGCCAAGGATGCCCATCTCCTGCAGAGAACGCAACACCTGGCGCATTTCCGGGGTGTCGGTGTCGACTTCGAGTTCGTCACGCAGCAGACTCAGGGCCGCGCTCATCGGCACGGGATCGTCGCCGTTGCCGATCTCGCTCAGTGCCTCGAAGATGAGGGCGGCGGCCGGCGTGAGAATGTGCGTCTGCCAGTTTCTCTGATCAAAAGCGACCGCACCTTCACCGAGCCGGCGATAAAGGGGTTGCATCGGGCTGCGTGAGCGCGCGGGCGGTCTGCGACTGGTGACGTGTGGTTGTCTACGGAATCAGGTTGGTGTTCGGATCCGCATGCGGTCCGGACGGATGGATCGAGTTCCAGCACGACGCGTGCGCCACCGGCCTCGGTGCCGCGCCGCTGATGTCGTACTGCAGGACGTTGCCCTCGAGCACGGTGTCGGCTCCCTGGTTCGGAAGCCCGGTCTGGAACTGACGCACCCACTGGTCGGTCTGGTCCTTGGGAATAAGGGGCGGAATCGGGTTGTTGCCGTTCGCCGTCAGGCCTTTCTCGACACAGGCGTGCAGACTGCTCCCTGCAACAGCTCTACCGGTCGAAGGCAGAACGAAGATCGCCGGCACCGCCGCCGCCTTCTTGAGCAGCCTGCGCCGCTGCTCGGTTCTCGCGTTTGAGGTCTCTGACATGTTCTTTCCTTGGTATCTGTTTCGGCCTACCAGAATCATTGTAGTCCGTCCGCTTCGCAGATGTATGCCCACTACGTCACACTGCGACGGAAGAGCCCACAATGACGGTCACCCTCGCGTCGCGGCGGGCGACCATCTGCCGTGCTTCACCGATTCAAGCAAGTTGTGTGCCATAGACTTTCGCTGCGAACAATTTTGCAGTAAATCATCGCTGTAGAATGCCACTCTGCGAACGTGCCAAGTGCTGAGACCGGCATGTGTAAAAAAAACCGACACCTGTCGCCGTCGCTCACGGGTTGCCAGTCGCCGCGTGCGGGCCGTGAGCGGCGGCACACGCCGCGTCAGAGCTTGAGACGTTCGATCAGCTCGGTTTCCAGTCTGATCCTGCTGGCCGTCTCGCGGAGGTCGCCGCCGCTGATCAGGAAGGTGTCCTCGACGCGTTCGCCGAGGGTGGAAATCTTCGCCGTGTGCAGGTTGGCGCCATGCGCTGCCAGGGTCAGGGCGATCGTGTATAGCAGCCCGGGACGGTCGGTAGCGCTGACCGAAAGGACGTAATGCGCGCCTTTCTCGTCTTCCTCGATGGTGACCAGCGGCTGCACCGGGAAGTGCCTCACCTGTCGCGACAACCGCCCGCCGCCCGGTGCTTCCGGCGGCCCCTGGCGGCGCAGGCGGTCGCCGAGTTCATGCTCGACATAGCTGATCATGTCGCGGTCGCTGCCGCGGTCACTGAGGTCAAGCAGCATGAAGGAGTCCAGCGCGTAGCCATGCCGCGTCGTATGGATCTTCGCGTCGACGATGGTGTAGCCGGAACGACTGAAAAAGCCGACCAGGCGGGCAAAGAGGTCGCGCTGGTCGCGCGTGTAGACGAGGACCTCGAGACCTTCGCCCTGCGGGTTCAGGCGGGCCTTGACGAGGGGTTCCTCAAGGCCCATCCGGTAGTACAGGGCTCGCGTGTGCCAGGCGATCTCTTCCGCCGAATGACGCATGAAGTACACCGCATCGAGCTGTTTCCACAGGCGCTGGTGCACCGCGTCCGGCAGCGCGAAGTAGCGCAGCAGGCGCACGGCCTGCTGCTGTCGCTCCTCGATCAGGCCTTGCCGGACCGGTGTCTGGCCGCCGCCGAGCAGGGTGCGGCAGGTACTCCTGAACAGTTGCTCGAGCAGTTGCCCCTTCCAGGTGTTCCAGACTTTCGGACTGGTGCCGCGAATGTCGGCAACGGTGAACAGATAAAGCGCGACCAGCCTCCTCTCGTCGCCGAGCGTTGCAGCGAAGGCGCCGACGACCTCCGGATCGGCAATATCCTGCTTCTGCGCGACGCTCGACATCAGCAGGTGATGCCGCACGAGCCAGACGATCAGCTCGCTGTCTTCGGCGGCGACCCCGTGCGCCGCGCAGAACTCGGCGGCATCGACGGCGCCGAGCTCGGAGTGGTCGCCGCCGCGTCCCTTGGCGATGTCGTGGAACAGCGCTGCGACGTAGAGCACCCATTGTCGCGGGAAATCACTGATCAGTTCGCTGCACAGTGGATACTCGTGGGTGAACTCGTCGGCGAGAAAGCGGCGCAGGTTGCGCAGTACGTGCAGCGTATGCTGGTCAACAGTGTAGACGTGGAACAGATCGTGCTGCATCTGGCCGACGATCTTGCCGAAGTTGGGCAGATAGCGGCCGAGCAGGCCGAACTGGTTCATTCGCCTGAGTTCGTGCAGCACCCCGCGCGGCTGCTGCAGGATGCTGAGGAAACAGCGGCGGTTGTCGGGGTTGCAGCGGAATTCGTCATCGATCAGTGTTCGCGCATGCCACAGGGCGCGCAGCGTGCGTGCCGTCATTCCCTGCAGATCGGCATGCTGCTGCATCACCAGGAATGCCTCGAGCAGCGCGGCCGGGCTCTTCTGGAAAACGTCGTCGGCGACGACATCGAGCAGTTCGTGCGTTTTCCGGAAGCGTTCATTGATCGGCAATGGTTCCTGGTCCGCCGGAGGCGAGATGGCGGCACCGATGTTCTGCAGCAGGATGGTGTTCAGCTGCGTCACCATCTTCGCCGTGCGGTAGTACTGCTGCATCAGCCGCTCGCTTGCCAGACGGGTCGCCGTCGGCACGCAACGCATCTGTCCAGCGAGCGCCGTCTGGTGGTCGAAGAGCAGGCGGTCCTCGCGCCTGCCGACATGCAGGTGCAGGTGGCAGCGCAGACGCTGCAGGAAGCTGAGGCTGCGCAGCAACTGCTCCTCTTCGTCGCCGGTGATGAAGCCGTGCCGCGCGAGGTCGTCCCACGAATCGCCGAAGCCTGCAGCGCGCGTGATCCAGATGATCGTCTGCAGATCGCGCAGGCCGCCGGGAGCTTCCTTGCAGTTGGGCTCGAGACTGTAGGGCGAGTCCTGGTAGCGGCGGTGGCGCTCGTCCTGTTCCATCCGCTTGGCGTCGAAGAAGCTCTGGGCGTCGAGCATCTCCCGGAGCTGCCGGCAGACTTCCGCGAACAGCGAGTCATCGCCCGCCAGCAGGCGGGCTTCGAGTAGCGCCGTGCAGATCGTCAGGTCGCCTGCGGCCGCCTGGGCGCATTCGGCAACCGTACGCACGCTGGGAGCGATCTCCAGACCGATGTCGTAGAACAGCGCAACGGCAAACTCGATCTGGCTCGTCATCGCGGCGTCTGGTGTTGCCGGCAGCAGCAGCAGGATATCGACGTCGGACGCGGGGTAGAGTTCGCCGCGGCCATAACCGCCGACGGCAAGCAACGCCAGTGCCGGTGGCAGGGACAGTGCCTGCCAGAGATCGCCAAACACCTCGTCAACCAGACGACAGCGCGCCCGCAGCAGCCGCAGTGCGTCGTCGTCGGCGAGAAAGTCGCGTCGCAGCTCGGCCTGGCCAGCACGCAGCCGTGAGCGGCAGGACTCAACCAGGAACTGGCGGCTGGCCTCGGCAGTGATCATGCGGGGTGGCCGATCCAGCCCGGCTGCGGCGGTGTGGCCGACGAAAGGGTGAGGACTTCGTAGCCACTTTCCGTCACCAGGATGGTGTGTTCCCACTGCGCCGAGAGGCTGTGATCCTTGGTGACGATGGTCCAGCCATCGGCCATCGTCTTCACCGCCGCCTTGCCGGCGTTGATCATCGGCTCGATGGTGAAGATCATGCCTGCTTCGAGGACGATGCCGGTGTGCGGGCGGCCGTAGTGCAGGACCTGCGGTTCTTCGTGAAACCTGGCGCCGATGCCGTGGCCGCAGAACTCGCGAACCACCGAGCAGCCGCACTGCTCCGCATGCTTCTGGATCGCGTGCCCGATGTCGCCAAGATGAGCGCCGGCGCGTACCTGGACGATGCCGAGCCACAGGCACTCGAAGCTCACCTCGCACAGCCTTCTCGCCTGTACCGAGGTCTCGCCGATCTGGAACATGCGGCTGCTGTCACCGTGATAGCCTTCGCTGATCACCGTGATGTCGAGATTGACGATGTCGCCGTTGCGCAGCGGCCGCTCGCCCGGTACTCCGTGGCAGACCTGGTGGTTGATCGAGGCACAGATCGAATTCGGATAGGGCCGGTAACCGGGCGGCGCGTAGTTGAGCGGAGCGGGAACGCAGCTCTGCACGCCGACGATGTAGTCGTGGCAAAGCCGGTCCAGTTCGGCGGTGGTGATACCCGCCTGCACGTGCGGTGTGATGTAGTCGAGCACTTCTGCCGTGAGGCGGCCGGCGACGCGCATCTTGGCTATTTCCTGCGGGGTCTTGCGGATGACGCTCATGCTTTGCGCTCGGCGGCGGGATGGGGAGGAGCGAAGGATAAAGGAAGCGGCCTGCTTAGGCAATTTGCCGCATCGACGGGGAATCGCCGCCGGCTATCGAGAAAAACCGGCTGTCGCTGCGTCGAGCGAATTGAAATGATCCGCGTCTTGGTGGTACCATCCACGACCTTTGCTGGCCCGTGCCGGCAAGAAAGGAAGTGCGTGCCCTTCCCGGCACGCCGGGGTGGCCGAGGAGGCCCTCCCCAATACGCACATCCGCCTGTTCAAGGGTGTCTGCCACGAAGTCAATCGAAGGGCAGGCTGTAGCTGGGTGGATGGTGGTCCAACCCTGATAATGAAAGCCAAGATCCATGTCTACAACGATGCGCCAGATGCTCGAGGCCGGAGTTCACTTCGGTCATCAGACACGCTTCTGGAACCCCAAGATGGCGCCGTACATTTTCGGCGCGCGCAACAAGATTCACATCGTCAACCTCGAGAAGACGCTCGCGAAGTATAACGAAGCGATGAGCTTCGTGCGCAAGCTGTCGGCCAACAAGGGAACGATCCTGTTTGTCGGTACCAAGCGGCAGGCGCGCGAAATCATGGCCGAAGAGGCAAGCCGTTGCTCTTCTCCGTATGTCGACCAGCGCTGGCTGGGTGGCATGCTGACCAACTTCAAGACCATCAAGCAGTCGCTCAAGCGCCTGAAGGAACTCGAGCTGATGTGCGAGGACGGGTCCCTGGACCGGCTCGGCAAGAAGGAGGCGCTGATGCTGACGCGCGAGCTGGACAAGATGCACAAGTCGATCGGCGGCATCAAGGACATGGCTTCACTGCCCGATGCGCTGTTCGTCATCGACGTCGGTTACCACAAGATCGCCATCACCGAGGCGGTCAAGCTGGGTATCCCGGTGGTCGCGGTGGTCGACACCAACCACTCGCCCGATGGCGTGGACTATGTCATCCCAGGCAACGACGACTCTTCGCGCGCCATCCGTCTCTATGCACGCGGGGTTGCGGATGCAGTCCTCGAAGGTCGCAGCCAGTTCGTCGAGGAGCTTGTTGATGTCGTTTCCGGCGACGAGTTCTTCGAGGAAGAGGCGGGCGACTGATCAGACCCGGATGGCCTGCCACGGGCAGGTCGTGCCCGGGGGCCTGTGCGCCGCTGGCAGCAGCCGGGGCCGTTGTGAACGTACTGAATGATGGGCGCAGCCGCCAGCCGGGTTGCGCCTGCAAGTGGAGAATGAAATGGCGGAAATAACCGCAAGCATGGTGAAAGAGCTGCGCGAGAGGACCGACGCGCCGATGATGGAGTGCAAGAGGGCGCTGACCGAAGCCGGTGGCGATCTCGGCAAGGCAGAGGAGATCCTGCGCGTCAAGCTCGGATCGAAGGCCAGCAAGGCAGCCAGCCGCATCACTGCCGAGGGAGTCGTGGCGATCCAGCGGACGTCCGATGACCAGTTCGGAGCCATCGTCGAGATCAACTGCGAGACCGACTTCGTCGCCAAGAACGACGACTTCCTCAGGCTTGCCAGCGATTGTGCCGGCCTCGTGCTGTGCGAGAATCCGCCTGACGTCGCTGTCCTCTCGGGCCTTCCGTTGGGCGACGGCACCGTCGAATCGACGCGTACGGCGCTGGTCGGCAAGATCGGCGAGAACATGTCGATTCGCCGCTTCGTGCGCGTCGCGGCCACCGGGCGGCTCGCCTTCTATGTCCATGGCGGGGCGAAGATCGGTGTCCTGGTTGATTACACCGGTGGTGACGATCAGTTGGGCAAGGATCTGGCGATGCACATCGCGGCTGCGAAACCGCGGGCACTCGATGCCTCGGGCATCGATGCCGAACTGATCGACAGCGAGCGCCGGATTGCGGCCGAGAAGGCGCGCGAGGCGAACAAGCCGGAGGCGATGATCGACAAGATCGTCGAAGGCTCGGTGCAGAAGTTCCTCAACGAGGTGACCCTGCTCGGGCAGGTCTTCGTCAAGGCGGAAGACGGCAAGCAGACGATTGCCCAACTGCTGAAGAGCAAGGGCGCCTCGATTGCCGGCTTCACGCTGTTCGTTGTTGGCGAGGGCCTTGCCAAGCGGTCGAACGACTTTGCCGCCGAAGTGGCCGCGCAGGCCGCCGCTGCCGTCCAGAGATAGCTGCCTGACGAAGGAGCCAGAAGCCGATGTCCGCCCAGTCACCAAGGTACCGACGCATTCTCCTCAAGCTCTCCGGCGAAGCACTGATGGGCGGCGACGCCTACGGCATCAATCGGCAGACGATCGCCGGTATCGTTGCCGAGATCAAGGCGATCGTCGACCTCGGTGTGCAGGTCGGTGTGGTCATCGGCGGTGGCAACATCTTTCGCGGTGTCGCCCCGGCGGCGCGCGGCATGGACCGCGCGCAGGCCGACTACATGGGCATGCTGGCAACGGTGATGAACGGTCTCGCGCTGCACGATGCGATGCGCGCCGCCGGGATGGTGTCGCGGGTGCAGTCGGCGCTGAACATCGAGCAGGTGGTCGAACCGTACATCCGGGCGAAGGCGATCCGCTATCTGGAACAGGGGCGGACGGTGATCTTTTCCGGTGGTACGGGCAACCCGTTCTTTACCACCGACACCGCGGCGGCTTTGCGCGGAGCGGAGATCGGTGCCGAAATCGTTCTCAAGGCGACCAAGGTGGACGGGATCTATTCGGCCGACCCGAAGAAGGATCCGCATGCCATCCGTTATGACCGGATCAGTTTCGATGACGCGATCGCGCGCAATCTGGCGGTGATGGATGCGACGGCATTCGCGCTCTGTCGCGATCAGAAACTGCCGATCAACGTCTTCTCGATCTTCAACCCGGGGGCGCTGCAGCGGGTCACGATGGGCGACAACGAAGGCACCCTGGTCTATTGCTGAGGGAGTTGCAAATGGCGATAGCAGACGTCAAGAAAACGACTGAACACAAGATGCAGAGGTCGATCGAGGCACTCAAGACGGACCTCGCGAAGGTGCGTACCGGACGTGCCCACACCGGCCTGCTCGACCACGTGCATGTCGAGTATTACGGTTCGTCGGTACCGATCAACACGGTGGCCAACGTCACCCTGATCGATGCCCGGACGCTCGGCGTCCAGCCGTGGGAAAAGAACATGCTGGCCAAACTAGAGAAGGCGGTCCGGGACTGTGACCTCGGCCTCAATCCTTCGGCACAGGGTGATTTGATCCGCGTCCCGATGCCGCCGTTGACCGAAGAGCGCCGTCGCGACCTGATCAAGGTGGTCAGGGGCGAGGGAGAGGCTGCCAAGGTGGCGGTGCGCAATCTTCGCCGTGACGCGATTGCGACGCTGAAGGAGATGCTGAAGCACAAGGAGTGTTCCGAGGACGACGAGCATCGGGCCCAGGACGAGATCCAGAAGCTTACCGACCGCTATGTGGCGGAGATCGACAAGCAGCTGAGCCACAAGGAAACCGAGCTGATGGCGATCTAGCCGCTGCCGACGAAATGACCAGGATGCAGCGCTTTGCCAGCTCGACGCGCGATGTTCCGCCAGCACTGGCCGTTCCCAGGCATGTGGCGATCATCATGGATGGCAATGGGCGCTGGGCGAAGAAGCACCTGCTGCCGCGTTTCGCCGGTCATCGGCGCGGCGTCCAGGCGGTACGCACGATGGTACGCTGCTGCCTCGAACGCGGCATCGAGTATCTGACGCTGTTCGCCTTCAGTTCCGAGAACTGGCGCCGCCCGGAGGACGAGGTCTCGCTGCTGATGCAGTTGTTCGTCCGGGTTCTCAAGGAGGAAGTCAAGCGCCTCGACCGCAATGGTGTGCGCCTGCGGGTGATTGGCGATCTCACGCGTTTCGAGCCGGACCTGCGGGTGCTGATCGAGGCCTCGGAGCAACGTACGGCCGCCAACAGTCGCCTCATCCTGACGATCGCAGCCAACTATGGCGGCCGCTGGGACATCCTGCAGGCCGTCAGGCAGATGCTGCAGGACAATCCGGAACGTGGCGACTGGGATGAGGCCGACCTGACGCCGCATCTGGCGATGAGCTATGCGCCGGAACCCGATCTCTTCATTCGCACCGGTGGTGAGCAGCGGATCAGCAATTTTCTGCTCTGGCAATTGGCCTATTCCGAGCTCTACTTCACCGAGGTGCTCTGGCCCGAGTTCGACGCGACCGCCTTCGATGGGGCACTGGCCTGGTACCGGCAGCGAGAGCGCCGTTTCGGGCGCACCAGTGAACAGTTGCTGACGTCCCCGCCGGTAGCGGTGTCAGTGACCGGCCAGCGTCCCGATGCTTAGAACCCGGGTAATCACCGCGGTCGTCCTGCTGGCGGCTTTTCTTCTGGCGCTGTTCTATCTGCCGCCGCTCGGCTGGCTGCTCTTCGTCAGCGCCGTCGCCGCGGTTGCGGCGTGGGAGTGGGGGGCGCTGATGGGCCTCGCGGGTGTGCCGAGGATCGTTCTCGGTGTCGTTCTGGTGGCGATCTGTCTGCTGCTGGCCGTCGTTGAACCGGCAGCGGTCGGTCTGGCGACGGGTTTCGCCGATGCCGCCTGGCGACTCGGTGCCTGCTTCTACGTGCCGGCGGCGGTCTTCTGGTTGCTGCTGGCACCGCTCTGGCTGCGGCGCCGCTGGTTGCTCGGCAGGACGGTCCCGGCGCTGGCAACCGGCGCCGTGCTGCTGCTGCCGCTCTGGCTGGCACTGGTGCAGTTGCGGCAGGCCGGACCACTGACCGTGCTGGCGATCATGGCCGCCGTCTGGCTGGCGGACATCGGTGCCTACTTCGCTGGCCGCCGCTTCGGCCGCCACAAGCTGGCGCCCGCAATCAGTCCCGGGAAGACCTGGGAGGGGGCGATCGGTGGCGGCATCCTGGTGCTCGCCTACGGCCTGCTGCTCTCGTCACGCCTGCCGGCGACGCTGGCCGGCAACCTGCCGTTGCTGTTGCTCGTCCTGCTGCTGCTGTCGGCGATCAGCATCATGGGCGACCTGTTCGAGTCCCTGCTCAAGCGGCAGGCCGGTCTCAAGGACAGCAGCAACGTCCTGCCGGGGCACGGCGGGGTCCTCGACCGCATCGACAGCCTGACCTCGACCCTGCCACTGGTCGCGCTCGTCTGGCTGGTGACCAAAGCTTGAGCGGCGGCGGCAGCGTCATGCAGCGGCTGACGATTCTCGGTTCGACCGGTTCGATCGGCGTCAGCACGCTTGACGTGGTTCGTCGGCATGCCGATCTCTACCAGGTCGTCGCACTCTGCGCGCACCGGCAGAGCGGGCGCCTCTTCGAGCAATGCCTGGAGTTCCGGCCACAACACGCGGTGGTCGGCGATGCCTCGCTGGCCGCCGAGCTCGGCGAGCGCCTGCGGGTTGCCGGTTGCGCAACCGCCGTCAGCCACGGGCCGGAAGCCCTGTTGCGCATGGCACAACTGCCCGAGGTCGACGCCGTCATGGCGGCGATCGTCGGTGCCGCGGGCCTGCCGCCGACACTGGCTGCGGCCGTCGCCGGCAAGAAGGTCCTGCTTGCGAACAAGGAAGCGCTGGTGATGGCTGGCGCGGTCTTCATGCGGGCCGTGCGCGACAACGGCGCGATCCTGCTGCCGATCGACAGCGAGCACAATGCGATCTTCCAGTCGCTGCCGAGCGATTATGCCGGCGATCTGCAGGCGAGCGGCGTCCTCGGCCTCTGGCTGACGGCGTCCGGCGGGCCGTTTCGCGGCCGTTCGCTGGCCGATCTCGAGTGTGTCGGGCCGGAAGAAGCCTGCTCGCACCCGAACTGGGTGATGGGCCGGAAGATCTCGGTCGACTCGGCGACGATGATGAACAAGGGCCTGGAAGTGATCGAGGCCCGCTGGCTGTTCAATGTCCCGGCGGAGAGGATTCAGGTGATCATTCATCCGCAGAGCATCGTCCATTCGCTGGTCCAGTATGCCGATGGCTCGGTGATCGCCGAACTCGGGAACCCCGACATGCGAACGCCGATCGCGCACGCGCTGGCGTACCCGCGGCGCATGGCTGCCGGCGTCGCGCCGCTCGACCTGTGCGCCATCGGCGGTTTGCACTTCGAGCGCCCGGACCGCGAGCTGTTCCCGTGTCTGGCGCTGGCCTATCGGGCTCTGCGTGCAGGCGGCACGGCGTCGGCGACCCTCAATGCGGCCAACGAGGTTGCGGTCGAGGCCTTTCTTGACGGCCGCATCGGCTTCACGGCGATTGCGCGGCTGATCGAGGAAGTGATGGATCGCCTGCCGGCCGGCCGAGAACCCGTCTCGCTGGCCGAGGTGCTCGCCGCCGATCGGGCAGCGCGCCGGGCGGCCGAGCAGTGCCTTGCCACCGGAGTCTGTGCATGAGCGGCTTTCTCTACTATCTGGTCGCGTTTGCCGTCGTCCTCGGCATCCTGGTCGTCGTGCATGAGTTCGGACACTATCTCGCGGCACGCTGGGTTGGTGTGCGCGTCCTGCGCTTTTCGGTCGGTTTCGGCAAGCCGCTGCTGTCGCGACGCTTCGGTCGGGACGGCACCGAGTGGGCACTTGCCGCCTTTCCGCTTGGCGGCTATGTCAAGATGCTCGACGAGCGTGAAGGCGAAGTGGCGCCCGAGGAGTTGCACCGCAGTTTCAATCGCCAGCCGGTCGCGCGCCGCATGCTGATCGTCGCCGCCGGGCCGGCGGCAAACTTTCTCCTCGCTGTGCTGCTCTACTGGGCTCTGTTCTGGTACGGTAGCGAGGAGTTCAGACCGATCCTCGGCGCGCCCGCGATCTCGAGCCCGGCCGCAGCGGCGGGACTCGAGAACGGCGAAACGGTTCTCCGGGTCGGTGGCGAAAAAGTCCAGACTTGGCAGGAGATGCGCTGGCTACTGGTGCAAAGGGCAGCCGACCACGATCAGATCGACCTCGAACTGCTCAACCTGCGGCAGGAGATCGTCGTTCGCCGGCTCGATCTGACGGTCGTGCGGCAGTCGGGCTGGGAGGGCGATGCGCTGGAGAGGCTCGGCTTGGGCCTCTACCGGCCGCGGCTGCCACCGGTCATCGGCAGCGTCAGCGCCAGCAGCGCTGCCCAGGCGGCCGGCCTGCAGTCGGGAGACGAGGTCCTGGAGATCGACGGCGAGCCCATCGACAGTTGGGCTGATCTGGTCAGTGTCGTTCGCCGGTCCCCCGGCCAGACGCTGCAGATGGACGTCCTGCGGCAGGGGCTGCGGCAACAGCTGACGGTGAGGCCGTCGGCCGTCGATGATCGCGGGCGGGAGATCGGCCGCATCGGTGCCTCGGTGCGCGACGGGGGCGAGGCGCGCGAGCAACTGATGATCACCGTTCGCTACGGCCCGGTGTCGGCGCTCGGCAAGGCGCTGGGGGAAACCTGGGACAAGTCGGCGTTCACGCTCGTGATGATCGGCAGGATGATCACTGGCGAGGTTTCCTGGCGCAACATCAGTGGCCCGGTGACGATTGCCGATTATGCCGGCCAGTCGGCGAAGCTCGGCCTCGACTACTATCTCAAGTTTCTGGCACTCGTGAGCATCAGTCTCGGTGTTCTCAACCTGCTGCCCATCCCGATTTTGGATGGCGGGCATTTGCTGTATTATCTGGTGGAAATAATCAAGCGCGGGCCCGTTTCCGAGCGCACGATGGAGATCGGTCAGCAGATTGGCCTGGCCTTCCTGATCATGCTCATGGCGTTCGCCTTCTACAACGATATCAACCGCTTGTTCTCCGGCTGAGCTTATGAAGAAAAACCTGCTCGCAGGTCTGATGGCCTCTCTCCTTGCTTCTGCAGCAGCAGCGATCGAGCCGTTCACCGTCCGTGACATACGCGTTGAAGGGATTCAGCGCGTCGAGGCCGGAACGGTCTTCAGCTACCTGCCGGTCAAGGTCGGCGACACGATGACTGACGAGAAGGCGGCGCAGGCGATCAAGGCGCTGTTCGCCACCGGCTTCTTCAAGGATGTCCGCATCGAGATGGATGGTGGCGTGGTGATCGTCGTTCTCGAAGAGCGTCCGGCGATCGCGCAGATCGATTTCGTCGGCCTGAAGGAGTTCGACAAGGAGCAGTTGATCAAGGGTCTGAAGGAAGTGGGCGTCGCCGTCGCGCGGACCTTCGACCGGGCAACGCTGGAGAAGGCGGAGCAGGAGCTTAAACGGCAGTACCTGACGCGCGGCAGATACGCCGTGACGCTCACGACGACCGTTACACCGCTGGAACGTAACCGGGTGGCGATCAACTTCACCGTCGACGAGGGCGAGCCAGCCAGCATCCGCCAGATCAACATCGTCGGTGCCAGCGCCTTCCGCGAGAAGGATCTGCTGGCCGTCATGCAGCAGAAGACGGGCAACTGGATCAGCTGGTATACGAAGGACAATCAGTACTCGCGGCAGAAGCTCTCGGCCGACCTCGAGACGCTGCGCTCGTACTATCTGGACCGGGGCTATCTGGAGTTCAGCGTCGAGTCGACGCAGGTGTCGATCACGCCCGACAAACAGGAGATCTACATCACGATCAGCATCAACGAAGGGGAACGTTATCTCGTCTCCTCGGTGAAGCTGGCCGGCGACCTGACGCTGCCCGAAGAGGAGTTCAGAAAGCTGGTGAAGATCCGGGCGGGCGAGGTGTTCTCGCGCGAGCGGCTGAACGAGAGCACCAAGGCGATCACCGACAAGCTCGGCCATCAGGGTTACGCCTTTGCCAACGTCAATGCGGCGCCGGAACTCGACAAGGAGAAACGGCTGGTGGCTTTCACCATCTTCGTCGACCCCGGCAAGCGGACCTACGTCCGCCGCGTCAACGTCACCGGCAACACGAAGACGCGCGACGAGGTGATCCGGCAGGAGATGCGCCAGATGGAGGGTGGCTGGTACGATGCCGACCGTGTCGCCAAGTCCCGCGAACGAATCGACCGCACCGGCTATTTCAACGAAGTCACCGTCGAGACACCGCCGGTGCCGGGGAGCATCGACCAGGTCGACGTCAACGTCAACGTTGCCGAAAAGTCGACCGGCAACATCTCGATCGGGGCCGGCTACTCGACGGCCGAGAAGGTGATCCTCTCGGGGTCGATCTCGCAGTCGAACATCTTCGGCAGCGGCAAGTTCCTTGGTCTGCAGATCAATACTGGCAAGCTGAACCGCACGCTGGGCATCAATTACACCAACCCCTATTTCACCGTCGATGGCATCAGCCAGGGTTTCGATGCCTACTACCGCACGCTCAACCCGACCTCGCTTGGCTATGCCTTCCAGTCTACGTCGTGGGGTGGCGGCATCCGCTTCGGTTTTCCGCTCGACGAGAAGGACATGCTCAACGTCGGGCTGGCGATCGACCAGACGACGATCGACATCACGCCGATCACCATCGCGACGCCGATCCAGTACATCCAGTTCCAGAAGGAGCACGGGGATTCCAACATCACCCTGCCGGCCACCGTTTCGTGGACCAGGGACACGCGCAACAGTGCGATCTACACCACCAGCGGCGGCGTTCAGAGGGCGGGTGTCGAGGTCGCCATCCCCGGTGTCGATCTCTCCTTCTATCGCCTGACCTATTCCAATCAGCAGTTTTTCTCGCTGACCAGGGATCTGATCCTGATGCTCTATGGCGAGTTGGGCTACGCGAACGGGCTCGAGGGGCAGACCCTGCCGTTCTACAAGAACTTCTACGCGGGCGGCACCAACTCGGTTCGGGGTTTCGAGACGGCGAGTCTGGGTCCCGTCGACCCGCTCTATCCCGATACGCGTCTGGGCGGTACGCGCAAGGTCGTCCTGAATGCCGAGCTCCTGATGCCTTTCCCGGGCTTCGACAAGGCGCTTCGCCTGGGGCCCTTCGTCGATGCCGGAAACGTCTTCAACGAGTCCGGCTATACCATCTCGGAAGGTGGCCTGCGCTGGTCCGTCGGACTGACTGCGGCCTGGATTTCGCCACTCGGGCCGCTGAAATTCAGTTACGGGCAGCCTATCGGCATAGAGAAGAATGATAAGATTCAGAAGTTTCAGTTCCAGATGGGTACGACCTTTTGATCCGGGAGAATTAGCTTGAAGAGAACGATTGCCACGCTGCTCGGAATCCTGCTTGCGGCGCTGCCCTTTGCCGGTATCTCGGCGGCCGAGCTGAAGGTGGGTTACGTGAATACGCCGCGGCTGTTTCGCGACGCGCCGACAGCGGTCAAGGCGGCAAAGAAGATCGAGCAGGAATTCGCCAAGCGTGACCAGGACCTGCAGCGGCTGGCGAAGCAGGTTCAGGGTCTGCAGGAGTCGCTCGAGAAAGGCGGTCTGACCATGGCCGAGTCGGAACGTCGCGCCAAGGAGAAGGATCTGGCCGAGTTGTCGCGCGAGTTCCAGCGCAAGCAGCGCGAGTTCCGCGAGGACCTCAACCTGCGCCAGAACGAGGAGAACGCGGCGATCATCGAGAAAGCCAACAAGGCGATCAAGCAGCTCGCCGAAAGCGAAAAATACGACCTCATCATCCAGGACGTCGTCTGGGTCAGTCCGCGGCTCGACATCACCGACAAGGTCATCAAGGCATTGTCGGACGGCAGGGAAGCGGCGAAGTAGTCTTCACCGGAGCGACGACCGATGGCAGCGGGTTTGCGACTCGACGAGATCGTCGCTCGGCTTGGCGGTGTGCTGCATGGTGATGGGTCGGTCGTCGTCTCGCAGGTTGGCACGCTGCAGTCGGCGCGGGCAGGCGAGATCGCCTTCCTCGCCAATCCGAAGTACCGCTCGCAG
>DDUX01000017.1:40013-41550 GCA_002345025.1 Candidatus Accumulibacter iunctus | reverse complement strand
CGGATCGTGCACCAGAACTCCTACGCCTATTACGCGCGCGTCGTTGCCTTGCTCAATCCACCGGCTGCGCGCCGACCGGGTGTCCATCGTGGCGCGGTGGTGCGCTCGGCGGTGCCCGAATCGGCATGCATCGGCGAGAATGTCGTCGTCGGCAGGGGCGTGCAGCTCGGCGACAACGTGACACTGCAGCCGGGCTGCGTGATTGGCGACGGCGTATCGATCGGCGACGACTCGCTCCTCCATGCCAACGTCGTCGTCTACGACCGCTGCGTGATCGGCCGGCGGGCGATCATTCATGCGGGGGCGGTGATCGGCTCCGACGGCTTCGGTTTTGCCAAGGAAGGCGAGCGGTGGGTCAAGATCCCGCAGATCGGGCGGGTGGTGATCGGCGATGATGTCGAGATCGGAGCGAATACCTCGATCGACCGCGGTGCGCTCGACGACACGCTGATCGCCGATGGGGTCAAGCTCGACAACCAGATTCAGATCGGTCACAACTGCAGCATCGGCGAAAACGCCGCCATGGCCGGCTGTGTCGGCATCGCCGGCAGCACGCGGGTCGGTCGGCGCTGCACCATCGGTGGTGCCGGAATGATCAGCGGCCACCTCGAACTCGGAGACGACGTCCATGTTTCCGGGGGCACTCTGGTCGCCCGCAGTCTGAGCAGACCGGGGCAGTACACCGGCGTCTTCCCGCTCGATGGCCACGCCGAGTGGTTGCAGAATGCGGCGCAGCTCAGGCGCCTGGCGAAGCTTGTCGAGCGCGTTGCCGAACTTGAGAAGAAGATCAAACCAATGGAGATAGAGTATTGAACGCAATGGATATCAAGGAAGTCCTGGAGCATTTGCCGCATCGCTATCCCTTCCTGCTGGTGGATCGCGTCCTCGATTGCCAGCCCGGCAAGTCGATCCATGCGTACAAGAACGTGACGATCAACGAGCCCTTCTTCACTGGCCACTTCCCGCATCACCCGGTGATGCCGGGTGTGCTGATCACCGAGGCGCTGGCACAGGCTGCCGGCATCCTGTCGTTCCGCAGTCTTGGCGAGAAGCCCGATCTGCACTCGCTCTTCTTCTTCGTCGGCATCGACAAGGCGCGTTTCAAGAAGACGGTGACGGCGGGCGACCAGCTGCACCTGCACGTCAGCATCCAGCGCCAGTTTCGCAACATCTGGAAGTTCGAGGCACGGGCAGTGGTCGATGGCGAGACGGTCGCCGAGGCGGAGCTGATGTGCGCCAAGAGCAACATCGTCTGAGATGCNNTTCTTCACTGGCCACTTCCCGCATCATCCGGTCATGCCGGGGGTGCTGATCACCGAGGCGCTGGCGCAGGCCGCCGGTATCCTGTCGTTCCGGAGTCTTGGCGAAAAGCCCGACCTGCGCTCGCTGTTCTTCTTCGTCGGCATCGACAAGGCGCGTTTCAAGAAGACGGTGACGGCGGGCGACCAGCTGCACCTGCACGTCAGCATCCAGCGCCAGTTTCGCAACATCTGGAAGTTCGAGTCAGTGGCCATGGTCGATGGCGAGACGGTCGCCG
>DDUX01000017.1:39454-39999 GCA_002345025.1 Candidatus Accumulibacter iunctus | reverse complement strand
ACTGGATCATGGCCTACGTGCATATCGCGCATGACTGCCAAGTCGGCAACCGCACGATCTTTGCCAACAACGCGCAGCTCGCGGGTCACGTCCATATCGGTGACTGGGCGATTCTCGGCGGTTTCGCCGGCGTTCACCAGNNACCATCGGGCCGCACGTCGTCGTCACCGGGCGGACGCGGATCGGTTGCGACAACCGGATCTACCAGTTCGCGTCACTCGGTGAGGTGCCGCAGGACAAGAAGTACGGCGGCGAGCCGACGTGCCTCGAGATCGGTGACCGCAACACGATCCGCGAGTTCTGCACCTTCAACATCGGTACGGCGCAGGATGTCGGCATCACCCGCGTCGGTGACGACAACTGGATCATGGCCTANNAGAGCAACATCGTCTGAGATGCCGGAAGCAGCCGCGATGATCCACGAGACAGCAATCATCCATGCCGGCGCGCGACTGGGGGCGAACGTTGCGGTCGGCGCCTATTCAATCATCGGCGAGGAGGTGGAGATCGGTGACAACACGACCATCGGGCCGCACGTCGTCGTC
>DDUX01000017.1:30356-39357 GCA_002345025.1 Candidatus Accumulibacter iunctus | reverse complement strand
GACAACTGGATCATGGCCTACGTTCATATCGCGCATGACTGCCAGGTCGGCAACCGCACGATCTTTGCCAACAACGCGCAGCTCGCGGGTCACGTCCATATCGGTGACTGGGCGATCCTTGGCGGTTTCGCCGGCGTTCACCAGTTCTGCCGCGTCGGCGCACACTCTATGATCGCGGCGGGATCGGTTGTCATCCAGGACGTTCCGCCCTATGTCATGGCTGCCGGCAACAGCGCCGGACCCTATGGCATCAACGCCGAGGGTCTGAAGCGGCGAGGCTTCTCGCCGGAGGCACTGCTGACGCTGAAACGCGCCTACCGAACGATCTACAAGTCCGGCCTGATGCTCGAAGAGGCACGTGCCAGACTCCAGGATGAGGTCAGGGATCATCCCGAGATTCAGCCGCTGCTCGACTTCCTTGCCGTCTCGAGGCGCGGCATCATACGATGACCGCAGGCGTGGTCCGGATCGCGCTGGTTGCCGGTGAGGCATCGGGCGATCTCTTGGCCAGTCAGCTGATCGAGGCCATCCGCAGCCGACTCCCGGACGCGGTGTTCTTTGGCATTGGCGGTCCGCGGATGCTGGGCAAGGGCTTCGACGCGTGGTATCCGCTCGAGAAGCTGGCGGTTCGCGGCTACGCCGAGGTCCTGCGCCACTTCAGCGAGATCGTTGCCATCCGTCGTGGTCTCCGGCGCCGCCTGCTGGCTGACCCGCCGGACCTCTTCATCGGCGTCGATGCGCCCGATTTCAACCTCGGCCTGGAGCGGGCACTGAAGCGGCGCGGGGTGACGACCGTCCATTACGTCAGTCCGTCGATCTGGGCCTGGCGTGGCGACCGCATCCACAAGATCGGCGCGGCAGTTTCCCGTGTCCTCGCACTGTTCCCCTTCGAACTGGCGATCTACGAGCGCCAGGGGATTCCGGTGAGCTACGTCGGCCATCCGCTGGCCGACATGCTGCCGGTCGCCGATGCGCGTGAGGCGACGCGTGAGCTGCTGGGCTTTCCCGAACATCAGGCCATCTTCGCCCTTCTGCCGGGCAGCCGGCAGTCCGAGTTGCAGTACATGGCCGAAACATTCATCGAGACCGCGCGGCGGATTCATCAGGCGATCCCCGACGCGGCCTTCCTCGTGCCGCTGGCGACCCGCGAAACACGCAGCATGTTCGAGACCGCGCGGCAGCGATGCGCCGCAGAGGACTTGCCACTGCGTCTCCTCTTCGGTCACGCGCATCAGGCAATGATGGCTGCCGACGTCGTTCTCGTCGCCAGCGGGACGGCCACTCTCGAAGCCGCACTGCTCAAGCGGCCGATGGTGATCGTGTACAAGATGGCGCCGTTCTCGGCCTGGCTGATGCGCCGCATCGGTGGCTACCTGCCCTACGTTGGCCTGCCGAACGTCCTCGCCGGCCGGTTCGTCGTTCCCGAGTTCATCCAGGACGACGCGACGCCGGCGAACCTCGCCCAGGCCGTTGTGAACCTGTACGCGGACCGGGGCGTGCGCGCCGGTCTGCAGACGCTCTTTCATTCACTGCATCTGCAACTGCGGCAGAATGCCGCCGAGAAGGCCGCCAGCGCGGTCATTGGCTGCCTGCCGCCAGCGATTCGCGAGCATGCCGGTCCTGCTGCAAGCTGAGGGACTCGCCTGCGGCGTCGACGAGGCAGGGCGTGGCCCGCTGGCCGGACCGGTGGTGGCAGCAGCGGTGATCCTCGATGCGCAGCGACCGATCGCCGGCCTCGACGATTCGAAGAGGCTCAGCGTCGGGCAGCGATTGCGGCTTGCCGGCGAGATCCGCCGTCAGGCGCTCGCCTGGGCCGTTGCCGAGGCCTCGGTCGGCGAGATCGACCGTCTCAACATCCTGCAGGCGAGCTTGCTCGCCATGCAGCGCGCGGTCAGCGGCCTGGTCGAGCAGTACCGCCTGCTGCCTTCGCAGATCCTCGTCGATGGCTCGCACTGTCCGGTCTTCGCCGCGCCGGCGCAGGCGATCATCGGCGGTGACGGCCGCATCTGCCAGATCGCTGCCGCGTCGATCCTGGCCAAGACCGTCCGTGACGCCGGCATGCAGGAACTGCATGCCACCTATCCGCTGTACGGTTTCGACCGTCACAAGGGCTACCCGACGGCTGCGCATCTGCGGGCTCTGCAGGAGAACGGCCCGTGCCCGCAGCATCGGCGCAGCTTCGCACCGGTCGCCCGCCTGCTGACGGCATGAAGCGGATCATCTCGCGCGACAACGCGCATTACCGTGAGCTGAAGCGACTGCACGCGAGTGCCCGCGAACGCCGCCGCAGCGGCCGCCTGCTGCTCGACGGCATGCATCTGATCACCGCCTACCAGCAGCGTTGCGGCAGGCCGGCCGAGATCGTCCTCAGCGACAGCGGCGCCGGGCGGGCGGAGGTCGTCGACTATCTCGCGAGCTGCCCGTCTGGCATGCTGATCACGCAGTTGCCCGACGCCCTGTGGGCAGAGCTGGCGCTGGTCGATACGCCGAGCGGCATCATGGCCGTCGCTGGCTGGCCGCAGCCGGCAGCGGTGGTCGACCTGGCGGCCGATACGGTGGCACTCGACGGCGTTCAGGATCCTGGCAACATCGGCTCGATCCTGCGCAGCGCGGCGGCGGCCGGCTTTCGCCAGATCCTGTTGTCGGCGGACTGCGCCCAGGCGTGGTCGCCGAAGACGCTGCGTGCCGGCATGGGAGCGCATTTCCAGCTCGACATCCACGAAGGCGGCGACCTGCCGGCGTTCCTTGCCGCCTACCGCGGGCAGAGTGTCGCGACCGCCGTCAACGCGACAGCAGACCTCTACACGGCCGGACCGGGGGCGGGAGCTGTCACCTGGGTATTCGGCAGCGAAGGGCAGGGGCTGCGCGCTGCGGTGCTGGCAGCGACGCATCTGCAGGTGCGCATTCCGATGCCCGGCGCCTGCGAATCGCTGAACGTCGCCGCCGCCGCCGCCATCTGCCTTTTCGAGACGGTCAGGCGACGGCAGAGGGCCGTTGACGGCGGCCGCTGACGGCGATGCCGTCTGCGCGGCATCACTGGCCCCGGCGCGAGGTCCGCCGCCGCCGAGTGGACCTGGCAGGCGTCGGTTGGCTTGCCATCGTTCGGCGGCTTCAGGCGTATTGTGGTTGGAAGGCCTCCTCGGGACGGGCCAGCGGTGCGTCACCGCTCCAGTACGGAGAGAGTTTCCGCAACTTCGCGATCACTGGCGGGACGGCGGCGATGACTTGCTCCACTTCCTGTGCGGTGTTGTAGCGTGAGAGCGAAAAGCGTATCGTCCCGTGGGCCGCTGTATAGGGGATTGCCATCGCCCGCAGGACATGCGACGGTTCGAGAGATCCCGAGGTGCAGGCCGAGCCCGAGGAGGCCGCAATGCCCTGCTGATTCAGGAGCAGCAGAATGCCTTCGCCTTCGACATACTCAAAGGCGATGCTCGCCGTGTTCGGCAAACGGTAGAGCTTGTCGCCATTGACGAAGGCGTTCCTGACGCTACCGAGAATCCCCCGTTCGAGGCGGTCGCGCAGGCGCTTGACGGTCGTGTTCTCCTCCGTCATGTACTGCTGAGCCAGTTCACAAGCAACCCCGAGGCCGACGATCGAAGCCGAGTTCTCGGTACCAGCGCGTCGCCCGCGCTCCTGGTGACCGCCGCGCAAGAGTGGACGGAAACGGGTGTTGCGGCGCACATACAACACCCCGATACCCTTCGGTGCGTGCAGCTTGTGCCCGGAGAGCGAGAGCATGTCGATCTTCGTCTTCTTCAGGTCAATGGCAACCTTGCCGACGGCCTGCACGGCGTCGGTGTGAAAAAGGATGCCTTTCGCGTGCGCCATCTCCGCCATCTCCTCGACAGGAAAGAGCGTACCCGTTTCATTGTTCGCCCACATCGCCGAAACGATTGCCACGCGGTCGTTGAGCAGGGAAGCATACTCTTCGAGATCGAGCCGCCCCTGGCGGTCGACGCGCAAGCGATGAACGATGCAGTCCTCCTTCTCGAGCCACTGGCACAGGCTGAGGATCGCCGGGTGCTCGACCGCCGTGGTGATCACCGTCCGTCGTTCCGGATTGGCTTTCAACGCGGAGAGGATGGCGGTCGCGTCGGACTCGGTCCCACAGGAATTGAACACGATTTCGCTGTCGTGCGCCGCGCCGAGCAGCGACTGGACCTGCCCGCGCGCCTCCTTGATCGCCTTGCCGACGCGGGATCCAAAGCTGTGGATTGAAGAAGCATTGCCGAACTGCTCGGTAAAGTAGGGCAGCATCGCTGCCACGACGGCTGGATCGCAGGCAGTCGTGGCGTTGTTGTCCATGTAGATCGCTTGCATGGCTTCTCCCGTGGAATGATGGTGCTACGCCCGGAGGAGCGCAGCGACCGGCAATACCTGCACCAGTTCGCCCAGCGCGTCGCTGAGTTTCTGTTGTACGCCGCCAAGGGTGGCGGCTTGCATCGCGCATCCCTGGCAGGCACCGCTGAGCTCGACGTAGATGTTCCTGCCATCGATCTCGATCAGGGCGACATCGCCGTGGTCACGTTGCAGCAACGGGCGGATCGCCTCCAGGGTCTCCTCGATCCTGCGGATTCGCTGGTAGTTGGTCAGTTTCGGTTTGCCGAGCGCTCCGCTGGTTGCCGCAGGCGCCTCGGTTGGCTTCGCCTCCCTGGTGTAGAGCCGACCATTGACGGCAATCAGGATGTCCTCGATCTGCTCGTGACACGCCGAGCAGCCACCCCCGGCCTTGGTGTAGTTGGCCACCTCCTCGATCGTTCGCAAGCGATTGGCACGCACCGTGTCCTCGATCATCACGCTATCGATGGCGAAGCACTTGCAGACCAGTTCGCCCTCCTCGTGATCATCCTTCCAGCTCTCCCCGCGATAGTTGGCAACCGCAGCTTGCAGCGCCTCACGCCCCATAACCGAGCAGTGCATTTTTTCCGGCGGCAGGCCATCGAGATAGTCGGCGATGTCCTGATTGCTGACCTGCAGTGCTTCATTCAGCGTCTTGCCCTTGATGATCTCGGTGAGCGCCGACGAGGAGGCGATCGCCGAGCCGCAGCCGAAAGTCTGGAAGCGCGCATCGTCGATGACCTCGGTCTCCGGATTGACCCTGAGCATCAGGCGCAGCGCGTCGCCGCACTTGATCGAACCGAAGTCACCGATGCCGTTGGCGTTGTCGAGGGGCCCGGAGTTTCGCGGGTTGAAGAAATGCTCTCGCACCTTCTCGGAGTAGTCCCACATGGCGGTCTCCTCAGGCGGCGAACGACTGGCCGCAGGCGCAGGCGCCGACGACATTCGGATTGTTGAACTTGAAGCCGGTGCGGGTGAGGCTGTCCACAAAATCGACGGTCAGACCGTCGAGCATCGAGTGGCTGACCGGATCAACCAGCAGCGGGGCAGCGGCACCAACCTCGAGTGCCAGGTCGTCATCGGCCTTGTCCTGCTCGAGACGAAGCCCGTATTGCAGGCCGGCGCAACCACCGCCGGAGACAAAGATGCGCAGGCCGGCAACGGGAGCCTCGGTGGCCTTGATGAAGCGGCCGATTGCCTTCAGTGCGGCAGGGGTCAGGTGGATCATGAGGTGCTCTCCTTGAGAAGGGGTGGGGTTCCCTGGGCTCATTACCGCAAGCTTCGTACCAGCTCGGTAGAGATCGCGCAACACCATGAATTTCAACGACTCATTTGATCTCAACCGAGGCCCGGAGGGTGTCGCAAAGCCGACACGCCGGATTGCGACACGACAGCAGGCGACCACACCGGCAACTGCCCCGAGCTCACCCGCCTGCAACCTCGTAGGTGTAGCAATCCTTCGGGCAGACGCGGCCGCAGGCACCGCAGCCGATGCAGTCGCCTGCGTTGACGATGGTCATCACCATCATTTCGTCATCTTCATCGACGTCCTCGTCCGCCTCGGCCAGCAACTGCTCGCTGCGCTCGACCAGATCGAGAACATTGCGTGGACAGACCTTGTAGCAGCGGCCGCAGCCAATGCACTTCTTCGCATCGAGAGAACTGACGAACTGCGGGATCCACTCGTCCCCGCCACGGGTGCGTCCGGTGATGATGCCCATGCGCCTATCCTTTCACTGCCGCCTGCAGGCGGGCATTGGCTTCCGCCCAAGCCTGGCACGCCAGGAGCGTTGCCTGTGAAACGTCCGGAAGCTCCTGCCAAGCGGCCGGCAGCCGGTCTTCGACCAGATCGTGGAGTCGTGCAGCCTGCTCGCCGGCGAGTCGCTTCAGTCTTTTCACTTCCCGGTCGAGTTCCCTGAGTTCGTCGTCGCTCATGTCTCGCCCTCACATGCCTGCCGCTTCAGGAAACCTGCCGATGATGCCGAGCGCCACGGCGAGATGCTTGTCGCCTTCACTCTTCATCTTCGCCAGCGACTCGAAGCCGAAGCGATGCACGTCGCGCAGCGTCCGATCCATGGCCACCAGCTTGCCGACGGTGATCAGCGCGCGCCCAAAGCCTTCGTGGGTGATCTGCACGAAGGGCACGGCCATCTGTCCACATTCCTTTTCGATCAACACAGCGATCGCGTTGTGGAAGGCCCTGACGCGCGCCAGCGTCAGCTCGTCCGGGTCGCCGACGGTCGGCAGTGCGCGCTTCTGCGCCTTGCTCAGGACGTAGCCGGCGAGGACCGACGGCACCGGCTTGCCGTCCCACTGGCCGTAGCTGTCGAGCGCCCGTGTCTGGCGCAGCATTTCCCTGATGAATTCAGTGCTATAGATTGGCGCATCTGCGGGCTCGATGGCGGATGCAAGGGCAAGACCGGCGGTCATGGCTTTTCTCCGGAAACAGACTGGCTTGGACAGGTAAGGGAAGCGGTTGGCTGCAGGCGGTCGGCGAGCAGCCGGCGGTGTATCAGTCGGGCCAGCAACAGGCCGATGGTCAGGCCGATGGCGGCACCAAGCGCGGCGGCGGCGTCGCCAGCGAGGGACGACACGGCCGCGCCGAGCAGCAGCGTCAGGGCCGGGAGCAGATAGCCGATCGCCGCACCGAGCGCGAAATTCGCTTGATCGAGTTCGAGCAACACCGGGTCGCCGACTGCCGTGTTCGCCGGTGCGACGATGCGGATGACTTGCCCGCCACGGTCAGCGCAGACGGCGCGTGCCCTGCAGCCATGACAGCTCGGGGCGACGGCAACGCGTACGTCGGCCACGTCGCCGTGCACCTCGACTACCCGGCCGCGGGCTTGCAGAGGGCCCGCCATCATTCGTCCCAGCCTTCGTCGAGCATGCGATCGAAGCGGGTGTCGTCGCTGTCGTGCCGGCGACTCGCCTTGTCGACCCAGCCGATGCCGCCGGCGCGGATTGCCCCGCTGAGCTGCCGCAGCAGCAGGTCGATTCCCGTCTCGTCGTCGAGCCGGACCGGCTGCACGCCAGCGGCCAGCAACTGCTTCACCGCCGAAGCGCCGGCCGCCAGGCAGTAGACGGCGGCGCAACCCGCCAGCGCCGCAACCCGTGCCGGCAGTCTGCCTTCGTTCGCCTCCACGGCGGCCGGCGGAAACTCGACAATTTCAATCAGTCGCGCCCGCTCACCGTCCAACGCATAGACGGCAAAGCCCTCGGCGGCGCCGAAGTGCTGATTCACCGTGCTGCGGTCGCTGCTGGCAAAAGCTACCCTGAGCATTCCCGGCGCCTCGCTAGTGGTGGACCAGGCCAGCGTCAGACGGCGCCCGCGGCGGTGCGTCGCCGTCGTCGCCGACCCGGTAGATCGATCGATGGACTGGGATGTCATGGTGGCTCCCGAGGAAGAGATTGGCGATATCGAACAAGGCCTGACGCGCGCCGCGATAGCCGGCCCAGGTCCGCGCATAGCCGCCGACCCAGTCGTACAGGGGGAATCCTGCCCGCAACAGCGGCACTTGCAGGCGTTGCGCGCTGGGCGCGGCGTGCGAGTTGGCGACGATGATCTGGGCACGCTGCGCCCGTGCCGCACATTCCAGATCCTCGAGATCGCCGATGCACACGCAGGCGGCCGGCAGATCGGCGAGGACCTCGGCACGTGTTGACGCCACCGCGGTGACAATTTCGCCGCCGACGCCGGCGAGAAACTGGCCCAGCGCCACCAGCAGATCGGGGTCAGCGGCGAGGCCGATGCGCAGTGAGCCGGTCATGAAATGGGTATCGACCATCGCGTCCTGCAGTTGCGCCCGTTGGCGCTCGATGGCGGGCGGTACCGGCTGCCCCGAGATTTCAGCCAGGGTGACGGTGAAGGCGTCACAGGCATCGAGGCCGAGCAGATGATCGAAACGGAAATCCGGCACGCCACTGCGTGCCTGCAACAGATCGGCGGCCTTGTGAAGCGAACGGCCAATGACGACGGTGGCAACAGCTCCGCCGAGCCCGGCGATCGCGGCTTTGGGCGTCCCCCCCAAGGTCAGTGGCGTGCTGTCCTGATCGATCAGATGGCCGTCGAGTGAATCGTCGAGGTCGGGCAGAACCACCGGCTGCAGACCGAAGGCCTCGATCCATCCCTTGATCGCTTCAATGTCTCCCGGCGTCAGCATCGACGACGCGAGGACGTTGAGCTGCCTGCTGCGGCACGCGGCCGGCTGCCGGCCGGCGCCGGCGGGGAGCAGCGTGTCGATGATCGCCTCGACGGCGAGGGCGAAGCCGGACTCGAGGCAGCCACTGTAGTCGGGCGTGTTCACCGGCACCACTGCGGTGGTCGAGAACTGCGGATGCCGGCGGCGGAACTCGCGCACCAGGCGCGGCACGTCGCAGCCCTGGGTCTCGGAGAGCCCGGTGGTCGGCAGGCCGATGATCTCCGGCCGACTCTTCTCGCAGAGCACGCGCAACCCCTCGATGACGTTCTCGTCCGCACTCATGATGCTCGATACCTGATCCATGGCCGTCGTCTGCAGCGGGATCGGCTCGCGGAAATGGCGTACCAGGAACACCTTGCCGAAAGCCGTACAGCCCTGCGAGCCGTGCAGCATCGGAATCGTCCGCCGCAGCCCGAGGAAGGCCAGGGCGGCGCCAATTGGCTGACTGGCCTTGAGCGGATTCA
>DDUX01000017.1:27140-30190 GCA_002345025.1 Candidatus Accumulibacter iunctus | reverse complement strand
ACCAGCTCCAGCATGCCGCCGTAGCCGGCGTAGCCGAACTCCCTTTCCTGATTGATGTCGAGGAAAGGGATGCGGGCCTTCAGGGCAGTGTACAGGTTGCGCCCGCCGGCGATCAGAATGTCCGCCTGATGGTCGCGGTAAGCCTGCAGCAGTGCCTGCGGGCTGCCGTCGGTGATCATCTTCGTCGCCTCGCCCATGATCTCGCGGATGCGCGCCTTGTCCTCCTCGGTCGACTTCTTGGTGCCCGTGGCAACCACCGTCATGCCGAGCTCCTGCAGCGCCGACACCACCGACCAGCTCTTGACGCCGCCGGTGTAGAGCAGCACCCGCTTGCCGGCGAGCCGCGATCGCCAGGGTTCGAGGGCGGCGCGAACGGAGCGCTCCTCGCGGGCAATCATCGCCTCGGTGCGCGCTGCGAGATCGTCATCGCCAAGCAAGCGGGCGAAGTCGCGGAAGGCCTGCGAGGTATCGGTGATGCCGTAGAAGCTGCCCTCGAAGAAGGGCACGCCGAAGTCGCTTTCCAGTTTTCGCGCGACATTGAGCAGCGCCTTGGCGCAGACCACCATCGACGCCTGCGCGCGATGCATGGTCTGCACCTCATGGAAGCGTGCGTCGCCGGAGAGCGTGCACAGAATGCGCAAGCCCAGTTCGTCGAACAGCGGCGCGACATGCCAGAACTCCCCGGCGATGTTGTATTCGCCGATGAGGTTCACGTCGTGTACGCGAATGCCCGGCCGGTGTGCCGACGCCGCGACCGGTGCCGGCTCGCGCGTGCCGATGACGTACTTGAACATGGCTTCACCGGCGATGCGATTGCCGAGATTCTTGGTGCCGTAGAAGCCGGCGCAGTCGACCGGCAGCACCGGCACGCCCCAGCGCGCGCTGGCCGCTCTGGCCACGGCCTCGATATCGTCGCCGATCAGCGCCGGAACACAGGTGGAGTAAAGGAAGACGGCCTTTGGCGCGTAGTCGTCGATCGCCTGCTTGATGGCCAGGAACAGGCGTTTCTCGCCACGGCCCATGATCACGTCCTGCTCGGTGAGGTCGGTGGTCATGCCGATGCGATAGAGTGCCGGGCCCGACGAGCGCGCGCCGCGGTTGTCCCAGGAAGCGCCAGCGCAGCCGATCGGCCCGTGCACGATGTGGGCGACGTCGGCAATCGGCAGCAGCGCAATCTGCGCGCCGTCGAACGAGCAGCCGCCGGCGGTTGCGCCGGGTTTGGTGCGCGCGCAACCGGATTTTTCATTCCTGTTGTGGGCACAGGCGGGCTCGTTCAGCAGTTCGGCGATTTCGGCTGTCTTCATGGCGTCAGTCCTCTGTTGCCGCTCATGACGCAAGTGCCGTGCCACCGCTAAGCGCCTGATTCCGCATCCTTGTGTCTGGGCTGGGCGTTGTCGGGTTCGCGACATTGTCGCGTCGAACGAAGCGGAGGAGCGCCACCGGCCGGTCCAGGCACGAGCGCGGCCGGCCAGCGCCCGTGGATCGGCCGGGATTCGGTGTGACTGCCAGGCAGCTTGGCGTGGATCCTGCTTGAAGTCCTTCGTTCGCCACTTGGGAGCCCTGCATGCTCGACCCGACCGACAAGCTGCCGAGGATGCGGCTCGGCGAAGACCAGCGCACACTCGCCTTGCTTGGCGTCGTCGGTCAATCGCTGAAGGCGGGCCGCTGGCCGTTGATCCGGGGTTTCCCGGAAGAGCGGCTGCAAGCGCTCCTGGCGGCTCTTTGCCCCGGCACCAGGTTCGCGGTGGCCCCCGGGGTGTGGACTCCCGACGATGACGGCGACGAGTTTGCCGATCTCCTCGATCTGTTGCTCGAACACCTGGCGCTGCCCGACGAGTCTGGCATCTGCCTGTGTCATGCCATCGCGACGGCGGCAATGGGCGCGAACCACCTCTGGCAGGACATGGGGCTGCCCGGCCGCAAGGCGTTATCGGACTTGCTGTGTGAGAACTTCCCCGTCCTGGCGGCGAAGAACGTCGGCGACATGAAATGGAAAAAGTTTTTCTACCGGCAGCTCTGCGAGCGTGCCGGCGCGCCGATCTGCAAGGCGCCGCACTGTGCCGAGTGCTGCGACCGCGCCCTCTGCTTCGGGCCGGAGGAAGGCTCAGAGTGATGCTGGCTTCCTTCTTGCTTACGTTCTCCACTGCGCACAGCATCCTGGCCCCTTCGGCCTGAACACAAGGACTTGACATGCTCCGTCAGCTTTCTCTCGCCGTTGTCCTATTGAGCGCGGCATCGGTCCATTCGGACGAGATCAGCGTCGCTGTCGCGGCAAACTTCGCCTCGCCGATGCAGAAGATCGCCGCCGAGTTCGAAAAGGACAGCGGTCACACCATCGTTGCGTCGTTCGGTTCAACCGGCAAGTTCTACGCCCAGATCAAGGCCGGCGCACCCTTCGAAGTGCTGCTCGCGGCTGACGACGAGACACCGGCACGCCTGGAGAGGGAAGGCGACGGCGTTGCCGGTAGCCGGTTCACCTACGCTGTCGGCAAACTCGTCCTCTGGAGCCGGAGAGAGGGCTTCGTGGACGCCAAGGGTGAAGTGCTGGGAAGGAACGACTTCCATCACCTTGCGCTGGCCAATCCCAGGCTCGCACCCTACGGCGCAGCCGGCATCCAGACGCTGCAGGCGCTCGGTCTGCTTGAGAAGCTGCGGCTGAAGTTCGTCACGGCAGAGAGCATCACGCAAGCCTACCAGTTCGTCGCCTCCGGCAACGCCGAACTCGGCTTCGTCGCACTCTCCCAGGTATACAGGGAGGGTCGCATCGCCGAAGGGTCGGGCTGGATCGTGCCGCAGCAGCTCCACGACCCGATCCGCCAGGATGCGGTACTGCTCGCCAGGGGGAAAGGCAGCTCAGGTCCCGCAGCGCTGCTGAAGTACCTGCGCGGCGACAAGGCCAGGTCAATCATCAAGTCCTTCGGTTACGAATGATGCGCATCGCCGATGCAGCGGCCGGAGCCCATCTCCCGATTACAGGCGCGGCGTTTTCCCTGCCGTGGCGCGCCATCGTGGTGCTTCGAGAGTCATGCTGAACGCGGCCGACCTTGCTG
>DDUX01000017.1:23847-26831 GCA_002345025.1 Candidatus Accumulibacter iunctus | reverse complement strand
TCGGCACGCCGATGGCCTGGTGGCTGGCGCGCACCCGGCACTGGGCGAAAGGAGTGATCGGCGCCCTGGTGACCCTGCCGCTGGTGCTGCCGCCAACGGTTCTCGGCTTCTACTTGCTGGTGCTGATGGGGCCGGACGGAATGCTCGGCCGCTTGCTGGCGGCGGGCGGGCTGCAGCCGCTGCCCTTCACCTTCGCTGGCCTCGTCGTCGCCTCGGTGATCTACTCGATGCCTTTCGTCGTTCAGCCCTTGCAACAGGCCTTCGAAGCCATCGGCGAGCAGCCGCTGGAGGCGGCGGCGACGCTGCGCGCCAATCCCTGGGATACCTTCTTCGCGGTGGTGGTGCCGCTCGCCCGACCGGGTTTCATGACCGCGGGAATCCTCGGCTTCGCGCACACGGTGGGTGAGTTCGGAGTGGTCCTGATGATCGGCGGCAACATTCCGGGCAAGACACAGGTGCTGTCGATGGCCATCTACAACCATGTCGAAGCGCTCGAGTACGAGGCTGCACATCGGCTCGCTGCCGGCATGCTGGCTTTCTCGTTCACCGTCCTGCTGCTGCTCAACGCGCTGAAGCCGGAGCGGACCCGGTGAGCATCCGGGCGCGCTTCCGCCTGCCGTACCCAGCCTTCACGCTGGACGTCGATGTCGATCTGCCGGGACAGGGCATCACCGCCCTGTTCGGACGTTCGGGGTCGGGCAAGACGACGCTGCTGCGCTGCATCGCCGGACTCGAAAAAGCCGCCTCCGGCTTCCTGGCGGTCAATGGCGAAATCTGGCAGGACGGCGCACGGCGCCTGCCCGTGCATCGCCGCCCGCTCGGCTATGTCTTTCAGGAGGCGCGACTATTCCCGCATCTCGACGTCGCCGCCAATCTCGATTTCGGACGCCGCCGCATCGCCGCGCATCAGCGCCGCGTTTCACTTGCACGGGCTGTCGAGTTGCTCGGCATCGGCCACCTGCTCGAAAGGCGGTGCGATCGCCTGTCGGGTGGCGAGCGTCAGCGCGTGGCCATTGCACGCGCGGTCGCCACCAGCCCACGCCTGCTGCTGATGGACGAACCACTGGCGGCGCTCGACCATGCGCGCAAGCAGGAAATTCTGCCGTACCTGGAGCAATTGCGTGACGAACTGGAGATCCCCGTCCTCTACGTGAGTCACGCCCCCGACGAGGTGGCGCGACTCGCCGACCATCTCCTGGTCATCGACGATGGTCGCGCCGTCACGCAGGGCCCACTGACCGAGGTCCTGGCGAGCGTCGACCCGCCGCTGCGCCTCGGCGACGACGCCGGTGTCGTCTTCTCCGGCACGGTGGTCGAACGGGATGCCGAGTGGCATCTCTCCCGGATCGTCTTCGCAGGTGGTGAAGTCTGGGTGCGCGACGGCGGTGCCGCTGTCGGGCGTCGCGTGCGCCTGCGCATTCTGGCGCGCGATGTGAGCATTGCGCGCAGCCGTCATGGCGACTTCAGCATCATGAACCTGCTGCCAGCGACGGTGATCAGTCATGTTGCTGAAGATCATCCGGCGCTCGCGCTGGTGCAGTTGCAAGTCGGCGGCACGCCCATGCTGGCGCGCCTGACCCGGCACTCCGCCTGGCGCCTCGAGCTCGCACCGGGCCAGCAGGTATGGGCTCAGATCAAGGCGGTGGCGCTGGTCGGCTGAGCGCCCGACAGCCGTCATGCCAGTGCCGCTGTGCTCCGAGTTGGCGCAGGGCCAGACCAGAGCTTGCCTGACGGTCAGCAGGAACGTTCCGCTCGAGCTTCAGCGCCTCGCGAAGTCTGTCGGGCTGGCGGGACCCCGGCACCGGAAAGGGCGATGAAGACGCAGGACCTGTGCGGGCACCTCCCCGGCGCAAGCTCACAATCGCGTCGCAAAGCCGACAATTGTCCGACCAACCGCTGCAAGGCACTGATTTGCAATGGCTGTATTTCTGGCACTGGAATTGCAGGTTGCTGAGTGCCATGAACCACAACCTTCCCGCCGACATCGTCATCAACGACACCACCCTGCGCGATGGCGAGCAGTCGGCAGGTGTCGCCTTCAGTCTGGACGAAAAGACCGACATCGCGCGCCGCCTTGACGCTGTCGGCGTTCCCGAGCTGGAGATCGGCATTCCCGCGATGGGCGAGGCCGAACGCGAGAGCATCCGGGCGGTTGCCGCGCTGCGACTGAAGGCGCGCCTGATGGTGTGGACGCGAATGAACCGCGCCGACATTGCGCTGGCGGCGAACCTCGGTGCGCAGTTGATCGACATTTCCGTACCCGCCTCGGATCAGCACCTGCAGGCGAAACTGCGACGTCATCGCAAGTGGCTGCTGACGCAGATCGGCGCGCACGTGCAAATGGCGCGTGATTTCGGTTTCGGCGTCGGCATCGGCGCCGAGGACGCCTCGCGCGGCGACCCGGATCTGCTGGCGGCGATTGCCGAAGCCGCGCAGGCCGCCGGTGCGCAGCGCATCCGCTTTGCCGATACGCTGGGCGTGCTCGATCCATTCGCCACCTTCGAACGCATTCGCCACCTGCGTTCGCGGTGCGATCTCGAAATCGAGATGCACGCCCACGACGACCTCGGGATGGCCACGGCCAACACCCTGGCAGCCGCCCGCGCCGGCGCGACGCACCTCAACACGACCGTCAACGGGCTTGGCGAACGCTGCGGCAACGCGCCGCTGGAAGAGGTCGTACTGGGTCTGCATCTGTGCCAGGGAATCCAGACAGGGATCGATCTCGCCGGCTTGCACGCGATCTCGCAACGCGTGGCCGTCGCCTCCGGGCGCCCCCTGTGCTGGCAGAAGAGCGTCGTCGGCGAAGGCGCCTTCACCCACGAGGCCGGGATTCACGTCGACGGCCTGCTCAAGGATCCGGCCAACTATCAGGGCTTTGATCCGCGTCTGGTCGGCCGGCGCCACCGCGTGGTTCTCGGCAAGCATTCCGGGGCGCGCGCGGTACAACAGGTGATGGCGGCCCTCGGTCATGAGCTGTCGGA
>DDUX01000017.1:16539-23515 GCA_002345025.1 Candidatus Accumulibacter iunctus | reverse complement strand
TCTACTGGACCTGCTCGGCCCTGAGCCGATGCAACGGGAAGATGGCGATGGCTGACCGACTCGAACTGCTGGAACTTGGCGACGACGTGCTCTATTTCGACGAGCCCTGCCCGCCGCGCGTCGCGGCCCAGATCGTCGCCGCGGCGCGTGACTACGGCCAACCGGCAGCGGAGCAACGGCTGCTCTTTGCCTACTTTCTGGCGCCGGAGCAGCTCTCGGTCCTGGTCGCGCTGTACCGTTACTATTTCTATCAGCATCGCCGGGACGATGCGCTTCTCGTCGCCGAGCGGGCGCTGGAAGTCAGTGCGCGCCGCCTGCAACTGGCCGGAGGCTGGCGCAACCTGGGGCCACGTACGCTCGGAGAGGCGGCAATGCGCTCGATGGGCATGCTGCGTTTCCATCTGCTGGCGCTCAAGGGGTCGGCGGTGATCCTGTTGCGCCTCGGGCAAGTCGGCGAGGCGTGTACTCGCCTGCGGACGATTGCCGGAGTCGACCTGCGCGACGCCCTCGGCGCTCGGCCGCTGCTCGAAGTCATCGATCGCCACTACGCACCGCTCACCGAACCCTTGGATTGAAAGAGGAGAAAGCCATGGCTTGCGCCAACGACACCTTTGCGGACGACCTCGCCGAGCTGAGTTCGGCGGAAGAATTTCTCGACTACTTCGGCATCGACTTCGCCGTGCCGGTGGTGCAGGTCAATCGCCTGCACATCCTGCAACGCTTTCACGATTATCTGGCCAAGCAGGAAGCCGGCAAGGCGCCCGACTACCTCGCCTATCGTCACTGGTTGGCACGCGCCTACGGCGACTTCGTCGGCTCCAGCGCGCAGGCCGAAAAGGTCTTTGCCGTCTTCCAGAAGGCCGAGGGATCGTCCTTCGTCCCCCTTTCCTCGCTGACGGACTGAACCCGTGTTGCCGCGCTGGGACTACGGCGATGCCGTGCGGGTGACGCGCAACGTGCGCAACGACGGCACCTTCCCGGGCGTGCCGACCGGCGACCTGCTGGTGCGACGCGGGCGCATCGGGCATGTGCGTGGTGTCGGCACCTTTCTCCAGGAGCAGATCATCTACTCCGTCCACTTCCTCGACGAGGGGCGCCTGGTCGGCTGTCGTGAAGAAGAGCTGGTCGGCGTCGACCAGCCTTGGATCGAAAGCCGCTTCGAGGTTCGCCAGAGGGTGCGCGCGCTGCGCCCCCTGGCCGTGGGTGGGGAGCTCCGGGTGCCGGCTGGCAGTCGTGGCGAAATCCTGAATCTCGAAAGATCGGAGACCGGGGGCGTCGTCTATCGGACGCACTTCGACTGCCTCGCGGGCATCCCCCTGTGGGTACCCGAGGCCGCGCTGGGCGAATGGCCGCGGCCAGACGATGCCTGAACCGGGCAGTATCTACCGGTCGATCAAGCTCGCCGCGCAATTGTTCGGCAGGCCCCTGGAGTCTCTCGCACCGGCAGAGCTGCACCGGGTGACCAGAGCCGCCGACCGGCAGCAGGAGATCGAGACCCTGATCCTGGAGACACCGGAAGCGGCCAGCGTGAAGCTCACGGCGGCCTCGGTCGACGCCAGGCTGATGGAAATCCGCGGTCGTTATGGCGACGATGACGAGTATCACGCGGAGCTTGAGCGCGTCGGCCTGGATGCGTCGTCGTTGCGCCAGGCGGTGACGCGCGACCTGATGGTCGAGGCGGTGCTGGAAAAGGTCGCGGCAGGTTCGGCGGCGGTCAGCGATACCGACGTCGAGATTTTCTGGTACATGAACCGGCAACGCTTTCGCCTTGGCGAAACGCGCGTGCTGCGACACCTGCTGGTGACCATCAACGACGGTCTGGCGGGCAACGAGCGACAGGCCGCACGCGCCCGCATCGACGCCATTCACGCCCGCCTGCGCAAGGAACCGCAGCGCTTCGCGGAGCAGGCCCTCAAGCATTCCGAATGTCCGACGGCAATCCATGGCGGCCTGCTCGGCCGCGTGCCGCGCGGCCGCCTCTATCCGCAGCTCGATGCGGTCGCCTTCAGCCTCGCCGAGGGGATGCTTTCCGAGGTGATCGAGAGCGAACTCGGCTACCACCTGGTCCGCTGCGAAGCCATCCAGCGCGAACGGCTGCTGAGCCTCGCGGAAGCCCGCCAGACGATCCGCGAACATCTCGAAGGGCAACAGCAGGCCCTCTGCCAGAAGGCCTGGATCAGGGCGCTGCGCCGGCAGGGGGCCGAACGGTCACCCGATGCGAATCGCAGGTAAGCACTGACGCTGCCGACAAAGACGATTTTCAAGCCGCCATGGCAAACAGCTTTGTCGGGTGGCGTCTCAGCATGCGCTGCATTGGCCTTTCAGCGACTCCGAGCTGGTGCGCAGCGAGGGTGCCGCTGCACCAGTCTGGCGCCCTGGAACTTGCCATGATGATCGGGGTGATTGGCAATGCACTGCAATTCAATAGCGTAAATTGTTTGGCACGAAGTTTGCTTATGAATCAGCACAAGCCAATTGATTGTTTTCACTTTTCAGGACACCTCCATGGGCAGAGCCCTCTTAGACACCCCGCGTGACGTGGCCCCGCCCGCCGACACGCCACCGGTGCGCCGAGCCACTGTAGTTGCCGTGAGCACCGCGGCGACACCGGCCCCTGCGCCGCGCGAGCCCTTCGACTGGCGCGGCCTCGGCGCGCGGGTGCTGCCGCCCCTGGGCGGCGTGGCCCTGCTGATCGCCGTCTGGGCGCTGGCGACGCAGAAGAGCGTCAGCTTCCCAACGCCGCTGGCCACCTTCGACGCCGCGGTAAAGCTCTTTTCCGACCCGTTCTACAGTAATGGCCCCAACGATCAGGGCATCGGCTGGAACATCCTGTTCTCGCTGCAGCGGGTGGGCCTGGGCTTCGGCCTGGCAGCGCTGGTCGGCATTCCGCTGGGCTTCATCATCGGCCGCTTCACGCTGTTCAACCGCATGCTCTCGCCGTTGATCAGCCTGCTCAAGCCGGTGTCGCCGCTGGCGTGGCTGCCGATTGGCCTGCTGGTCTTCAAGAGCGCCAACCCGGCGGCGATCTGGACCATCTTCATCTGTTCGATCTGGCCGATGGTGATCAACACCGCGGTCGGCGTGCAGAAGGTGCCTGAGGACTACCTCAACGTCGCCCGCGTGCTCAAGCTCAGCGAGTGGAAGATCGCCACCCGCATCCTGCTGCCGTCGGTGATGCCGTACATGCTCACCGGCGTGCGGCTGAGCGTGGGCACCGCCTGGTTGGTGATCGTCGCGGCCGAGATGCTGACCGGCGGCGTGGGCATCGGCTTCTGGGTCTGGGACGAGTGGAACAACCTCAACGTCGCCCACATCATCATCGCCATCTTCGTCATCGGCGCGGTCGGGCTGCTGCTCGAATGGTCGCTGCTGGCAGTGGCACGCCGCTTCGACTACAACTGAGGTCCGCCATGCTCGTCAATGCCACTCCCTCCATAAACACCCGGCGGACGCTGCAGATCCAGGACGTCGGCATGGTGTTCCCCACCAAGCGTGGTCCCTTCGTCGCGCTGCGCGACATCAACCTCGAAGTGCAGCGCGGCGAGTTCGTCACCCTCATCGGCCACTCGGGCTGCGGCAAGAGCACGCTGTTGAACCTGGTGGCCGGCCTGACCACACCTTCCAGCGGCATCATGCTGCTCCAGGAACGCGAGCTGACGGGGCCCGGGCCAGATCGTGGCGTCGTTTTCCAGAATCACTCGCTGTTGCCGTGGCTGAGCTGCCTGGACAACGTGCTGCTGGCGGTCGAGCGGGTTTTCAGCGAAAAGGAAGGCAAGGCGCAACTGCGCGAACGCGCGCTGGCGGCGCTGGACCTGGTCGGCATGAGCCACGCGGTGGCCAAGCGCCCGCACGAGATCTCCGGCGGCATGAAGCAGCGCGTGGGTATCGCGCGTGCTCTCGCCATGGAGCCGAAAATGCTGCTGATGGACGAACCCTTCGGTGCGCTCGATGCGCTCACGCGTGCGCGGCTCCAGGACGAACTGATGAAGATCGTCGCCACCACCGGGGCGACGGTAATGATGGTGACGCACGACGTCGACGAAGCCGTGCTGCTCAGCGACCGCATCGTGATGATGACCAACGGCCCGGCCGCCACCATCGGCGAGGTGCTGCGCGTGGACCTGCCGCGCCCGCGCGTGCGCGTGGCGCTGGCCGAGAACCGCGACTACGTGCAGTACCGCAAGGAGGTCATCGACTTCCTCTACACGCGGCACAGCCACGTCGAAAAGGCTGCATGAGATGGACGCCGCCGTCGTCACCAGCAAGAAGACCTTCATCCGCGTCGTCGAAGTCTGGGTGCCCAGCAACGACCGCAGCACGCTCGAGTTCAGCGCTGGCCTGTACGGCAGCGCAAAGCGCTTTGGCGCCACCAGCCGGCAGATGTGCTTCGGCCTCGGCGAAGGCCTGCCGGGCCAGGCTTGGCTGGAAGGCCGGCCGATCGTATTGAAACAGTTCGCAGGTGCGAACTTCCGCCGCACCCAGGCCGCGCACGCCGAAGGCCTGACCTGCGGCATCGCGCTGCCCGTGTTTGCCGGCGACTTTCTCACCGCGGTGCTGGTCATCTTCTGCGGTGACGACGAAGCGCACGCTGGTGCCATCGAACTGTGGTCCAACGACCCGGCAGCATCGAAGGACATGACGCTCGACGATGGCTACTACGGCAGTACGGCCGACGCTTTCGAGTTCATCTCGCGGCGCACCGCGTTCCGTCAGGGTCACGGCCTGCCGGGCTTGGCCTGGGAATCGCGGCTGCCGGTGTTCCAGGAAGACCTCGGCAAGGGCGAACGCTTCCTGCGCGCCGATAGTGCGATCAAGGTCGGCATCAACCGCGGCTTTGTCCTGCCGTGCGCGACGCGCGGCGCCTCGACTTTCGTGATGGCCTTCCTGTCGGCGATGGCGACGCCGATCGTACGCCGTTTCGAAACCTGGCTGCCCGACGCCGATGGCGAGCGCCTGACCCGTTCCGGGGGTTTCTGCGAGGCCACCGGCACAGTGCCGGCAGGCGACGGCCACGACTTCATCGAACGTGGCCAGGGCACGCTGGGCCGCGCCGCCTTCACCGGCGTGCCGATGGTCGGCGAGAGCGCCGCCAGCGAACCCGGACTGGTCGGCGCCGCCGCCACCGCTGCCGGGCTTGACGCCGTGGTTGCGGTGCCCGTGCTGCACGACGGCCGGCTGCGCGCCGTCGTCGCCTGGTACTTCTGACACCCTGCCATTCCCAATCTTGCGAGAGAGCTTCGACGATGGATACCAAGACCGTCCTTGAGCCCGGCCAGACCTCCGACGACTTCTCGGCCAGCCCCCGCCTGAAGCTGGTCGTCATCGGCAACGGCATGGCCGGCATCCGTGCGGTCGAGGAACTGCTCAAGCTGGCCCCCGACCTCTACGACATCGCCGTTTTCGGCGCCGAGCCGCACCCCAACTACAACCGCATCCTGCTGTCGCCCGTGTTGTCGGGCGAGCAGACGCTCGAGCAGATCGTTCTCAACCCGCTGCAGTGGTACGCCGACCACGGTATCCGGTTGCACCTGGGCAAGACGGTGGTCGACGTCCAGCGCCGTCAGCGTGTGGTGATCGCCGACGACGGCACGCGCGAGCCTTACGACCGGCTGCTGATCGCCACCGGGTCCAACCCCTTCATCCTGCCGGTGCCGGGCACGGACCTGCAGGGCGTGATCAGCTACCGCGACATCGCCGACACCCAGGCGATGATCGACGCCGCCTTGCGCTACAAGCAGGCCGTCGTCATCGGCGGCGGCCTGCTCGGGCTGGAGGCCGCAAACGGGTTGGCGGTGCGCGGCATGACGGTGACGGTGGTGCACATCGCACCGTGGCTGATGGAGCGCCAGCTCGATGAAACCGCCGGCAAGCTGCTGCAGCAGTCGCTCGAAGCGCGCGGGCTGAAGTTCCTGATCGGTGCGCAGACCCAGGCCTTGATCCCGGATCGCGATGGAAGGGTGATGGCCGTGCAGTTCAAGGACGGCAGCGAGATCCCCGCCGACCTGGTGGTGATGGCCGCCGGCATTCGCCCGAATACCGCGCTGGCCGAGAAGATCGGCCTGCACTGCAGCCGCGGCATCGTCGTCAACGACACGATGCAGACGATCACCGACCCGCGCATCTACTCGGTGGGCGAGTGTGCCGCGCATCGCGGCATCGCCTACGGACTGGTGGCACCGTTGTTCGAGCAGGGCAAGGTCGCGGCAACGCACTTGGCGCAGTTTGGCATCGGCCGCTACACCGGCAGCCAGACCAGCACCAAGCTGAAGGTGACGGGCATCGACCTGTTCTCGGCCGGCAACTTCACCGGAGGGCCCGACTGTGAAGAGATCGTGATGTCCGACCCCTACGGCGGCGTCTACAAAAAGCTCGTCATCCAGAACGACAAGCTGGTCGGCGCCTGCATGTTCGGGGACACCGCCGATGGCAGCTGGTACTTCAAGCTGCTGCGCGCCGGGCGTCCCATCGGCGACATCCGCGACAAGCTGATGTTTGGCGAGGACAACATCGGCGACAGCGGCCACGAAGGCCACAGCAAGGCCGCGGTGATGCCCGACGACGCCGAGGTCTGCGGCTGCAACGGCGTCACCAAGGGCACGATCTGCAAGGCGATCAAGGAGAAGGGCCTGTTCACGCTGGACGAGGTGCGCAAGCAGACCAAGGCCAGCGCCAGCTGCGGTTCCTGCACCGGTCTCGTCGAGCAACTGCTGATGTTCACCGCCGGTGGCGACTACTCGGCAGCGCCGACCAGGAAGGCGATGTGCGGTTGCACCGACCACAGCCATGCCGACGTGCGCCAGGCCATCGTCGAGCAGCGCCTGCTGAGCATCGACGAGGTCTACAGCGCGCTCGACTGGCGCACGCCCAACGGCTGCGCGAGCTGCCGGCCGGCGGTCAACTACTACCTCATCAGCAGCTGGCCCAAGGAAGCGGTGGACGACCCGCAGAGCCGTTTCATCAACGAGCGCGGTCACGC
>DDUX01000017.1:15539-16271 GCA_002345025.1 Candidatus Accumulibacter iunctus | reverse complement strand
GACGGCACCTACAGCGTGATCCCGCGCATGTGGGGCGGCGAGACCAGCGCCAGCGAGCTGCGGCGCATCGCCGATGCGGTCGACAAGTACCGGATCCCGACAGTCAAGGTCACCGGCGGCCAGCGCATCGACCTGCTCGGCGTGAAGAAGGAAGACCTGCCGGCGGTCTGGGCCGACATCGGCATGCCGAGCGGCCATGCCTACGCCAAGGCGCTGCGCACGGTCAAGACCTGCGTGGGCAGCGAGTGGTGCCGCTTCGGTACACAGGACAGCACGCAGATGGGCAAGGATCTCGAACGTGCGATGTGGCGCATGTACGCGCCGCACAAGGTCAAGTTCGCCGTCAGCGGCTGCCCGCGCAACTGTGCCGAGGCTGGTATCAAGGATGTCGGCATCATCGGCGTCGACTCGGGCTGGGAGATGTACGTCGCCGGCAACGGCGGCATCAAGACCGAGGTCGCGCACTTCCTCGTCAAGCTGAAGACCGCCGAGGAAGTGCTGGAGTACACCGGCGCCTTCTGCCAGCTTTACCGCGAGGAAGGGTGGTACCTCGAGCGCACGGTGCACTACGTCAGCCGCGTCGGGCTGGACCACGTGAAGAAGAAGATCCTCGACGACGCCGAGGGCCGCAAGGCGCTGTGGGCGCGACTGCAGTTCAGCCTGGACGGCGAGCCCGATCCGTGGTTCGAACTCGACAAGGCGCAGGTGGACCTGCGGCAGTTCGCGCCGTTA
>DDUX01000017.1:11868-15207 GCA_002345025.1 Candidatus Accumulibacter iunctus | reverse complement strand
AGCCGCGCTGAAGGAGCACGCATGACCACGTGGACCAGCATCTGCCATATCGAGGACATCCCGCGCCTGGGATCGCGGCGCGTGGCCCGGCCCGGCCGCACCGACGTAGCGGTCTTCCGCACCGCCGACGACCGTGTCTTCGCCATGCTCGACCGCTGCCCGCACAAGGGCGGGCCGTTGTCGCAAGGCATCGTCTTCGGCGACGGCGTGGCCTGCCCGCTGCACAACTGGACCATCAATCTGATCGACGGCCACGCGCGTGCGCCCGACGTCGGCTGCGCGCAAATCTTCAGCGTGCGGGTCGATGCGGGACAGGTCTCGCTTGATGCCGACGAGTTGGCGGCGCCGGATCGGGCACTGAAAGAGGCAGAGTAAGTTGCCATGCCGGTTCACCCGCCGAGGCGCGGAGGGCGCAGAGGTGCGACGAGGTTCACCGTGCAGACGGCGACAGCCTTTCCGCAGGCATTTCCTTCGCGCTCTTTGCACCTGTGCGGTAAAGCGGCCGTACAACGCAACCCTCCCAGTCGAAGCGAGACATGACTGAGACACGTTCGACCTGCCCCTACTGCGGCGTCGGCTGCGGCGTGTTGATCGAAAGCGACGGCCTTCACATCACCGGCGTGCGCGGCGACCCCGAACACCCGGCCAACTTCGGTCGCTTGTGCACCAAGGGCAGCACACTGCACCTGACCGCCGCGCCGGCGCTGCAGTCCCAGGTGCGCGCGCTGACGCCGATGCGCCGGCCGCAGCGCGGCGCGCCGCTGCAGCCCACGGGCTGGAACGTGGCACTCGCCGAGGTGGCCGACCGTTTCGCCGGCATCATTGAAGCGCATGGCCCCGACGCCGTCGGGCTGTACCTTTCGGGCCAGTTGCTCACCGAGGACTACTACGTGTTCAACAAGCTGGCCAAGGGCCTGCTGGGCACCAACAATGTCGACACCAACTCGCGGCTGTGCATGAGCAGCGCGGTCGCTGGCTACAAGCTCAGCCTCGGCGCCGACGCGCCGCCGGCGTGCTACGACGACCTCGCTCTGGCGCAAACCGTCTTCATCACCGGCTCGAACATGGCCTGGGCGCACCCGGTGCTGTACCGCCGGCTCGAGGATGCCCGCCGCGCGCGGCCGGGCATGAAACTCATCGTCGCCGATCCGCGCCGCACCGAAACCGCTGCCGATGCCGACCTGCACCTGCAACTGCTGCCCGGCAGCGACGTCGCGCTGCACCACGCGATGCTGCACGTGATGCTTTGGGAAGGCCTGGTCGACAGCGCCTACATCGCGGCCCACACCACCGGCTTTGCCGCCCTGCGCGACCGCGTGCGCGAGTTCACCCCAGCCGCTGCGGCCAAGGCCTGCGGACTGAAGGGGGACGACATCGTGCAGGCGGCGCGATGGTTTGCCGGTGTCGATGGCGTCGGTGAGCGCTCACCGACGCTGTCACTTTGGTGCCAGGGCCTGAACCAGAGCACCAGCGGCACTGACAAGAACACCACGCTGATCAACCTGCACCTGGCCTGCGGGCAGATCGGCCGGCCCGGCGCCGGACCGCTGTCGCTGACCGGCCAGCCGAACGCAATGGGCGGGCGCGAGGTAGGAGGCCTCGCCAACCTGCTCAGCGCGCACCGAGACCTGGGCAATGCCGAGCACCGCGCCGAAGTGGCCGCTTTGTGGGGCGTTCGCGACGTGCCGGCCACGCCAGGCAAGACCGCTGTCGAGATGTTCCAGGCAGCGGCCGACGGCGAGATCAAGGCCTTGTGGATCGTCTGCACCAACCCTGCGCAATCGATGCCCGACCAGGCGTTGGTGCGGCGGGCCGTGCAGCGCTGCGAGTTCGTCGTCGTGCAGGAGGCCTACGTCAACACGGCCACCGCCGACTTTGCCGACCTGCTGCTGCCGGCAAGCAGTTGGGGCGAGAAGGAAGGCACGGTCACCAACAGCGAGCGCCGGATCAGCCGCGTGCGCGCTGCGGTCGCTGCACCGGGGCAGGCGCGTGCCGACTGGCAGGTGGCGGTCGACGTTGCACGCCGGATCGAGGCGCGGCTGCCGTCACGGCGCGTGGCCGGTTGCGCCACGCTGTTCCCGTACGACAGCGGTGAGAGCGTCTGGCTGGAGCACCGCGAGAGCACGCGCGGCCGCGATCTCGACATCACCGGCCTGGACTACGCCGCGCTCGACACCCCACGCCAATGGCCATTTGCCGCCGGTGGCGCCGCCACGGAGCGGCTGTACACCGACGCTCGCTTCGCCACCGACGACGGCCGCGCGCGCTTCCACGCCCCGGCGCCACGCCCGCTGGCCGAGGCGCGCGACGCACGTTTCCCGGTGTCGCTGACCACCGGCCGGCTGCGCGACCAGTGGCACACGATGAGCCGCACCGGCACGCTCGGCCGGCTGTTCGCACACGCTGCCGAGCCGGCGCTGGAATTGCACCCGCAGGAACTGGACCGTCGCCGCTGGCGGGCCGGCGAACTGGTGCGCGTGAGCTCGCGGCGTGGCTCGCTCGTCCTGCCGGTGCAGGCCAGCGAATCACTCGCGCCGGCGCAGGCATTCATCGCCATGCACTGGGGCAGCGAATTCCTCCAGGGTCTTGGCGTCAACGGCTTGATGCCTTCGTCGTCGTGTCCGGTGTCGCGGCAGCCCGAACTCAAGCACGCGGCAGTTCGGGTTGAGGCGGCAGAGCTACCGTGGGCTTTGGTCGGCGCGGCCTGGCTGCCCGCCGACGCGGCACTGGCCGTGCGCGAGCGGTTGCGCCAGCTGACTGCCGGCCTGCCCTACGCGAGCTGGGTACCCTTCGGCCGCGAACCACACGCACAGCTCGGCCTGCTGCTGAGAGCGGCCGCCGAGACGCCGATCGACGCTGCGCTGCTGGCCGCCATCGAAGGCGAACTGCAACTCGCCAGCGGCCCGGCGCTGCGCTATGCCGACTCCCGCCGGGGCCGCGGCCGCTGCCTGCGGCTGGCGGCTGACGGCACGCTGCAGGCCTTCCTGCTCGCTGGCGATGCATCGGCGGCGCCGTGGCTGCTCGACTGGCTGCAACAGCGTCGCCCGGTAGCCGAATTGGGCCGTGCACTGCTGGCCGCGGGAGCCACACCGCCGGTGGCCAGCGCGCCGCGCAGTGCGCAGGTCTGCGCCTGCCACGACGTCAGCGAAGACCGCATCACCCACGCGTTGGCCACAATGCCGGGCGACGACACCGAGCGACTGGTGGCCCTGCAGGCGCAACTGCGCTGCGGCACCGAGTGCGGCTCGTGCCTACCCGCTGTGAAGGCGTTGGTGCGCCGCAAGCGGCAGCCGGTGCCGGCCTCCTGAAGGAAGCCCCCGCGACAAGCTCAGCCAACGC